>CAZDXY010000052.1:5592-24471 GCA_964509385.1 uncultured Rikenellaceae bacterium
CGCGCCATTGTTATAGCTGAGGGGATTTTTGGGGTGCAAATATAGGAAGACTTTTGAAAAGGTTCAAAAATTAAATGATAAACTTCTCACTAATAGACTCAAAATTGTAAACTTTATTGATTACATCTGCAAAAAGTTCCGCAACAGAAAGTACTCTTATTTTTTCTGTATTTTGATTTTTTTTGATTGGAATAGTATCGGTCACCACCAACTCTTTGATTGCCGAATTGGCTATCCGTTCGTAAGCCGGACCAGAAAGGACAGGGTGAGTGGCAAAAGCTCTAACGCTAAGGGCACCTTTTTCCATCATCATATCAGCAGCAGCGGTAAGGGTTCCTGCGGTGTCAACCATATCATCAAGGATAATTACATTTTTCCCCTCCACTTCACCAATAGCGGTAAGCTGACCCACTTGATTTGCCTTTTCTCTGGTTTTATGGCATATTATCAGGGGAGAATCCAAAAAGCGAGCATAGGCATTAGCCCTTTTGGCACCACCCATATCGGGAGCAGCAATGGCAATATTGTCAAGGTTTAAACTTTTAATATATGGGACAAAGATTGACGAAACGTAAAGATGATCAACAGGAACGTCGAAGAATCCTTGAATTTGGTCAGCATGAAGATCCATGGTCATTACCCTGTCAACCCCAGCAGCGATAAGCAGGTTTGCAGCAAGTTTTGCCCCTATTGATACCCTGGGTTTATCCTTTCGATCCTGTCGAGCCCAACCAAAGTATGGAATGACGGCGACCACTTTATATGCTGATGCTCTATGGGCAGCATCAATCATAAGAAGCAATTCGAATAGGTTATCAGTAGGAGGGAAGGTTGATTGAATAATAAAAACCGTTGCCCCGCGAACTGATTCGTCGAATGAGGGTTGAAACTCACCATCGCTAAAGTCAGTCACTGATGATTTACCCAACGGTATACCAAAGTTACGTGCAATTTCTGTGGCTAGATAAAGGGAATTACGTCCTGAGAAGAACTTTATACAGTTGCTTTTACGCATGATTTGTTGATTTTGCTATGAATACTTGGATGTTTGGGCAAATTTAATGTAAAAAATCAAAATGATAATAATTTTTATCTGAGCTTTTATTAGACAAATAGTATTTGTTTATTGGTAATTTAAATCTCTTTTATCAAACATAAAACCCCAACAGAGTTATTCTATTGGGGTTAGATTTTTTTTAAATTTTATGCTATTTAACTAAAACATCAGAAGTGGTATTAATCTCAGCAATGTAATTGAGTATATCATCTCTTCCAATACGAGTAACTGCTGAACAAGTAAAAATGCGTGGTAATTCCTCCCATGTTTCGTAAAGTTGCTTTTTGTATTTTGATAAGGAGCTATTCAGAGTAGATGAGCTTAATTTGTCAGTTTTTGTAAATACTAAAGCAAAAGGTATGTGGTTACTTCCTAGCCAGTTGATAAATGTGAGATCAATAGCCTGAGGTTCAAGCCTTGAATCAATTAATACGAAAAGGCAGTTTAGATTTTCGCGGTTAAGAATATACTTGGTAATCATTTCGGAGAAAACCTCTCTTTTACCTCTTGAAACTTTAGCGTACCCATAACCTGGTAAATCTACCAAAAACCACGATTCGTTAATCTCAAAGTGATTGATTAACTGAGTTTTTCCTGGGGTTCCCGACACCTTAGCTAAGGTTCTTAATCCGGTGATCATGTTAATAAGTGAAGACTTGCCTACGTTTGACCTTCCGATAAATGCATATTCGGGAAGATCGGGGTGTGGGCAGAGCCCAACATGTGGACTACTTTTTAGAAATTTTGCAGATCGTATAATCATAATTACTAGTAATTTATGAGTATTATTTGCATATCTCTTTTAAAGAAATATTGTACAAATGTATAACTTTTTTATGTTGTATTGCAAAGATATTTCTACAAAGTGGGAATGTATTTCCTCAATCGGTTGATTGCTAAAGATATTGATGCCGAAAAAAAATGTACTTTTTTTATTTACCTTTTATAAGTCAATACAGTAAATATTATATTGATTAAATGTTTGATAATAAAACAAATATGAAGAAATAGGCAAGAGTTCAATGGTACGAACCAGTTTTATTTCAGACTATTAGAGTAAGCTTCGGCTTGTTTTAAAACTCGAATAAAGTTTTTACCCCAAATCTTTTCAATATCATTTTTTGAGTATCCCCTTTTAAGAAGTTCAATAGTTATGTTAATCATTTGGCTGGCATCCATGCATCCTTCTAATGCACCTCCACCATCGAAATCACTACCAATCCCCACGTAATCAATTCCTACAATCTTGACAATATGATCAATATGATCAACCAAATCGGATATATTTGCTAAAACTGGTGGAAAAGCATCATCGATTGCGTACCACTCTTCTACTGCTTGTTTTCTTGTCTCGAGCGAAAGGTTTTGGAAGTTATTGTACTTTTTGAGGAGTTGGTTATGTGCGCTATCCCTTGCAGGATTTGACTCTGTGGTTTTAACATAGCTACTCAAGAGGCTTAGCTGAACAACTCCACCCTTTTCTGCCAGCTTTAAGATCATTTCATCGGAAAGGTTTCGGGGGTTATCGCATACTGCACGGGTATTGCTATGAGATGCAAAAATGGGAACTTTTGATATCTTAAGGGTTTGGTAGAATGCACTTTCAGAAATATGGCTAACATCTACTAGCATTCCAAGCCTGTTGAGTTCAACAATAACTTGTTCGCCAAAAGCACTTAGACCGTCATGTTCTGGCCCTGAGGGGTCGGTTGATGAATCGCATATATCATTATTTCGAGTATGACAAAGGGTAAGATAACGGGCACCCATTTCGTAAAATTCTGAAAGTATTGATAGGTTTTTACCTATAGGATATCCATTTTCAACACCAATGAATATAGCTTTTTTGCCTGCGTCTTTAATTCTATAAGCATCGTCCGAAGTAAGGCCAATAGCTACCTTATCTGCATATTCACTGATTGTTGTATGGAGAGCATCAAAAATTTCCATGGCTCTTGTATATACCTCAGCATACTTTTCTGGAGTTCGTTCATCCTGACCAATAAAAACGGCAAAGAATGCAGCATCGAGTCCTCCTATTTTCATTTTTTTGAGATCAACCTTTCCCCGAGAGTTGTTGTCACTACCGCTAAAATCGAATCCTTCTCGTTCAAACATGAGTGGAGTGTCGGTATGAGTATCAATGGTTAGTATTTGCGAATGGATTTTTTTGGCTTTTGCTCTAATTCTTTCATCATCACTAGTTTTACAACTCAAAATGATGATAAGGAATAGCATTGCAAACAGAATGTTTGAGAAAAATTTCATGCTAAAATTTTTAGATTATCAGGAAGACAACATGGCAGAAAATAATTTCATTTTTGATGTTCAGAGTTGAGATAGGTTTAAATAATATATAAAAACAAAACCTCTGGACGAAAACTCACCCAGAGGTTATAAATATTTTATAATCGTTATGTTAATTTGCCACCAAGTTAATCTTTACGCCCATTTCGTCGTGAATGAAGTTATCCTTAAGGTTGGCAAAAATGGAATTAGAGCCATAAATTACATTCCAATTAGTCCTGTTTAAGAGGAACTGGGGAGTTGTAGCTTGCAATATTCCTTTATTTAAGTTGATTTTTGCATTAAAGTTAATCCCTTTTGTAATGCCCCTAATGGTTAAATTGCCTTCAATTCGATGCGAGGGGTTGAACTCTGCATCAGAGCCCTGTACATTCTTAATTGCCTTAATCTTCGAGAATTCAAAGTAAGCATTTGGGAATGAGTCAACGTAAAAGAAGTCGGCAGATTTTAGGTGCCTAACCAAATTGCCATTCATTTCCGGATTATCGATGTCAAGAACAACAATACTATTCATATCCATTATGAATTTCCCTCCCAGAATATTACCATCCTTAACAAAAACGCTCCCCTCTTTAATGCCGAGGGTTCCGAAGTGGGTGCCTGTTGGCTTGGTTCCAAGCCATTCAATGCTGCTATTCTCCAAATCAACCTTAAGTTCAATCCCATGATCATAAGGCTTTATTGTATACACATCTCCTGTTTCAACCTTCTCTCCTTCGGGTGCTTGCATACAGCTCGAGAGAATTAACACTACGATTGATGCTAATAAAAAAATACTTTTTCTTTTCATATCCATTTGTTGTTTAATTCATTAGTTAACAATAACACATTGTTTCAATGAGAATATTGTTTAATTATTATATGGTAAAAACAAAACGGATTAAAAAAGGTTCAATTAGCTTGTGGGTGAAGGTTGTCGTTTATCTTCCTTTTCAAAAGTATAGTCTGAAAGGTTAAACCTATCCAGCAACGACTTATCATTTATCTCTTTTGAAAGAGAGGTTATGGTATCAAATGGGACTTGGAATAGGTCAAGAACAAGAAGTCCGTCGAGAGCATTATTAAACTTGGGATCAACGTTGAATCCGATTATTTTGCCGTTGAGTTTAATGTACTTTTTGAGTAGAATTGGCATTCGGAAATCATCTGGTTCAATGTCTTGGATAAATCTATCTAGCTTATTGATGTCGTTGCTTTTTTCAAAAATTACTTCAGTATCATCTTTGCTGACTGGAACCCTAAAGTTATTCCTTGGAGTAATAAATCTGGCAAATTCACGATCGAAGAAGTTTGCTTTCATAAAGTTAATAATAACTCCTTTTGAGTAATTCGAAAAACGGCTCGAAATGCTTACGGGTCCTATTAAATATCTATATTCAGGATTCTTTATCAGGAAGTATAATATTCCTTTCCAAAGAAGAAAAAGGGGTAGAGGTTTTTTTTGGTATTCCTTTACAATGAATGAGCGGCCTAGTTCGATGCTTTGCCCAAGAATTGGTAAAAATCCGTTGTCAATTTTAAAAAGACTTTGGATATAGAACCCCTTCTTGCCATAACGCTCAAGTATTTCCTTGCCCTTCCCTACACGATAAGCACCTACAATGGTTTTAACCTCTTCATCCCAAATAAAGAGCTGATTGTAATATAAATCGAATTCATCGATATCAATCTTTCGATTGGTGCCTTCACCAACACCCCTAAAGGTGATTTCGCGAAGTCTCCCTAATTCAGTCATTATGTTAGGCATTTCCACTGATGGGGCACATATTATGCAGAAATTTTTACTTTTAAAAAGTAAGTAATTTTCCATTAACGATTCTACTTCACTCTGAATTAAATCTGAGGCAACAGGTTGAATTATATCAACTGGTTTCGCTTCGGGTTTTAGTCGGTAGTTGAAAAATTTCTTCACCTCAATTGACGATCCAAGTGCATAAGTTCTTAGCCTAAGGTAACGCCCAAATCTGGCAATATCTGAGAATTCATTCTGCTCTTCAACCGATATGGGCAGGCCTATTCGAACTTTAACCACCTTGTTCTTCTTGTTGAACAGTTCAGAGGGTAGTTTAATGGTTCGGAGTGCAGGGTGAATTAGTCCTAGTATGTGGAAAAGTTTGCTGTTTGTGCCTTTGAAATATGCAGGTATAATTGGAACTTGCGACCGTTTAATGAACTTGAGTATCGACTCGCTCCACTGTTTATCGGCTACTCCTGGTGATTCAGTGTTGTAGTAGGTTGACACTTCACCAGCAGGGAAAATGCCAATTGAGCAACCGTCGTGAAGGTGGCTAATGGCACTCTTTATTCCTGCTAAACTGCCAGAAGTTTGACTTTTTCCTTCGAAAGGATCAACAGGGATAATGGATTCCTTGATTGGCTCAATTCTTCGTAGAAGGAAGTTGGCCATCATCTTAAAATCGGGACGAACATCTTTTACCAGTTTTAGTAGAATAACTCCATCAATACCTCCGTAGGGATGATTAGCTACGACGATGAAAGGACCTTTATTGGGGATACGTTTTAATTCTTCAGGGTTAACCTCGTATTTGATTTCCAATTTTTTTAATAAAGCATTAAGGAACTCAATACCTCGTAAGTCGCTAATTTTTGCATATTCTCTGTTTATTCTGTTAATCTTGAGAATAGCCATTAACAATTTTGCGATACCTCGGCCACCTATAGTGTATAACTTGGCAGCTCTTCTGAACTCTTCAGAATCAACAAGTTTAGTTCCTGAGATCATAATACTATTTGTGTGGATAAAGCGTTTTTCCCCGTTGCAATTTAATAAATAAGTTGGAAATTGAACACTTCAACCGTTTGCATAATTAATACAAAACGTATTATTGAATAATTATTATTTTCTTATCAGGTTGACTATTTATAAGTTGTGATTAAAAAAAATAATCGTATGAATTATCAAAAAAAAGTTAAAAAGTAGTATTAAAAGGAGTATTCCATTAAATTTGCATAAAGAAATCTAACTAAAAATTAAAACTAATATGAAAAAACTATTTGTTATCATTGGAATTCTTTCCATATCCATTAGCAGCTTTGCCGACCGTTACGTTGCCAGGCATGAGGATATTAAAAGTTTTTTGAAAACAACAACATATGTTGTACTTGAAGATAATCCCATGTCGGAGTATAACTTTAAAATAAAAACTGCTGTTGAAAATTCATGGAAGATTACACCTTACGAATTTATAAATGCAACACAGTTTGAAGAGATGCGTGGAGACATTAATAAATCGTTTTTGGTTAAGCTCCAGGTAAAATTCTCTGCCGACAAGCTTGAGGCAACTTACAATTTTATAAGCATTGTATTGGGGGCAGCCGTAAAAAGGCATACCGATTTGCCTGACATCTGTTCTGTACCCCTTGGTTACGCTTCGGTTCCCGAAGACAGCTATGCATATAAGATTGAAAGCCTTATTCGCTTTGCTCAGAATCACATTAGAATGCTAGATGAGAATCCCAAACTAATTAAATCTAACATCTTTGATCATTATAACAAGAATCGTAAGGAAACCCGAAATAAGGAACTTTGGCTTTTGGAGGAGGATATTGAACCCAATATCCGAAGTCTATCTGAAATAAGAAAGTTATATCCCCATACGGTAAAAATAGTTAACAAGGATGATTTAGAAAAAGCCATAGCAGAAAAGAATGAAAATGTAGTATTCTTACATAAGGTTGGTCCAGAAGGAACCCGTTTACAAGCTCGTTGCTACAAAATCCTTATTGGAGCAGGCGATGACCAGTTTTACTACTTTGATTACCATATGATCAACAGAAAGAAAAAACGTGGTGATGGTTTTTTACCAAAGGATTTCAAAAAGATAAAATAACATACACAATTTTATTATAAGAGTGGCATCGTCGGCATCCAAATTCGAGATGCAGACGGTGCCTTTTTTTGATTGAATTATTGTTGTTTGATAGGATAAATATTTAATGGAATTAATCTCATGGCTGACGAAAAAATTATCTTTTCAATGGTGGGAGTGAGCAAAACTTACCCCCCACATAAAAAAGTTTTAAATAATATTTACTTGTCTTTTTTTTATGGTGCCAAGATTGGCATAATTGGTCTCAATGGATCTGGAAAATCGACTCTTTTAAGGATTATTGGTGGCATTGAAAAGTCATTTCAAGGGGAAGTCGTTTTTTCGCCGGGTTATACTGTTGGCTACCTTGAACAGGATCCCTTGATTGATGAAACAAAAACCGTAAGAGAGGTTGTTGAAGAGGGAGTTAAGGATGTGGTATCTCTTCTTAAAGAGTATGAGGAGGTGAACGCAAAATTTACCGAGCCAATGAGCGACGATGAGATGACAAGGCTTATAGAACGTCAGGGTGAACTTACCGAAAGGATTGATCATGCTGATGGTTGGAATCTCGATTCGAAACTTGAAAGGGCCATGGATGCACTTCGTTGCACCGAGCCTGAAACAAAGGTGAATATTCTTTCTGGAGGAGAACGAAGGAGGGTTGCATTATGTAGGTTGTTGCTACAGGAGCCAGATGTGCTTTTACTCGATGAGCCTACCAATCACCTCGATGCAGAAAGTGTACAGTGGTTAGAAATGCACCTTCAGCAATACAAAGGAACCGTAATAGCCATCACGCATGATCGCTATTTCCTTGATAATGTTGCAGGTTGGATTTTAGAGCTGGATAGAGGTGAAGGGATACCCTGGAAGGGTAACTACTCATCGTGGTTGGAGCAGAAGTCGAATCGTTTGGCACAGGAGGAAAAACAAGAGAGCAAGCGAAGAAAAACCCTTGAGCGAGAGTTAGAATGGGTACGAATGTCTCCCAAAGCTCGTCATGCCAAGGGAAAAGCAAGGCTATCGGCCTACGACAAATTGCTTAACGAAGATGTTAAGCAAAAGGAGGAACGCCTTGAGATATTTATTCCCAATGGGCCACGCTTAGGCGATATGGTGATTGAAGCCAATGATGTGGCAAAAGCTTTTGGCGAAAAACTGCTTTTCGAAGGTTTAAACTTTAAACTTCCACCCAATGGAATAGTAGGGGTAATTGGACCCAATGGTGCAGGTAAAACAACACTGTTTCGTCTAATTATGGGTTTAGAATCTATAGATAAAGGTAAGTTTGAGGTGGGAACAACAGTAAAGATTGCATATGTTGATCAGCAACACAAGGCCATTGAACCTGAGAAATCGGTTTTTGAAGTGATCTCAGGAGGGGCCGATCATATCCTAATTGGCGGTAGGCAGGTAAATGCCAGAGCTTATGTGGCTAGATTTAACTTTACCGGTGCCGATCAGGAGAAAATGTGCAACGTGCTCTCTGGCGGAGAGCGTAATAGGTTGCACTTAGCCCTTGCCCTTAAAGAGGAAGGCAATGTTATACTTCTGGATGAGCCTACCAACGATATAGATGTTAACACATTACGGGCCATTGAGGAAGGTCTGGAAAATTTTGCGGGCTGCGCTGTAGTGATCAGCCACGATCGTTGGTTCCTCGATAGGATTGCCACGCATATTCTGGCCTTTGAGGGGAACTCACAGGTATACTTCTTTGAGGGCTCATATTCAGAGTATGAAGAGAATCGTCGGAAACGACTTGGGGATGAAGGACCAAAAAGGATCAAGTATAGAAAATTGGTAGAATAATTGCTAAAAAAAACATCACCGATGGAAACCATGAATAAAATAAATTACATCAACAACGAGGAGCGTTCAATGTCTATGCTATGCCACTTGGGAGCATTGGCAGGTCTAATTATTCCATTTGGTTCAATAATTGGACCTTTGATTTTCTGGGCCATTAAAAAGGATCAGTACCCAGAGGTGGATAAGCAAGGGAAAGATGCCATAAATTTTCACCTTTCCATGCTTTTATACATGATAGTGTCAGGAATATTGGTATTGTTGATCGTTGGAATTTTCCTACTCATCGCCCTATCAATATTTCGACTGATTATAATAATTATTGCCTCAGTTAAGTCGAATAATGGAGAAAGGTTTGAATACCCTCTTTCTATTAAATTCTTTACTTAAGAATTGAAGACTTTTTATTGATTTGAGCAGATTTAATAGCTATAATTCTAAACTCAAAAATTTTGATTTTGAGGTATTAGATCAGTGTATTGTGTTGAAAAAATCATTCTTTCTTTGTATAAATACCTTTCTGCCAAATGGTTTATTTCGAAAATAAGCTCAAATATTTCCTATCTTTACAGGCAATAAAAAACAACTAAATGGCTTCGAATAAACCAAGCATACCAAAGGGAACACGCGATTTTTCGCCCGTTGAAATGGCCCGTCGAAACTTTATCTTCGATACCATTAAATCGGTTTTTAAACAGTATGGATACCAACCCATTGAGACTCCAGCCATGGAGAATCTTTCTACTTTAATGGGTAAATATGGTGAGGAAGGCGATAGGCTACTATTTAAGATATTGAACTCAGGGGATTACCTCAAGGGTATTGATAGTGTTGATATTAACAGTGAAAATTTAAATCCCTTGTCGGTAAAACTTTGCGAGAAGGGATTAAAGTACGACCTTACCGTGCCGTTTGCCCGGTATGTAGTTCAATACCAAAATGATATAGCCTTTCCGTTCAAGCGATATCAAATTCAACCGGTATGGCGCGCCGACAGGCCGCAAAAGGGTCGCTACCGTGAGTTTTACCAGTGCGATGTTGATGTGATTGGCTCCAATTCATTGCTGAATGAGGTTGAGTTGATACTTATAATCAACGAGGTTTTCTCAAAACTTGGGGTAAGCACAACTTTGAAGATTAACAATAGAAAAATTCTTAGCGGTATAGCTGAGGTTGTGGGTGAAACCAACCGTCTTACTGATATAACTATAGCTATTGACAAGTTAGATAAAATTGGAATTGATGCCGTTAACCGAGAACTTGGCGAAAGAGGAGTGTCGCAAGATGCAATAGCATTGCTTCAACCAATTATTTCATTGATTGGAACCAATGAAGAAAAGTTGAAAAAACTTGAATCGGTGTTGGCCAATTCCGAAGTTGGCTTGAAAGGAGTTGCTGAAATGGAGGAGGTATTCGGTTATATAAAAAACCTTAGCGGCATAAGCACTACAGTTGAACTAGATCTTTCGCTTGCACGGGGATTAAACTACTATACAGGAACTATTTTCGAGGTAAAGGCAAATGATATGGAGATGGGCAGCATTTGTGGTGGTGGAAGGTATGATGATTTGACAGGTATTTTTGGGCTTAAAGATGTATCTGGGGTAGGAGTATCATTTGGTGCCGACAGAATATATGATGTAATGCTGCATCTTAGTCTATTCCCTGAAAGTCTTCTTTCCTCATCACAGGTAATGTTTACAAACTTTGGTGCTAAAGAGGCAGCATTTTGCTTGCAAATCATCCAAAAAATACGTTCATATGGAGTTTCTGCCGAACTTTACCCTGATGTAGCCAAGATGAAAAAGCAGTTCGATTACGCCAATAAAAAGAATATTCAGTATGTTGCAATTGTCGGCGAATCGGAAATGCAGAGGGGAGAGGTTTCCATAAAGAATATGGTATCGGGGAATCAGGAAACCTTGAAGATCGAAAACCTTAAGAAATACTTTAGTGCATCCAAAAAAACAAATGAAATATAAGCTATATGGCTAAAATTCACTCCATATCACCAAAACCCCTAACCTACGAAGTGTTAGATGATCTGGTTAGGGGAGGACACAAACTTGAAATTTCTGAAGAGTCTCAGGGCTTAATTAATCATTGCCGTGAATATCTTGATAAGAAAATAGATGGCAGCAATACTCCCATTTATGGTATTACAACAGGATTTGGCTCTTTATGCAATAAAAACATTTCGAAGAATGAACTTTCGCAGCTGCAAAAAAATTTAGTTATGTCCCATGCTTGCAGCATGGGTATGGAGGTTTCTCCTGAGATAATAAAGTTAATGCTTTTGCTAAAAGCACATGCTTTGTCATTGGGACATTCAGGTGTGCAGCTGGAAACCGTTCAGCGTATTATCGATTTTTACAATAACGACATACTCCCAATTGTTTACGAGCAGGGTTCTCTTGGTGCATCTGGCGATTTGGCACCCTTGGCCAATCTCTTTTTGCCCCTAATAGGCATGGGGGAGGTTAGGTGGAAGGGTAAAAAACAGCTGGCTGAAGATGTGCTTAAAAAGTTTGGATGGAAGCCAATCGACCTTAAATCGAAGGAAGGGCTTGCACTACTCAATGGCACTCAATTTATGAGTGCTCATGGGGTTTTTGCCATGCTCAAAGCATTTAGAATAGTAAAACTTTCTGATATAATAGGGGCTCTCTCGCTTGATGCTTTCGATGGCAGGATTGAACCATTCCACAAAAACTTACATGAGGTAAGGCCTCATATGGGTCAAATTGAAACAGCACGAAATATCAGGAAGATTCTGGAGGGAAGTGAGCTGATTTCCCGATCCAAAAAGCACGTACAGGATCCATACTCATTCAGGTGTATTCCTCAGGTTCATGGTGCATCAAAGGATGCCATAAACTATGCGGCACACGTTCTTTTAACGGAGATCAACTCGGTTACCGACAATCCAACCATATGGGCTGATGAGGATACAATACTGTCGGGGGGAAACTTTCATGGACAGCCACTTGCCCTAACCTTTGATTTTTTGGCCATTGCACTTGCTGAATTGGGAAATATTTCAGAGCGTAGGGTTTCGCAGCTGATCTATGGCTTAAGAGGTTTACCTGAATTCTTGGTGGCAAACCCAGGGCTTAATTCTGGTCTGATGATTCCCCAGTATGCTGCAGCAGCCATGGTTAGCCAGAATAAGCAGCTCTGTACACCCTCATCGGTGGATAGTATCGTATCATCCAATGGTCAGGAAGATCATGTAAGCATGGGAGCTAATGCTGCCACTAAGCTCGTTAAAGTTGTAGAAAATGTGGAGCGTATTCTAGCCATTGAGCTACTCAATGCAGCTCAAGCTCTCGATTTTCGACGTCCAGCCAAAACATCACCTTACCTTGAGGAATTTCTTGCGCAGTATCGATGTGTTGTACCATTTATTAAGGAAGATGTGGTGATGTACGGTGAAATGGAAAAAACGCTTGAGTTTATTAGGAACGGGACTTTTAAATGAATCAGATAGCAAAATTTATAGATGGCAAATAAGAAAAGGCGACCAAAAAAGGTTGCCTTTTCTTGTACTAATTTCGTCGTATAGTTTTACTCCTTTTTTGGGGCATTACGTATTTGCTGAAGGAGATAGGTCTTGAATTCGTAATCGGCAAAATAGAGTTTTATAACCTTTTCAGGGGTTAACACCTTCTTAAACTTCTCATTGAATTCAATCAGAAGGTCAGATTCTTGTTTATGAAAGTTAATATATAAATCGCCGTACCTCTCAATCTCTTTATCTGAAAGTTTTTCGAGGTTTTCAGAACAAAATTTCATGGCATTTCTTCGATCATCGATAATCTTATTCTTTTTTTGCCAATATTCATTGTAAACAGGCCAAAATAGTTGCGCTTCCTCCGTTGTAAGATTTAATTTCTCAGTGAAGAAAGCAATTTTCTGAGCCTTGACCATCTCCTCCTTTTGTACATCTTTGGTTTGTCCAAAAAGTGACAAGCTAAAAAGTATAAAAAAGGCTATTGGGGTTAGATAAAAAATGAATAATTGTTTCATTTCACTAGTATTGTTCCATCAAGGTTACGTAATCGACATTCTCTTTGAGAAGATAACGAATCATCTCATCGGTTAAATCGTTGCTTGGCGAATGAGTATCCTTTGAATCTTTCACAGCATTCAACAAGTGACCCTCATCAAAATCTGAAATATGCTTTTCTACAATTTCAATATAATCATCGTTGGTTAAAACGCTGTTTTGAGAGGGGGGCTTTATGTAATAATAACCAGCAAATGCAAGGGCAGCAAGTATAATAAAACCCATTGCTAGTGCTAACTGTGACTTTATAAGCTGTAAAAATGGAATATGTACTTTTTCTTTTTCTTTGCTCAAACAGATGCTCTGAATTTTCATGGGAAGTTCCTCAAAATACTCCGATGGTACTTTGAAAGGTAATTCTCTCCCAAAGCGTCCAATTACTTCCTTGTTTTTTTCTAATTCCTTCATTTTAAATAGTAAATAAAAAACCTTTTACATTTTGATGCAATGTTTGTTTTAGGGTTTAATCTGTTTCCATGTATTTTTCAATTTTCTTAACAGCATGGTGAAATGATGCCTTTAGTGCACCAACAGATGTTCCCAGTATTTCCGAGATATCCTCATATTTAAGCTCTTCAAAATACTTCATGTTGAATACCACTCTTTGTTTTTCGGGCAGTGTTAGTATAGCCTTTTGTAGTTTAACCTGTATTTCATTTCCATCGATATGTGGACTAGTTTCAAGGGTTTGCATTAGCTGCTGTTCCACATCCATGAGAGGAAGAAAAAATTTATTTCTCTTTTTCTTAAGGAATGTAAGCGCTTCGTTTGTAGCAATTCGGTATAACCAGGTAAAGAGCTGCGAATCTTCCCTAAAATTCTCAAGCCCAGTCCATACTTTCAAAAAGGTGTTTTGAATCACATCATCGGAATCGTCGTGGCAAATAATTATTTTACGGATATGCCAGTAAAGGCGTTCCTGATACTTGCGAACGATAAGGTTAAAAGCATAACTCTGAGTTTCGTGGTTTCGAAACATTTCAAGCAATTCCTTATCGCTCATATGCCCCATTATAACAATATTACTAATTTTTTCGAGCTAGAACTTTTTTTACAGCTTCAATAATGTTTGGGGTATCCAATCCATACTTCACCAGCAGCTCTTCAGGTTTACCACTTTCGCCGAAAGTGTCATTAACAGCAACCATTTCAATGGGAGTTGGATTAAAGCGGCTGAGAAGTTGGGCAATGCTATCACCCAATCCTCCATTCATCATATGCTCTTCGGCTGTAACAACGGCTCTTGTTTTAGCTGCCGATTTTAGAATAGCTTCAGCATCAAGTGGTTTAATTGTATGGATGTCGATTACTTCTGCTTTTATGTTTTCCTCTGCCAATTTTTCTATGGACTCGAGAGCTTTCCATACCAGGTGACCTGTTGCAAAAATTGTTACATCCGATCCTTCATTCAGGGTAATGGCTTTACCAATCTCAAAATTTTGATCTTCAGGTGTGAAGTTTGGAACTGATGGACGTCCAAATCGCAGGTAAACGGGACCTTCCCATTTGGCTGAGGCTAGTGTGGCTGCTTTAGTCTGGTTAAAATCGCAAGGATTGATCACTGTCATATTGGGCAACATCTTCATCAATCCAATATCTTCGAGCATCTGGTGCGTAGCACCATCTTCGCCCAATGTAAGCCCGGCATGCGATGCTGCAATCTTGACGTTCTTATTGGAATAAGCAATGCTCTGACGGATCTGGTCGTAAACCCTACCTGTAGCAAAAGCAGCAAAAGTGCCAGCAAAAGGGATCATACCCCCCGAAGCTAATCCCGCTGAAACGCCCATCATATTTGCCTCGGCTATTCCGGTTTGGAAGAACCTTTCGGGATATTCCTTAATGAACTTTTCCATTTTGAGCGAACCGATAAGATCGGCACACAGGGCAACAACCTTTGGGTTGGTTTTTCCAAGTTCGTAAAGCCCTTCGCCAAAACCTGAGCGGGTATCCTTGCTACCAGTATTTATGAATTTTTTCATCTAAAAGCATTAAGTTAATATGTCTATTTGCGTTGTTGACGTTCAATGGCCTCCTTTTTAATGAGTCCAAGGATTATTAACTCCGCTGATGCGTAGTTTGTTGCCAGGGGAATGTTGTTCACATTACAAGTCTCTAGCAATTTTCGGATATCTTCATGGTGCTGTTGCACCAGCTTATGGTCTCGAAGAAAAATAACTATATCCACCTCGCCCTTTTCGATCATTTCAGTAATTTGGATATATCCACCAGATTGACCAGGGCTCATGTGCTTACATACTAAACCCTGCGATTCAATGAATTCTGCGGTTCTCCCTGTAGCAATGAGGTTAACACCTCTAAGCCATTCAAGCCTTTCGCCCAGAAACTTTACGAGTTCTGGTTTCTTTGCATCGTGTGCAATAACCACAATGTTTGTCATTTCAATTTTTTTTAACAGTTGAACTAAAAATCACCAATAGTTTCGGGAAGTTGGGCCATTGCTCTTTCAAACTCTTCCTTGTTAGGAGCTTTACCATGCCATTTATGTGTTCCCATCATAAAATCAACACCCATACCCATCTCGGTACGCATAAGTATAACAATTGGCTTTCCCTTTCCAGTTTCTAATTTAGCTTGATGCATAACCTGAAGGATATCGTCAATGTTATTACCATCCATATCCATTACATGCCATCCAAACGATTGCCATTTGGCGTGTAAATCGCCTAGCGAAATAATCTCGTCAACAGGGCCGTCTATTTGCTGCCCATTGTAATCAACGGTCGCTATTAGATTGTCGATCTTTCGGGCAGCGGCAAACAAAGCTGCTTCCCAAATCTGTCCCTCCTGCAATTCTCCATCACCATGGAGAGAGTAAATCAAATGGTTGTCTCCATTGAGTTTCTTTGCCAATGCTGCTCCGCAGGCAACAGAAAGCCCCTGACCCAGTGAACCGGATGCAAACCGAACACCAGGAAGTTGCTCAGCAGTTGCAGGATGCCCTTGCAAGCGGGAATCAATTAAGCGAAAAGTTGAAAGTTCTTTGACAGGGAAAAAACCCCTGCGAGCCAAAACGCTATACCATACAGCCGAAAGATGTCCGTTGGAAAGGAAAAAAATATCCTCCCCCTTTCCGTGCATGGAAAAATTTTTAGTATCTATTCGAAGGATTTCAAAGTAAAGAGTTGTTAAAAAATCGGCACATCCCAAAGCACCTCCAGGATGCCCACTTGATGGGGTGTATACCATCCTTACAATATCGCGACGAATTTGTGCAGCAATGTTCTTAAGTTTTTCTATATCAGCCATAAGCAATAGTGGTTTCTTTTCCCAAATGTCAAATAAATTGCAAATGTAACCATTTTTATTTACATGTTTTTGGTGGTTTTTATCATCTTTTATTTTTTGGTTTAACCCCAAAACAATGTTATTTTTCGTCTTTTGTAGAGTAAGATGCTAATTATATGACAATATATTTTGGAGTTAATTATTTATTTGATTGTTTTGTAAAGGTATAGTTGTAATTTTTTTGTTTAATCTTTATATCTCATTTACCACTAAAAACAACCTGTTATGAAAATCTTAAAACTATTTCTATTTTCTTTTTTGCTCTCGTTTTCTTCAATATCTCAAGTTTTAGAATTTGAACAAATCGAACCTTTTATGGATGGGGTTATTGAGACACAACTTCGAGAAAAAAATATATCTGGAGCGACTCTGTCAATTATTTTGGATGGCAAGCAACTAGTTCATAAGGGTTATGGCTATTCTGATTTTTATAATCGGGTGCCGGTCGACCCCGATCAGACTCTTTTTCGCATTGGCTCTGTTTCGAAGTTATTTGTTTGGCTTTCGGTGATGCAAATGGTTGAGCAAGGAAAACTTGAATTAGATAGGGATATTAACGATTATCTTCCTGATTTTAAAATTCCAAACACATTTGAGGATCCCATTACCCTAAGGCATATCATGAGTCATACTCCCGGGTTTGAAGATAGGCTAATAAAACTTTTTTCGGCCGATTCGCTTTCCATTATCCCTTTGGCAAAGATTTTACCCAACGATATTCCAAAGCGCATTCGTCCTGCAGGAGTGCAAGCTTCGTACTCGAATCATGGTACTGCCATTGCTGCACATATTGTGGAAATTGTTTCGGGAATGGAGTGGAATGAGTATGTGGAGCAAAATATCCTTGATCCCCTTAAAATGCATTCCACAACTTTTAGGCAACCTTTACCTGACTACTTAAAAGAGAATATGGCCAAGGGTTATTTATTTTCCAAAGGAATATTGGTCGAAAAACCCTTCGAGTACATACCCCTTGCTCCTGCAGGTTCAGTTAGCACCACTGCTGCTGATATGGCTTTATTCATGAAAATGTTGCTTAATAAGGGTTCATTGAATGATGCAAAGATTATTGCAGATTCCACATTCAACAAGATGTTGGAGCCGGTAATTGTTCACGCTCAGGGTGTTAATCCTTGTCTTCATGGTTTTATGGATATGAGCAGGAAGGGAGTAAGATTTTTTGGACATGGTGGCGATACGTTTTGGTTTCACACCCTGTTAGCCATTCTGCCAGACTACAACATGGGCATTTTTCTTTCTTTCAACAGTGATAAAGGTGCTAGTGCCTACGCCGATGTAATGAATATTTTCCTCGATAAGTTTATGTCCGATAAGGATACTTTATTACCACCCATTAAGCTTAGCGATGATTACTTGGAAAAATTTGCCGGTGAGTATAAGATAAACCGATACCCACATAGCGATTACCTTAAAATCATGTCACTATTTAGTCGGATTAAGGTTATACCTGAGAATGGAAGGTTAAAAATCAGTGAGGGTAATACGGTGAATTTTTATCTTCCCATTGATAGCCTTACGTTCAGGAAGGAGTTTGACTCTGAAGCAATGGTATTCCAACTCAACGAAAAAGGTTTGGCGGAGTATACTTTTATTAGTACCTTATCAATATTTGCATTTGAAAGGGTTAGGTTATGCGAAGGTCAAGTGCTACAACTATCCATTTTCTTAATTGTATTCATCCTCTCAATAGTTGTGCTATTTTATTGGCCTATGGTATTTTTTATTCGAAGAAAGTATCAATCTCTTGGAAGTGCGCCAAAACCTTTGCCTTTTAGTACAAAACTGGTTGCATGGGTAACATCGTTTATGCTATTATTCTTTTACCTGGGCATATCATTGTCCACAAGTGGTGGTCCTGAAGCTGTGGTTTACTCTGTACCAACAGGAGTCAAAAATCTACTGGTCATTCCAATTATACTTATACCAATGAACCTTTTCATGATTTTTAAAATGGTTATGGTATGGCCACTTATATCTACTCGTATAAGGAGTAAGATTTTTTACACGCTAGTTTGCTTTGCCCATATTGCAGCCCTTTGGCAGCTGTATTTCTGGAATCTGATAGGATGGAATTATTAGCCTGATTAATTCATAAATTAATACATCTTAGTGAAAATTAGTGTCTTGGTGTCTTTGTGGCGGAAAAAGATTTGCCACTAAGTCACTAAGTCACAAAGAAAACACAAAGTTTATGAATTAAGCAGGTTAGAATTGCAAACAATTGCTTGAGAGTTTATTTTCGTGTCATGGCATCCTCTATAACCATGCTAAAAATATCATTCATGGTTAGTCCCATAGCAGCAACCTGCTGAGGTACAATGCTGGCTTCGCTCATACCGGGCACTGTGTTAACTTCCAGGAAGTAAAGTTTTTCTTTGCTGAAGATATAGTCAATACGAACTATGCCTCTGCATTTTAGTCTATCGTATATTTCCGATGATATTGATTGGATATAGTCGGAAAGATCATTGCTA
>CAZDXY010000053.1:0-24291 GCA_964509385.1 uncultured Rikenellaceae bacterium
TCCCTATGCTTTCAAAGAAAAATCAAACTTTTCTTACATCGAACTCACGTTAATTAATAACTTTTCCATTCATTTCCAAAATTGGCCATAACTTGTTTGTAGATAAAGAAAAACCATACTCTAGCATCTAAAAAGGGCTGTTAGAAGCAACTTTTATTGTTGTTTAACAAATTTAAGTTTTTTTATTGTTATAGCTCCTTTTATTTTGGATTTATTGCCCTTGAGTACATGAATAGTGCAATACGCAAGCACTAGCAAGTTATGGCTTTTTTTAAAAAATACCTTACTTTAGCATCGCTCTTTTACCGTAACCATGGTTAAGCCGTACAAGCTATTTCTGATTATCCTCTTGCTGCTGGTTCTGCTGGCATTGCCCGCGCTTTTTATGCCTCGCGATGGGATTCGCATGGGTTCGTTCACCCTAAAGTATCCTTCAATTGCTCAACTTTTCGATTTGGATCCGCTCCCACAGCCTCAGGAATTGGAGCTGGCACCAGAGCTGGTGCGCCTCGATCAATTGCTCGACAGCATATTTCTGCATTTCAATATGGATACCTTAACGTTTGATGAAGATAGCACACTGGTTGAAACGGTTGATACCCTAACAGTAGAAAATGCAAGGGTTGATACCCAGCAAATCCTTACCCGCGAAATACTGAAGAACCGAAAGGTTCCCATCGAATCGTCCGACACCCTTTTTCTGGCGCTTAAACCCTTCTTCGAAGCGCTTTCCAATGGGAATCC
The DNA here is from genome assembly GCA_964509385.1 of uncultured Rikenellaceae bacterium. GTDB lineage: Bacteria > Bacteroidota > Bacteroidia > Bacteroidales > Tenuifilaceae > MWFE01. The sequence goes on from CAZDXY010000053.1 coordinate 745, forward strand.
ATCGCGCAGGCAGGTGCGGGTTCTGCACTACGGCGACTCGCAGATTGAGGGCGACAGGATTACTTCGTTTTTACGTTCAAGGCTTCAGACTCGTTTTGGTGGGCGGGGGGTAGGGTTACTCCATGCCGTTCCCCACAGCTATCAACCCGGCTCGGTGAAGCAAACGGTTTCATCGAACTGGCAAAAGGTTCTGCTGCCCGATATGGGCAAAGGGGCTCTTGCCCATCGATTTGGCATACTTGGGGGCTACTCGGTATTCACCACTTCCAAAAGGACTTCGTCAAGGGGAGGATTCAACGAGGCGTGGGTCAACTTCCAGCGAATTGGCTCAAGTCAATCGGCTGCTCGAAATTTTACAACCTTTAGGGTGTTCTATGGCTATGCCACAGAACCCTTTTTAATTTCTCTTGCCTATGGCAACGAAACAAAGGATGCTGAAATGATTGCCCCTGCCAATGGCATTGATCAGATTAAATGGAATGCTCCATTGGCTATTAACTCCTTTCGGATTGACTTTAAGGGCGATGAGAGTCCTTTGGTTTATGGTATCTCGCTGGAATCGCCCACGGGAGTTGTTGTCGACAACATAGCAATTAGGGGAAGTTCGGGTACCGATTTTACGCGCTCCGATGAGGCATCGCTCAGGCGATTTGTACAGCTGGTTAATCCCAGCTTGATCATCTTACAATTTGGGGTGAACCTGGTACCACATATTGTTCCCAGCTACGATTACTACGAGAGGCAGTTTTACAACCAGATCGTTGCGCTGAAAAAGGCAAAACCCAATGTGGCGGTGCTTGTTGTTGGGGTCTCGGACATGTCGCGTAAGGAGGGTGGGCGATTTGTTTCGTATCCCAACATCGAAAAGATAAGGGATGCTCAGCGAAGTGCTGCCCTTAGGGCAGGTGCTGCTTTTTGGGATTGTTACAATGCAATGGGAGGACAAAACTCAATGCCTGCATGGGTTTATGCCAATCCACCCCTGGCATCGAAGGATTTTGTGCATTTCTCGCTGCGTGGCTCAAACCTCGTTGCCGAAATGCTCTATACTTCCCTTATGAATGAGTACGAAAGGTATTTGAAAGTCACCCAAAGCGAAACACAGCAACCGGTTGAACCGCTACATTAATATCAACCAATCAACCAATCAATTGTCACCCTGAGCTGCGATGCCCTGAGCCTGCCAAAGGTTCGAAGGGCAATCCTCAGCACCCCTGCGTCATTGCGAGAGCAGCGAAGCGGAACGAAGCAATCTTATGAATGGTAAACGTTGAACAGATCGCTTCGCAGAGAACACTCGCGATGACGGACTCCCTTGTAAACTGAGCACTGAGAAGATGAGGGCAAAGTGCAGAGCACTCAATCAGTCAATCAACGTCTTATAACCCCCAACCTCTCCAATCCTCTTCAACCTGAAGGCTTATATTAACCTGCGGGTTCTGGGGTTTATTGTTGATAAGAATGGAGCGTCGGGCAACTTCGGTTGTGATGTAGTCCGACAGTTCACCGTAGGTGACCTTTCCGTTGCTTTCCTTAAGTTTCTTAAGCAGATGGTAGGTAAACATGCCATGCTCCTGATCCTTGAAGGGCAACGACGATTCCTGTTCGCTGCTTGCATTGAAAACCACAAGGTTGCCGCCCAATACCTCTTCCTTGGGCTTAACCCTAACTGCACGTGCAGCTAGCAAACCCTGGTTGCGGGCACCCCCGGTAAAGCAAGCATCGAGGAATACGGAGATACGCTTGTGTGGATACTGGGTAAATTTTTCGTAAACGTCCTTTACCTTTATGGCAAAGCGAAGATCGTTGCCACTCACATCCACAGGCATAATGTAGGGTTCTTTGGTCACCTCGTCGGGGAATCCATGCCCTGCAAAGTAGAAGATTACCTCGGCATTGCCACCGGAGAGCTCAACCAGCAAGCTGATCTTTTCAATGGCCCTGTGCATTTCAACTGCCCTCGCATCGGTGAGAAAGATTATGTTCTCGTCAGGAACACAGAAAATGTTACGGGCATAATTTCTAAAGCTGGTGGCATCGTTTATGGCAAAGTCCACATTCGACTCGCTGCTAAGCCCCATTTGGTGCGATTTGTAGTCCTCGTTACCGATTATCAATGCGTACCTGTTCCGATTTGCCACTTTGCAAACCTGTGGTATATCCACATCCACATCCGATTTGGGTTTAGTGGGCTCCTGAACGGAAACCTGACCCGGAGTAGTTTTTTTCTCCTTCTCCATCTTCTCCTGCACCATCAGTGCCAGCATTCCTGGGATGCCAAGGGGTGAAATGTCCCATTGGTAGAGTTTATCGCTGAAATCGCAGTTGATCATGTAGCGTCCATCGGGGCTAAAGGCAAGGGAGTAAACCTTGTCGTTGAGTTTGCTGCTTTGGTACACAACGGCACCCGTTTCGGCATTGAGCACCTGAAAACCAGAAGTTCCAATGCCTATTCCTATGTAACGCCCATCGGGGCTGTGCTTCATATCGAGCACAACTTCTCTGCGAATGGGCAGCTCATTCACCTTTAATCCTGTTACTGTATTCCAAACAGCAATCTTACCGTTGGTGTTGGCAGCCAGCACATATCGTCCATCGGGCGAAATGGATAGGTTCTGAATGGCTCCCGCTCTGGTATCTGTATCCACCATAGGCTTAATCAGGGCACCGGTTTTGCCATCCCACAGGTTTACCTTTCCATCCTTTCCTCCCGAAGCCAGCTTATCGCCACTGGCCGAAAAGCTAACCTTAGTAACATCGCTGCCATGTGCATCAAGGGACTTTATAATTGATCCCTTTGTTATATCCCATAGGAAAACCTTCTTATCCTCCGATCCGGTAGCAATAATTCCCTCGGGGCTAACATCTACCGTGGTGATTTTTTTCTTGTGCCCTTTAAGCCTGTGGCTTAGCGTTCCCGTTTCAACGTTCCAAACTAAAACATCGCCCTTGTAACCACCACCCACAAGGTACTTATCATCGTAGCTAAAGCTAAGCGAGGCGATTAGATCCTTATGCCCCTTTATCCGCTTGATGATTTCGCCCTGCGAATTTCTGATCACCACGGATTCATCGTAACCCGCAGATGCCATTATATTTGCCTGCTTTCCGTAGGCAACGGCAGTAATATTATGATTGCTTGCCTTATACTCGTTGAGCAGGGTTACCTGTGCCCGGGTAGCAGTACCCACCATAAACAGGAGTACCGATAGAATGATTGCCTTTTGCATTTTTTTGAGAGATTAAATATCCTGTTGTTTTGTCTTTATTAGTATAAATCAATATAATGATGAATATAAAAGTACCTGGAGTAATCGGACCAAACGCTTCCATTGAACCTGTACATCCTAAAATCCCAACTATTAAGAGCATACACCCAAAAATTTCCCACTCCATCTTCCTGGATGAAGATACTGCCCCAATGCCAAGAATTATCAAGAGATTGCTCTGCAAAAAGACCAGTGGTTCCGTAACAATGAACGCTACGTGTCTCAAACATATCGGAGTGAACCGGATATATCCAAACCTTCCCACTTTTATCAGCATACATATTAATTATATCGTTATTGTAATAATTATTTAAAGAAGTGTATGGGCTTTGAAAGGATGTGTAGGAGTTTGCTCCGTACTTGTAGAGAAAGTAGGATTGCTCTTCGTTGTGGAATATCATCCAAATATCACCCTTAGCGCTCACACTTAATTTATCAAGAGTTGGGTTAGCTACCCCAGGAATGCTTACAATAAGCTCTTCAACCTGCTGGGTTGAGAAATTGAATTTAGCTATCTTGTTTCCAGCTATGGTGTACCCGTTTCCGTTTTCATCGAGGGACTGATTACCAAAGCTGTAGTTAACAGTACTGCCATACTGATCCTGTGCAACATACTCAAAGGAAACCAGTTGCTTGCTCTCAAAATTGTAAATATAAGTAGGACCAGCCGAGAAGTTTCTGTAAAGAATGTATTTATTGTTAAATTGTCCTTGTAGTCTTAAGTTGTAGCTTAATTCTTCTGGCATCGAAGCGGGGTAGTTACATTCAGTCCAGCCATAGTCGGAAAATAACCAGTATCTATTTCCCAGTTCGCCCGTGTTTGGGAACAGGATCAGATTGCTTGAGGTTGCTTTGATATAGTATGCATTATCAAATTCTGTGTTTGGTACAGGGTATGTTTTAACTGAATTGGCATTTACTCGGAAAAGTTCCTTGCTGGTTAATATAAAGAAATCATTCCCAAGAATATCGCCGTAATCATCGTAAGGATAATGTTTATACATTGGGATAGAATTGATAACGCCATCTTTAAGCCAGTAAATCTTTTTACTGGCAGGGGAAGTGCACCAAAGTGTTCCATTAGCCGATGCCTTTAGTACAAAATTTGACTTTAGAGTTATCTGCTCTTCAATCTGTTTATCTTCAAAGAATGGTAAAAATTCCGGAATAATTTCGGTGCAGCTCATTAATCCCATTGAAACCACAGCCAGTACAATATAAATCTTTTTCATAATCTGCTTTTTTACCTGTTGATGAATGCGAAGAAGAATCCTATGCTTGCATGCGGACCCTTGTAGTAAGAATTGTTTAAATACCCACCCTGAAAAGTCATTCCAAATCCTCTGGAGAAGTGTGTTGTTATTCCCAGCCTAAAGTCGCCTCCCAACGAAGTTGATGTTTGTTTCTTGGTTCCCTTAAACTTATAGGTAGATGATGTAAAGGTTGGTGGGTTGTAAAGTTGATAGTAAGTAGGAACCCAAGAAATATGGAAAGTATGGGTAAGCCCAGCCGATGTAAAAGCTTTAAAACCCTTCCTTTCGAAAAAATGGTACTTTCCAAAGGCACCAAAATGGAAACCATCGTAACGAATGCCTTTGGGCACTCCATCCTGGTTCAACTCTGTTGACAGGAAAATTGCATTTGTCATGGCACCAGACTGTAAACCTGCTGAAATATTTCTGGTGATATTGTACCAAAAAGTAGATGATGTACAACCCAAAGGAATACTGCCAATATCAATGGTTCCTCCTGCTGGTGTATCTATAACCTTGCTCGACGAGGATAGTCCTCCCCATGTGAAATCCCATTGGGCTTTCTTCACAAATTGTGCCTTCAAAGGAATGGCAACAGAAATGGATATGGCTAAAATAAATAATCTAATGATTTTTAACATGGCTGATAGTATAAAATAATCAGATTCAGAATACTCAAATTTTACACCAAAGATAAGGTATCTTAAGGCAATTTATCATCGGGGAATGGTGATTATAGCTACTTTCTGTTTCTTTTTGACGAACTTAATAATCCATTGGTTTAAAGATTTACATTTAATGTTCAGTGGCTGAAATGAGAACAAACTTCAATCCCCCGTCCCGAAGCGTCGGGATCTCGGGGCAATCACCCAATCATCAAAAACCCTGCGTCATTGCCTGCCTACGCCTGTCTACGCCTGTCTACCGACAGGTAGAGCAGACAGGCGAGAGCAGCGAAGCGTAACGAAGCAATCTTATGAATGGTAAACGTTGAATAGATCGCTTCGCTCATGAAACCGCTTCGCTAAGTTCGTAAAGAACACTCGCGATAACGGTTCCCTTGAGAACTACAGACTGTAGCCTGAGTTCCGAAGTTTCGGAATGATGACTGAATATATCATTCCTTGTTTCTTTCCAAACTTTTTTTACTTTTGAGTGCATGTTGAAAAAGAATTTTCCATATGGCAGTGCATTAATGCGAATAGGCGGAATTCTGCTGATTGCCCTTTACCTGGTTCTCTTTGCATTGCCCCGCAGGTCAAAAAAGACTGAATCAACAACTACTGTTGATTTGCCAGCTGAAGTTCTTAATTACGAAAACAATATAATTGTATACAAACCTGTTGCCCGTTTATCGGAACGGTTTTCCGTACTGGTTGAGCAGGCATCAACAGGGAAGGATCAGCTAAGGATACTTCATATTGGCGATTCGCATATTCAAGCCGATTTCTTTACGGGTGAAACCCGTAGATTGCTCTCTGCATGGTTATCGGACGAGCATACCAGCCGAGGCTTTACCTTTCCATTTCAGGTTGCAGGGTCAAACAATCCCGATGACTACAACTTTACTTCTTTCGGCGAGTGGAGGGTGAATAAGTTTAGCGATACCACCGAAAAAATGAACCTGGGTGTGACGTGTATTGCCCTTACAACCTTCGACCCATCGGTCAAACTTACGGTTAAGCTTAATCCAAAGGATCAGCGCTTTCAGCGCTTCAATATCCTTGGCATTTTCTACAGTAGCAATGGAATGCCCGTTGTTCCGGCACCAACAGTTGAGTCGCAGCTAATCGAAAAAGGCGATGGATTTGTTGCATACCTGCTAAACCAACCCATGGATTCTGTAACCGTTGAGATGGTTGGTGATTTCAATGGCAGCGACCAATTCTCACTCTTTGGGTTCGATTTGCAGAATTCCCGATCGAAATTGGTTTACCATGCTGCTGGGGTAAATGGCGCTGATTCTCGCACTCACCTACGTTCGCAAAACTTTACACATAGCCTTTTACGAATAAACCCACAGGTTGTAATTATTTCTCTTGGAACCAACGATGCCTTTTCCAATGCGTTCAATCTGCAAACTTTCGCTTCCAACCTTGAACTGCTGGTTTCTCAAATTCAGCAGGTTTTGCCCCAATCGTTGATAATTCTTACCACACCGGGCGATCATCTGGTAAACCGAGAGAGAAGCAACGAGGCCCTGGAGCATGTGCAGACTGAGATATATCGCATTGCAGGCGATTTGAACTGTGGTGTTTGGGATTTTTACCAGGTAATGGGTGGATATGGAAGTATCCATAAGTGGGCCGAGATGGGTTTGTGTGCCAACGATATGATTCATCTTAATCGCAAGGGTTACCGATTGCAAGGCGCTTTGCTATTCGCTGCGTTGGTAAACCTTTCGGGGCAGGAGCCTCAGGATATGCTTAAATCGCTGACCTATGAGTGATTTCATGCAGCACGTTAAGTTGTTTTTCTTCTACAACGAGAATCGCCCTCTGATCTTCACCGAGGGGTCGTTCTGGTTGTTCTTTGCCATTCTGCTGCTGGGTTATTCACTGGTTTACCGAACCCGTTTTATGCGGAGTTTTTACCTGTTGATATTCAGCTTCTTCTTCTACTTTAAGTCCAGCGGTTTCTTCTTTTTCCTCCTGATCTTCTCTACTATCTGCGACTACATATTGGGTTTACTCATCAGCAAATCGGAAATTCACTGGAAGCGAAAGATTTATGTTACCATCAGCGTTTTCATAAACCTCTCAGTGCTTTCATTCTTCAAGTACAGCTATTTTTTTGCTGATAGCTTGAACCATCTTTTGGGAACTAGCTATCAGGCTTTTAATTTTTTGGCTCATTGGTCAAATTTGCTCACCGGTTCAGCCTTTAATGTTACCGAGATAATTCTTCCTGTGGGGATTTCATTCTTCACCTTCCAAACCATAAGCTACACTGTGGATGTTTACCGCCGTAAGGTGGCACCCGTTACCAACATTGTCGATTTTGGCTTTTACGTATCGTTCTTTCCCCAACTGGTTGCTGGTCCCATTGTGCGTGCCGCTGAGTTTATACCGCAGCTATACCGTAAGTTTTCCCTTTCGCAAAGGGAGTTTGGCCACGCCCTGTTCCTTATCTTAAACGGGATGATCAAAAAGGTGATCATATCCGATTACATCTCCTTAAACTTTGTTGACAGGGTTTTTCAAAACCCCCTCAGCTTTTCAGGATTTGAGAACCTGCTGGCAACCTATGGCTACTCTGTCCAAATCTACTGCGATTTCTCGGGATATACCGATATGGCAACAGGGCTTGCCCTGCTGTTAGGTTTCCGCTTACCCCTGAATTTCAACTCACCCTACAAGGCGCTCAATATAACCGATTTCTGGCATCGGTGGCATATCTCTCTATCGTCGTGGTTGCGCGATTACCTGTATATTCCCCTAGGAGGAAATCGCAAGGGATTGGTGCGAACCTATATGAACCTTTTGGTAACCATGCTGCTGGGTGGTCTGTGGCATGGGGCAAACATTCGTTTTGTGATTTGGGGAGCTATACATGGAGTTTCGCTGGCTTTGCATAAGGTATGGCAAAGTATTTTTCCTGCCTCTCAGCGTCGAAGCCCGGCATGGAAACGTTTCCTGGAGGCATTCTTTACCTTCCATCTGGTTTGCCTATCGTGGATTTTCTTCCGTTCCGACAGCCTTTCCAAGGCATGGGATATGCTGGGGCAAATAACCTCCCGATTTGGTTGGCAGATTTTTCAGGTTCTGCAAAATTACTTTGCTGTTTTAAGTTTAATGACCATTGCCTTTGTGGTGCACTGTTTGCCCGTGCAGTGGAAGGAGTACTACCGGGGTGCTTTTATCCGAACCCCATTGGCTGTAAAAGTTCTTGTTGCCATAGCGATTGCGGTGGTAATCTTCCAGGTTAAATCTGCCGATTTACAGCCGTTTATTTACTTCAGGTTTTAATGTTTTACCATTAAAAAAAAGTTTTTCTAGCAATCAAAAAGTAGGCAAAAAGATCAAGACAAAACCCTGCCTTTGCCGGCAGGCAGGCATGCCAAATCCGTTCAGCCGTAGAGTTCAAGGGAACGCTCTGGCCGCGGTGAGTTTTCTTTGCTACTTTTCTTTTGGTGGTAGCAAAAGAAAGTAGGTGGTGTATGGGGCAACGCCCCAACCAAAAACCTCATTACTCAGGGTTCATTATTCCATTCGAATGCCGAATATCGAACGTAGAATTTTGATGAACCGCCATCGGTTTTTCCTTGGCACAGCCTACCTTCGGAGGATAAAGCTAAGCCGAAGGGGGGCATCGTAATCAAATTATGATCCGTTGGCTGTTTTTACCTGTCAACGTTAAACAAACAGCTTTAATGATCCAGATCATCTTATTTAAGTGATGAAAATGTGCGTGTTAGCATAACGATCCTATTGGGCAATGGCATTATTCCATTCATCAAGTAATGGTAACAGTTCATCTAAAAAAAAATTCTTTCTCAGGATTTTCACGTATAGGAAAGTAAAGAAACCAACTGCTAAAAAAGATGATCGCCAACAGTACCATACTAGAATTTGATTTCGCCCCGAAACGAAGCAGAAAAAGGATATGGGGCTCCATCCTTATTCGGATCATCCCTTTTGTGTTCGTATTACTTTTTTCGAGCTACCAGAAACCCGATGAGGATGTTGTGAGCTTTCAGATAACCTACCGTCCAATCGATTTTCAATGCGATCTCCAGAGTGCCATTTACTCAATGGACGATAACGACTTTTTTGGAACCTCAACCGATCTGGAAAGCAAGTTCAACCATTTGGTAAGGGTTTTCTTCGAAAACAGCGACTTCCAACCGGTATGGACAAACATTTACGACACCAACCCCCATTTCAAGGGTTTAAAAGATCTTCTCGATAGCGCAAAGTACTTAGGATTTCCCATCGACTATTTCGACAGCAAGAGAGTTAAGACTCTCAGCAGTGAATTTACCGAAACCAGATCATTGGAAACCAGAATAGACCTGGAGCTGGCAGCGACCTATTCGGCATTTAAGCTGATGCTGTTCATCAATCGTGGTATAATTGAAACTGAAATAGATTATACAAACCTGGATTTTGTGGAATCGCTACCAAAAATGCTAAGCGATGCCCTGCAAACCAATAATCTAAAGGATGATATTCTGGCTCTTCAGCCCGATTTGGTTCAGTTTCACAAAATAGTTAACTCACTGCCAAATTTCATCGATCTCCATCTATCCATAAAATTTACAACCCCAAAATTCATCGACGATCGAATGCTGGCAAAGGGTTTATACTATGCCGGAATTACCAAAACCGCAGAGATCGACTCAAACGAAACCAATGCGAAGTCAATCATTGCAATGCAGCAAAAGTATAATCTACCCTTAGATTCGGTTTTAAATAGACCCACTCATGAGGTTTTGGTTTCGTTGCTCCAGTATCGCTACTATCAGGCCTGCTTAAATCTGAACAGGCTAAGAGCTCTTCAGAATACTGATGAGAATTTCCTGTTTGTGAATATCCCCGAGTTCAAGCTACACGTCGTTGAGTCGAGGCAGGAAAAGGAGGTATTCAATGTAATTGTTGGAAAAACAACAACCCCTACTCCGGTATTCTCAAGCAATATTGAGAAAGTGATTACAAACCCCTACTGGACAGTGCCCAAGAGTATCCTAAACGATATGCTTCATAAGATCCGTAAGGACTCTACATACCTCGAAAAGAATGGGTACTACGTAATCAATGGTCGTGAGCAAATGGTCGACATGTCGACAATAGACTGGAACAGCAGCGATCCGCTGGGCACAAGATATTACCTTCGCCAAAAGAGCAGCCCTTCCAATGCTTTGGGATTGGTAAAATTCATTTTCCCAAACGAATATAATGTATACATTCACGATACACCTTCAAGAGGATTATTCAATCAAACTAACCGCACTTTCTCTTATGGATGCATACGATTGGAGAACCCCGATAAGCTGGCTCAATATCTTACCGATAAATACTTCTCTGAAGACGACTTGAACATTAAAAGCATTATCACGAGCCAGCAGAGCAGGGAAATAAACCTTCAGCAAAAAGTTGGCATTCATATCCAATACATTACTTGCTCAGGAAAGGAAAACTCCGATATGGAGTTTTACAGCGATATTTACAATTTGGATAGGCAGGAGATTTCTAAAGTCTTTCAAAATCAGCTGGAGATTTAGAAAGCAGCGAGGGATGGTAAATGAAAAGGCATGCACCATTCTTTATCAGATCGATTACTTCCTGTGTATCATCAATGGGCAAAGCCGGACAACCGTAACTACGTCCAAGTCGCCCGTTTCTCTCAATAAAACTTTTACTGACATAGTCTGCACCATGTATAACCACTGCCCTTTTCATGGCATTGTCGTTTAGCCCCTTGCTCATCCCCTGTATTCGCAATGAGTAGCCATGCTTTCCCTGATAGGTGTTTTGTGTGATATACAGCCCCAGGCTGCTCTGGTTGGAGTGAATTGTATTGGAGAACGATTCGGCAGTCAGCATACCCGAATTTTTTCCGTGGGCAACCAGGGTGTTTTTCACAACTCTCTGGTTCCTAAGATCGAGCAAATAGAACCTTTTCTCGATCGATGGCTTGCTGAAATCAATAATGGCAATCAGCGAGTCGTTATTAAGCTGGTTTTGCTGCTTCATCATCTGGTAGCCCTCAAATGCCAAACGTATGGCTGGTGCGGATATCCCAACGGAATCAACTAGCATATCCTGCCATGAGATGGTCCTAGATTCATTAACTACATGGATATCGGTAAGTGGAGAAGAATCTGTGAATCCCATTCTCAGGAAAACACTTAAAAACACCAATGGCAGAGATAAAAGATAAATGCGGCTCACCCCTCAAAAATATTTTTGCAAACATAGCTAATTTGGTTTATGTGCAATAATTGATCAAACATCATTTTATGAACTAAAATGATTTTCTTTTAACAATGCGAATTAACATTTGAAAAAATCTATTCTTCATTGTATAAAAGCAACCAAATTTTTTTAGACATAATGGGCTGATAACAAGTGATATGCTTCTTGATCATCGCAGGAAACCCTATAGGATCAGGATACGGGTGTCGGGAGAAGTAATCTTGTCATATTTACGTAACTCTCATAAATTAAAACCAAAAAAATATCAAGAATTTATTGGTTCAACACTTGGAATATTTTTTGTAATATTGCCTTAACCACCAAAAAATTCATGAATCATGAAAAGAGTCGCTGCCATTGCCATAGCCCTTGTTTTTACCGCTTGTGCTGTTTTACAAAAGCCCACCGCTGTTGATCTTAAACCCATCCCTGTTTCGGAGTTTTTAGATAGACCCTTTGGCCACGATGAGAGCATAGAATCGTTTCAGAATACTCTTCCTGTGGGAACAAAGGTTCAGAAGTTGATCCGTCGCAGCGGTTATAAACACCACAAGCCCGATACCATTTATAATTTCAAGTATAAAAAATCGAAAATTGCGGTTTACAAAACCCAGTTTAATCAGGAGTTTTTGCTTGGTGGATTTGTGAACAATCCCGAGATTGAAATGATCAATGGCATCCGAAAGGGAATGGAAAGGGAAAAATTCTATAAGGCCTTTACCGATTTAGAGTTCAACCCAAAAGATTCGGTAGTATTAAACCATCCTCAAAGGGAAAGAAAATTCAGCTTTTACTTTGATAAACGAGGAAGGTTAGAAAAGTTTAATTTTTCGGGTAGCAGCACAAAATAAACGAGGGTGTCTCAAAAGTTCACTGTGTAACTCAGTTAAGGACTCTGTGAACCTCTGTGAAATTTTTAATATATTGTACCACAGTGTATCACAGTGTATCACAGTGAATACACAGTGTTCCACAGAGTAGTAAATCTAATCCTTCTTGACTTTTGAGACACTCTCGATACTCCTTAATTATGGTGACAAAACTTACTTAACGGAAACTCCCTTTAAAACTACCCTGCTTATCTCCCATGCAGCTGCAGCACTGCTTGTACTGGTATACTGAAAGGCAATGTAAATGTTTTGCCCATCGAAATCTGATAGATCGATATTGCCGCTATCCACAAATGTCCAGTTGTTTCCGGGAGGGCGATTGAATCCTGTTAATTCGACCCAAGTGCCCGATTCAGTTGGCAAGCTACTTCCATTAAAATTGTTAGAGACTAATACTTTCACATCGTTGTAACTGGTGAAATAGTTTATTGCCTCCCTAATGCTCAATTGAACATTTATCATATCTTCCATTTCGATTAAGGGAGAAACAAGCCAGTCCTGATTGGCATTTGGGTAACCGTTCATCACTGCACATCCACCATCGTACGACTGCCATTGCCAAACCTGAGCACCAGTTATATTATAAGCAGTGAATACACCAAGGTTGGTATTGAAATTCTCCTCGAAGAATGGCTCGGTAAGGGTACAGCGTTCGCCATCAAGGGCTACATCGCTTAGATCGCGAACATAGAGCTGGTAGGTACTCAAGTACTTGCTAAGAATAGCTACCAGCGTACCATTGCCTTCGGGAAGTAGTTCTCCGCGGAAACTTGCATAATTACTTGTTCTAACTGTTATCTCATTGCCATTGCAATCAGTTAATGTTCTATTGGTTGTAGCTCCACTCTCAGCCCAAGGTTTACCCAGATCACCCTCAATAAACTGAACTCCATTAAGTTGTATAAGTTTACCCAGATTTTGGTCGCTCATGCTGGAAAGGCTAATAATGGTTGGCTCTACTACATTCCCTGTGGATATTATTTGTATGAAAGCGGGAATTGCACCCTCCTCAATACCACCCAAACGATCGTACCCACCACTTTGATAGATTGAGCCACCAAGCTGTACCAATCCACCATAGGCACCAAGTATCAACCCTTTTACCCTAACCTTAAGTTTGGTTCCCACAGGGAACAATTCGAAAATATCGTATGCGTTAATTTTCAGATCGATACCAGTGGTCTCGTCCTGAATTACAATGTTTCGATAGTAGTTGCCTGACTCATCGTCTGCCACAACAAATGCTTCAATGAAATGTGGATCGGTTATGGTTAAAAAGCCGTTGGTGTACTTCTGCTTAAGCTGGGCAATGGTAATTTTTGTAAGCCCTTCAAAGGGGTCCCACCAAGGGTTATCGAACATCACCTCATCGGTTCTGCGAATCATGAGCTGAACCTGATCGTCGTATCTACCTGCAATGGCAATTATTGAACCCTGCCCATTGGGTACCTTTTCGCGGGCAAACTTGGCATAACCACTGGTTCTTACCATTACTGCATTGCCAAGATCATCCATCAGTGTCAGTTCACCGTACTCAAGGTTATCGGCATCGGCGTAGGTTTTTGAGGTGTCAGTTGAAATAAACTGAACATTCTCCAACCTGATCAGCTGCGATTCGTAGCTAAAGGTATTCAGTTCAGGTATTGTAACCGTTGTTGGAACCGTTTCCTTCATGGTGGCAAGCTTTTTAATGTTTCTATCAACATCCACCGAATCGATTTGGAAAAGTTTACGATAGTACTTCAGTGTGGTACCTTTAAGATTGATGTAAATGGAATCGCCCTGATATAAGCCTCCCGGTGATTTAAGTCTGACAACAACACCACCCGTTGCATCCTTTATGTACGCTTCCTTATAAAGGTTTCCTGATTTATCATCCATGGTAACCACCGCAAAAACGGAAGTATCGCCGGTAAACTTATGGATATTGCCCGGAGGGCAAAACTGCTTTAGCTGAAAAATGGTTATGGGCGTTCCAATGGGAATTTCCGGGCTCTCAGGTATGTCGAATTGGTCATCGATACAACCTCCAAATCCAATGGTTATTAGTATGCCCGCTATTAATCCTGTTTTTATATTCATGTCTAAAAGCTTTTGTCGTTAATTAAAATCGTTCACCATCAAGTTCCACTTCGCTTAATCGTCTTATAACTAATTGTCGATCATCACCAAATTGACTTGCAATGGCAATGATCGCTCCGTTGCCATTGGGTATTTTTGCTCCAGCAAAATTGGCATAGCCGCTGGTTCGGACTAACACCTGATTCCCATTCTCATCTTCAAGTGTTCTATTTTCGGATATTTGGTTAATTGGATCAGCAAAGGTTTTGGTTGTATCGCTAGCGATGAACTGTACATTTTCCAGTTTAATCAACTTTGATTGCAACAAGGTTGGAAAGTCAGAAGATAATAGGTCAGGAATTGTGACCAGCACAGGATCAATCTCGATACCCCTTGCCTGAATAAATAAATCTTTTGTTGCATCGATGCCATCGATCTGCAATAGTTTCTCATAATACTGCAAGGTTGTTCCTTTGAGGCTAATTCTAAGGGAATCACCCTGACGAAGTCTGCTGGCTGCCTTTAGGCGAAGTAAAACTCCTCCTGTTAAATCCTGAACATAAAGATTTTTATAAATATTACCAGAGGTTTCGTCCATTGTAACTACAGCAAAGAAAGAGCTATCGCCAGAAAAAATATGGCTAGTTGATGGTGGGTAAAGGGTGCGCAGATCTGCAATGGTCAAAATTGCATTTTCATTAAGTGTTGCCACTGGTGGTGAATCGAATTCTTCGTCAAAACAACCCATAAAGGGAGTGGTGAAAACAACCAAAAGAACCAATCCAACTATTTTTTTTATGCTATTCATATCTTGGGGTCATTAATGGGTTAAAAGCTAAAGCTAAGATTAAGGAAAAAGTTTGTTCCAAACATGTAAGCGTACTTTGGTGGAAATCTGTCAATATCATTCGATTGATATCGTAACTGTTCAAAGGCTATAACTGTTATATCCTTATTGTTTAGCAAATTGCTTATGCTAAGATTGAGCCTGATGTAATTATTATACCTAATCCTCCACGATTTCCCTCCAAATACATCAATGGTAAAACCATCGTTAAGTTGCTGCTGATCCAGCAAAATCGGCAATTGGGTGTCGGAGGTAACCATATTACCGACAGCACTTTCTGTACGCCTGTCGGGATTAATATCGATATAACCTTTACCATAGTAATTAGCATTTGCTCCAATAAACCAGTAACTAGGGGCATTGTAGCGGAATCCAAAGGAAGCAGCAGCCTGAGGGAAACCTCCAATGAAGTAGTTTTTGAAGTAAACTGTACTATTCTCGGCAAGAAGTTCAGAATCGTTATCGCGGGCAATGGTAACATTGGGGCGTGAATTATAAGTATAATGTCCCCAGGCACCCACAGCGTTAACTGATATTTCGGGTGAAATGTTCACTTCTGCACCAAATTCTGCCCCCAAATTTCTGGTGTTAACCCCAGTCATGATATAGTTGATAAATGTTCGGTAACCCTCGTGGTAAAAGCTACGATTCCAGGTTTGATCAAGGAATTCGGTATAGTAAAATGTAAGCCTTGACTTAAAAATGGGAGCACGAATGATATAGCTTACATCTCCTGACATGATCTTATCGCTGGAAAGTCCTTCTATAACATTGTCCTGCACACGGGACGAAATGTAGGCATTACGAAAATATGGCGCTCTGGTAAGGTAACCCGCATTTAAGTCAACATACTGACGTCCTGATATCTTGTAAGTAACTCCACCCTTCACTCCGTAGTTTAAAAAATTATGTTTCTCCCCATCGCCATAGGAGTTTTCGGGGAATCGGCCATTCTGCATATGCCCCGTACGCCAGAAGGTAGTGTACGATAAGCTGGTGGCAATAAAAAAATCGATCTTTGTAAATGAAAACTCCGACTGGGCAAACCCTTGGTACTGATTTATGTTTGCGGTAAAATCGTACCCAAATCTATCGCCAACCAGAATAAGACGGTTTGGATTTTTAAGGTCATTCTGATATAAATTCTCGTCTCCAAAATCCCGTTCAGCAAACTGATCCACATCTACCCACCAATCGCCCCCAAGCAGGTCAACCATCTCTTTAAACTGAAAGCCTCTGAAAAGTGAAGCGTTAACACCACCCGTGAGTATTATTCTTTCATCAATTTGGTGCCTTGCGGTTGAATTAAAAATCCACTGGTTATGATCGTTTCGTCGTTCCTCCACGATATATTTTGACCGATTTCCTGAAATAGTTTCCTCTCCTACCCTCTGCGAATATAGGTTTTTGCCATTGGCAAAGTAGAAATGATCCCAATCAATTTGTCTAAATTGTTCGTTGTTTACCCACTGATCAGTGTAATACTGAAACCAGTATTCGTCATCGTTCTCCCAGTAACTTGGTAAGTATCGGTAGTAATCAGGTCTTGGATCAGGAGCATCGTACCAGTTAAGGGCAGTGTTTCCTCCCCTGCCAAACGAGTAAACCACAGATGTTGTAACTTCAGTACTTCCAAAAGCTCCATAGTGAGTTAGCAGCATCATGGGTTTGTGGTAATTATTAACCCTAGAGTTACGAACCTTACCGTTCTGGTAACCCCAATTCGGGTTATAGTATTGATTTCCTGTAAGGTCATATGCCTCCTGAACAGCTATTCCCGATCGACCGCTACGCATGGGTGAGCCAAAAACGGTAAAACCGAAGCTATGCTTATTGTTGAACTTTCTCTCCGTTGAGATAAAGTACGCATAAGCATCGTAAAAAGTACCCTCCACATAGCCTTCCTGCGCCCAACGTCTTGATCCGGAAATGGTTAATGCCCACGAATCGTCAACCAAACCGGTTGAATGGGTAAACATAACCCTATGCTTGTAGCTGCGATTTGCTGCTGAGTATGTAATCCTCGTATCGGGCCGATACTGGGATGCCCTGGTAATAATGTTGTTGGTACCGCCAATGGCTCCAAATACACTTTCAGATGCTCCTAGTCCAATGGTATTGACTGTGTTACGCATGGCGTCGTTTAAGCCTCCCCAAGTTGAATAAAATGCCCTTCCCGTTTCAGGGTCGTTAACAGAAACGCCATTAATCAATACCGTTGAATTTTCCGAATCGTAACCTCTAACTCTGAAGCGAGCCGATCCAAAGGTATATCCAGCCGTTGATAGAAAAACATCATTGGATCCCTGTAGCAAACCAGAGATGTCGTATACCTCATCATCACTTTCAAAATCTGAAGCAGATAGGGTAATTACCGGAATGATTTCCTCGTCAATCGCAACTGCAATCGTATCAACCTGCCCTAAAACCCCAAGGGTCGAAACCAGCAATATAAATGCAGTTAAGCAGATTTTTTTGTTTTGGTTCATATATAATTAATTTAGTTCAATTGTCATTGTTTTGAGTTTTCAAAAATAGATAATATTGCTAAAAGGAGGTTAAAAAAATGAAATTTAAATTAACTTTATGGCCTCATTATTGCAATTTAGAGTTCATAATAATTAGCAGCGTTTTTTTTATCGGAATAATTGAAAAGAATAAATATGATTAAACGATTTTTTCATTTGAGAGTAATCGCGTTAGTTACTTCTATACTCCTATTCTTGCCTTCATTGGGTCAGGAAAAAAAAGAGTTTAAGGTAGTATGCATAGCATTTTACAACCTCGAAAATCTATTTGATACCCTGGATACTCCCGGAGTTAATGACTTTGAATATACTCCTCAGGGGCCAAAACAGTGGAACGCTAAAAGGTATTATGAAAAGTTGGATAATATGGCAAAAGCTATTGCAGAAATTGGGACAGAACATACACCTCATGGGCCCGCACTGCTTGGCGTCTCTGAAATTGAAAACGAAGCTGTTCTAATTGATCTTGCCAAAAGAGAACCCATCGCTTCACGAGATTACAGGGTTGTCCATTACGATGGACCTGATCGTCGTGGTGTAGATGTGGCACTGTTATACCAACCCCGTTATTTTAAGGTAACCAACAGCAAGAGTTACAGGCTAACCATCCCTGGCCGGGATGATTTCTTTACCCGCGATCAGCTTCTTGTTTCGGGAGAACTGGACGGTGAATTGATTCATATTATCGTAACCCATTGGCCATCGAGAAGTGGCGGGGAAATGCGAAGCCGACCATTGAGAATTGCCGCTGCCGACCTGGGGAGGCACATCATTGATTCGATACAACAAGTTGACCCTAAGGCAAAAATTATATTCATGGGCGACCTTAACGATAATCCTGATGATACTAGCGTTACGAATCACCTCAGATCAGTATCAGAAATCTCAAATATGAAGCAGGATGATCTTTACAATCCGTTCTTCAGTTTCTACCAAAAGGGCATTGGAACTATTGCCTGGCGTGACACATGGAGTCTTTTCGATCAGATCCTTATAAGCAAACCTCTTACTGAAACCGACTACAATTCATACCGTTTTTATAGGGCTAACGTGTTCAATAAAAAGTTCCTACAGCAATCCTCAGGAAGGTTTAAAGGCTATCCGCATCGAACACATGCTGGTGATCAATACCTTGGTGGGTACTCAGATCACTTCCCAACCTATATACTGTTGGTGAAGGAAAAAGAATAAGGGAATAACTGTTCACAGTCGTCATCCCGAAACTTCGGGACTCAGTCTACAGTTTTCAGTCTACAGTTTTCAGTCTACAGTTCTCATATGGAAACTTCGTGACCTCGTGGGACTGATTGAACCCTTTGCTCTCTTTTCTCACTCTCTCATTTTCTCACACTCTCTCACTCTCTCACTCTCACTCTCTCACCTTCCTACCTATGGTAGGCAAGCTCATTTTCTCAAATCCTCAGCTCTTTACTTTTTGTTTTTGGGATATAGTGGGTTGAAGTATTTCTGCTAAAGATATTTCCCTGCCACTGCATTTGCTCTTTCCAAATCGTCGGGGGTATCAATGGATAAAGTTTCCTGGTGAGTAATCTCAACTCGGATATTATAACCATTCTCCAACCAGCGAAGCTGCTCTAGCGATTCGGCTAGTTCCAATGTCGATTGCTCTAACTTAGTAATCTCTCTTAGCACGTGACTTCGATATGCATACAATCCAACATGCTTAAAGAATGGATGAGCATTAATCCAATTATCCTTATCAACACCCCTGATATAGGGTATGGCAGAACGGCTAAAGTAAAGCGCTTGCTTTTGTAAACCTACCACCACCTTTGGGGTATTTGGATTGAAAATATCATCATTTTTGCCAAAAGGCTTTACCAAGGTAGCAATCTGGGTGCTTAGGTCATTAAATGGTTTAAGAATCAATTTAAGCTGATTGGGCTCAACGAAAGGCTCATCGCCCTGAATATTCACCACCACATCGAATGAAATTCCAAGGTCTCGTTGGGCCAACATCATTGCTTCGGCACAACGATCGGTACCACTGGCATGATCGCTGGAAGTCATCAAAACTTTTCCACCAAACTTCAGCACAGCTTTGACTATTCTTTCATCATCAGTGGCAACAAAAAGGTTTTTAAAAACCATCCCTGCTCTTTGATAAACCCACTGTATCATAGGTTTCCCTGCAATATCAGCAAGTGGCTTACCTGGAAATCGGGTTGAAGCAAATCGTGCTGGAATAACACCTAATACTTCCATTTAATAGTGCAATATGTTCAGTACAAAAATAGCAATCAAAATTTCAAAACCGGTTAATAATAAGAAAAAAGAAATAATGTCAGTAAGCAAAGTTTTGTGACTAGCGCTATAAGATCTTAAAAAAAAATTCGTTCCTACTTGTCGTAATGGTGTTAATAATGTAATTTTGTCAGTATTCTTTTCACAGGTTTTTAGCATGGATATTCAACGCATAAAGCAGCGATTCGAGATCATTGGAAATTCTCTGGGGCTTAACAGGGCTATTGATATCGGTTTGCAGGTGGCGCCAACAGATCTTTCGGTGCTTATCACAGGGGAAAGCGGAACTGGCAAGGAGGTTTTCCCAAAAATCATTCACTTCCATAGTGCCCGCAAGCACGGCACTTACATTGCCGTTAACTGCGGAGCCATTCCCGAGGGAACCATCGATTCGGAGCTATTTGGACACGAAAAGGGATCGTTTACCGGTGCCATGGAAAGTCGGCAGGGATACTTTGAAGTGGCCAACGGTGGAACCATCTTTTTGGATGAGGTGGCAGAACTCCCCCTCTCCACTCAGGTAAGACTTTTACGTGTACTAGAAACAGGTGAATTCCTTAGGGTTGGATCGTCAAAGGTTAAGAAAACCAATGTCAGAGTAATTGCCGCCACCAACATCAACCTGCTGGAAGCCATTCAGAATGGTCGTTTTCGCGAGGATCTCTACTATAGGCTTAATACTGTTCCCATAAACATCCCTCCACTGAGGGAAAGACCCGAAGACATACCCCTGCTGTTCAGAAAGTTTGCTGCAGATTTTGCCGAAAAGTACCGAATGCCAACCATTTCCCTTGATGATAACGCAAGGGCAATGCTTATCAACTACAAATGGCCGGGTAACATAAGGCAACTGAAAAATGTAACCGAGCAGATCTCGGTAATTGAAGAAACTCGTTTAATCACACCTGAAATCCTTCATCGTTATTTACCCGATTACAACTCAACCAAACTGCCAGCTATAATAAAAAAGGGTGAAGACAGCGATCCTTCCTTTGCCAACGAAAGGGAAATTTTGTACAAGATCCTTTTTGACATGCGAAACGATGTGAACGATTTAAAAAAATTGGTGCATGATATGCTTAGTAGCGGTCATGAAGGATTCGATTTTCATGGTGAAACTGCTGGTATCATTCAAAACCTATATAGCGAAGGGGAACCATTCATTAAGCCTTCCACAAAGGTTGCTCATGAGAGCAAATCGTTTGCACCCGATCTTCCGCATATTCAGGATACCGAGGAAATAGTGGAGGAATCCCTATCGCTGATGGACAAGGAAGTAGAAATGATTAAAAAGGCTCTTGAAAGGCATAAGGGCAAGAGAAAACAAGCTGCACAGGAACTGGGCATTTCAGAGCGAACACTTTACAGAAAAATTAAGGAATATGATCTGGATTAAAGCTGATCGTTTTGCCATTAAAGGCAATGCCTTTTTCAGAAAGGTGAATATAAGAATTGTATTAACCTTTTTACTAATCAACCTCACTTCCTGTTCTGTTAACTACTCCTTTACAGGAGCATCCATTTCGCCCGATGTGAAAACCGTAAGCATTGAACATTTTCAGAATCTGGCTCCTCTGGTAAACCCAACCCTCAACACCTACCTAACAGAGGAGTTGAAGAACAAGTTTGTTTCGCAAACCCGACTTAACGTGGTTCCCAACTTTGGTGATCTAACCTTTTCCGGTGAAATTCGCAACTATCAGGTTCAACCAGTTGCCCCACAGGCAAATGAGATTGCAGCACTAAACCGTCTGACCATATCCGTTAGGGTTAAGTTTGAAAATTCAAAGGATCCAACACAAAATTTTGATAAAACCTTTTCGCATTTCGAGGATTTCGATAGCCAACAGCAATTGAATCAGGTTGAACAAGGTCTTGTGGAAACAATTGTGGCGAAACTGGTGGAAGATATTTTTAACAATGCAGTAGCAAATTGGTAAATTATGAATAAGGAGCATTTATACCGTTGCCTTGAAGACCACAACAACCTCAATGAAGAGGCTCTAAGGCAGTTGGACGAAACCATAGAGAAGTATCCCTTCTTCCTCACGGCAAGATTACTTCAACTTATTGCCCTTAAAAAACTTGGATCCAACCAGTTTCACGAAACACTGCAGGAGGTTTCTGCTTTAGCACCCAACCGGATTGCCCTTTTCTTTGCTCTTAATCCTTTGGATAAAACTGATGCTGAAACGATAAAGTTGGACGATAAAAAGGTTGAAAATGAGATGGTATTTACCCTTGATGAGGAGGAAGAGGTAAATATGGCAACCGATAATGATTCAACTTTTAAGCAGACAGCAAGTGCATCAGCACAAGAAGGTGAAAGACTTTTAGAACTTGGAGATACTGAGAGTACAGACAAGGAAAAAGAAGAACCGTTTTTAGACCCATTGCTGTACACCCTTGAAATTCCCAACGAAATCATTGATGATGAAGATCTTGAATCATTAAGTTCAAAGCCTATTAAAAAGTCAGAGGAGTTGAAGGAGAAAAAACAACCAGAGCCAAAAAGCGAACCTGATCCCAATAGTTTAATAGAAGCATTCATAGAGTCTAATCCCAGAATAGTACCCAAAGATCTTCCCAATGATCAACCCAAAGAGCAGGAAGATATTTCACTCGAATCGATCAGGGAACCGGAGGATGCTGTTAGCGAAACCTTAGCCTTTATCTATATGGCTCAGGGCAAGAATTCAAAAGCAGTATCAATTTATGAAAAATTATGTTTGAAATATCCAGAAAAAAGAGTTTACTTTGCGGCTCAAATTGAAAGGCTAAAGAATCAACCCGATAAATAAACATAAAAATCATTAACAATGTACCTGTTATTCTCAGTTTTAATCATCATTACTTGCATCCTGCTAATACTAATTGTGCTGGTGCAAAACTCAAAAGGAGGAGGTTTAGCCTCTAACTTTGCTTCGTCGAACCAGGTTATGGGCGTAAGAAAAACTGCCGATTTCCTTGAAAAAGCTACCTGGACATTGGCCGTTAGTCTTCTCGTTTTAAGCCTGCTTGCTACCCTTACTATTCCCCGTGAACGCATTGAAGGTGGCAGATCGGCACTTGAGGAGCAAGTTGAACGCACACAGGACCCAACAGCTCTTCCTACTTTCCCTGTTACCCCTCCCGACGAGGAATAGTCACAGGAGAAAAAAATAGCATTTACAAATAACCATTACAAAAGGTGTCAGGATGTCATATCTCGACACCTTTTCTCTTTATGATAACATACAATACATTGAAAAACAATGTTTTTTTAAGTACATCGGGCAATGTTTTCATGGTTTTATTTACCATTTACCCATGGAATTACCATAAAAATTGCACCCTTTCCAAAACCCTAGCAGGAGTTTTTGTCAGTTGTTATTGTTGAAAAATGGCAGATTATCCCTTTGGCATAACTTTCGTAAAGGGTATGCAGCAGAAAATAATTGTCTAACCAAAAAATAAAATTGATATGTCAAATCTAAAGATTAAACCTTTGGCCGACAGGGTTCTGGTTGAGCCCATG
>CAZDXY010000054.1:0-24018 GCA_964509385.1 uncultured Rikenellaceae bacterium
GTTGATTTATAAATTATTGTAAAATATTTTCAAAAGTTAACGCATCACTAGTAATATTACAACATCATTAATAAAGCAATATAATGACAACAACATTTTTATCAATTTTCTTTGGTGCAGCAGGTACTTTAATAGCACTTATAACTGGAATATTTGAATTAAAGGAGTATCTCCTACAAAGGAAAATTAATAAGGCTACACTCGATAGTCTTCCAATACTTATTAGCAAATCAATTACGTTTCAAAAATATTTTAAAGGACTTCAGATCATTTCAACTTTGCTACAAGAACAAAGGTTTATACCTGATTATATTATAGGTATACACTATGGAGGAACTATTGTCGCTGCCGAATTAGGAAAAATTCAAAACAGACCGTTTCTAACAGTAAATGTTCACTATCATACAGTAAATAAATTGTAGATAACGGATTATCATCAGGTAAAACATTGTCTGTAGTGCTTGATCGAACAAGAAGACTTAAACCTCAAATGATTAAATCGTTAGTAGTATACGAAAAAAATGAAACAAAAACAACAATGGCAACACCTGATTACGTCTTATTCAAATCAAAAAAACCACTGAAGTATTTGATAAGATGATCGATATTAGAAGAGATTAAAACATATTATATCCAACAATCATGTTTTAATCTATCTTATCAATGACCAAAAGGTAAATCATCTAACCCAACATTACCTCCAGAAATGATTACACCAACTTTTTTGCCTTTAAATATATTCGGGTTTTGAATAATAGCCGCTACAGGCACAGCTGAAGAAGGCTCAATAATAATTTTCATTCTCTCCCAAATTAACCGCATAGCTTCAACGATCAATGCCTCCGGAACGGTGAGAATTCCATCAGCATACTTTTGAATAATGCTGAAAGTTAAAGGGCTAAGGGAAGTTCTAAGTCCATCGGCAATGGTATTAGGATTTATGGAGGGATAAAGAATCCCATCACGAAGTGAGCGAAATGCATCATCAGCATTCTTAGGCTCTCCCGCATAAACCGCAATGCTCGGATTTGTTTCTTTTGCATAAATTAATGTACCCGAAAATAATCCGCCGCCACCCACTGGTGTTAAAATTATTTTTAGATCAGGAACTTCTTCTAGCAATTCCTTTGAAGCAGTTCCCTGACCACAGATCACATTAAAATTATCATAGGGATGAATAAAAGTGGCTCCAGTTAACTTTTGCACCTCTTCAAGCATACTCTCCCTGTGCTGCTGAGTGGGTTCGCAAGAGGTAATGTTGGCTCCGTAACCCTCCACAGCCTTTCGCTTAATTGTAGGTGCATTTTTAGGCATAACTATGTGTGAGCGAATTCCCCTTAATGAGGCTGCCAGTGCTAGTGCAGCAGCATGATTGCCCGAACTATGCGTGCAAACTCCCTTATGAGCCTCATTCTCTGAAATACTAAAAACAGCATTGGTTGCGCCCCTAAACTTGAAGGCTCCAACTTTCTGAAAATTTTCACACTTAAAAAACACCTTGCAGCCAAGTATCCTGTTGATAGATTGTGAAGTTAACACAGGCGTGTGATTTGCAAAGCGTTTGACGTTTAAATAGGCTTGCTCGATATTATTTTTGGTAGGTATATGCATTATTCGAATCTATGATGATAACTTATTTCTATATTCTTCAAATTTATCTAAAATCATTTTTCTAACTTCATAGTCGCTCGAAATAAGTAGGTAACCTTCTGTAAACCCACAGTACTCCATAAACTTGATAGCCTCAATACCCTCTAGTCCGGTTAGGTCATAAACAATGTTAGCTGAAAATTTTTTCAAAATAATTTCCCACTTCTGTTCTTCAATACGCTTGGTTTCAATTTTTTGCCTTTGCTTCGATAGCCAATCCTCGCCAAAGGTAAAGCCACCAGTGGCAGATGGCAAGTTTTTCAAATCCATCTGGGTTATGGATCTTCTGAAGTAATCCTCCAAGCGCTCCTGCATTATTTCTTCTTCTGATTTTGGCATCTCCATTGAAGCTACCTCCTTTATAAACCGCTGATATGAACCAAATCGTGTGATCTTAACCTCTTTAATTTCATAAAATCGAGGAGTAAGACGAATGGGAAAGTAGATCGAATCGAGGCTAAATTGACCCCAAGAAGGAATTTTCATATCATGGAAACCAATAGCCGATATAGTTAATGTATCCCCCACTGCTACTGGAATCCTAAAATAGCCTAGCATATCAGCAATTGTTGCCTTTCTGGTACTAATGTTAACAATATGAGCAAGTGGTATGGGCTTGCCATTGGTCGCATCAACAAGTTGAAAGTGAATAATTGGAATTGTGTCTCTACGCTCAGCGTTGGCTGATAATAGAATGATCTGTGAAAGAATTATTAATAATGCAAATCGTTTCAAAACCTCGGAAAATTATCAATACAAAAATAGCTTGATGTTTATAATATTTGACTACATCAAAATATGTTAACTTTTTTTAACCTGATGCTAAGTGCTACTTATTATATCATCAGTTGGGTATTTACACTGATACTATTTTTTCAAATATGATTCCAACCACCTATCCATTTCCCAAGTAGAATGCATAATCGATTGTCGGGCACGATAACCATGTCCTTCGAATGGTAAAATAACCATTCTGGCTGTTCCACCATGTCCCTTAATAGCTGAAAACATCCTTTCGGTTTGCATGGGAAAGGTTCCACTGTTATTATCATCCTCGCCGTGGATAAAAAGGATTGGAACTTTGATCTT
Organism: uncultured Rikenellaceae bacterium; assembly: GCA_964509385.1. Lineage (GTDB taxonomy): Bacteria > Bacteroidota > Bacteroidia > Bacteroidales > Tenuifilaceae > MWFE01. The sequence continues at coordinate 2,740 of CAZDXY010000054.1, forward strand.
ATCGGCATACATAAATGGCGACATTCTTAGATAAACATCAGTAGCCTGCCACAAATTTCGCTCTTCGCCCTGAAAGCCAAAGGGAGTAAGTGTTCGATTATAGGCTCCGCTACGGGCAATTCCTGCAGCAAATAGATCGCTATGCGCCAACAAATTGGCCGTCATAAACGCTCCGTAGGAGTGTCCTCCTATGGCTATTCGCTGGGGATCGGCAATTCCAGCAACAACCAGATAATCGACTGCTGCCTTGGCATTGGAAACCAACTGCTCGATAAAGGTATCATTGGGCTCAAGAGTATCTTTTCGGACAATTGGCATGCCCAATCTGTCAAGAACTGCATACCCTCTGGCAACCCACATTACAGGCGAAAGTCGCGATGGTCGAATAAAACGATATGGCGATTCCTTAACCTGACTTGCCAAACTTGGATCAACGTATTCCTCAGGATATGCCCACATAAGGACAGGAAGCAATTGCTCCCCCTTTTCGTATCCTGCCGGAAGGTAAAGATTAGCTGTCAACTCAATTCCATCGTCTCTGGTATACTTTATAAGCTCTTTATATACATCTTTTAGCTGAGGGTACGGATGAGGGAATGAAGTAAACTTAATAACTTTTTTTCTTTTTATATCATGTACGAAGTAATTCGGCTGTTCCTCAATGGATTCGCGACTTGTTAGTATTTTTATTGCGTCACTATCCATGAAATCAGTAAAAGTTTCATAGTAAGGTGCTCGACATTGCCAAAGACGTTTTGTTTGCAGGGTTTCTACATCTATCTCGTCAACAAATGGCATACTCCCTTCGGGTGAAGCACCCTGCCCCGATAGGTAAAGTTTAGTTTTTGATTTGTTTGTTCGAAGAACTTGTTTACCTTGATGATTTGTTTCAATGATGAATCGACCGGGATCTCCATAAGCATCCTGCCTTGATCTATCCCACAAAATATTCTTTTTTTGATTAGACTCTGATGGATTAAATAAACTTGTAATTACCCTTCGGGTTTCCCACCAGCTCTCGTAAACCACTGCCAAATTACTCCATCCCCAGTTAATGCCTGCAAACCTATAGTTGAGCGACAGCAAAGGCGTTGGCTTGCTCTTAAATGGAGCCTCAAGCGAAAAGAGTTGATCTCTTATTTCAGCTTCCTTTTTTGGATCACCTTCATCCTGTGCTTCAACCCAAACCAAGGTAGCCGGAGTGTCAGCACGCCATTGGTAATTTCGGGGGCCCTTGCGAACTGCGCTAAATCCCTGTGGGATACTTTCTGCAAGTGGTATTTCTGCAAGTTTTTTAAACAAACTACCTTCATGAGTCCAAACATCAACCCAAATGGGAAAACGGTAGTAAGGAACAGAGTATGAGAAGGGTCTCATAAGCTGTTCAACCAAAATGTACTGTCCATCCGGCGAAGAGGAAAAACTTGTAAACATCCTAGGATTCCCAAGCATAATTGGTTCCTCATTCTCACTAACTTTCATGATACAGCTGGTGGCAAAGTGCTCAAACTTCGTCTCATCGGATGGATTCTGAAGCATGTCCTGAAACGTACTAACCTGAGCTACCACCCCGCTTGTTTGCTGTACCGATGGACCCTCTGGCAGATGCACGATATTAGGAAAAGGTTGTCGATATAGAACTCTTGAAGTGAAAAGAATTGATTTGCTGTCGGGAGTCCATTCCAATGGTGATGAAACAATAACATCATGAAGGTTTTCAGCCCAACGCTGAGCCTGTCCTGAATTCGCTTTCACAACCCATAGTTCAATGGTTTTAGGGAGATAAATCACAATTGCCAAATGAGTTCCATCGGGTGACCAACGGAAAAAATTTATTTTCCCCTCTTCGGGCAATCCAATAATGGGGTACTCTTCTTTCTCGTTGGTTCTTCTCAGGGTTAATTTTTCCCAAAACCTGGTACGGCTCGATCCATAGTTTTCAGGGTTAATCCTAACACCAGCCAACTTTAGTTCAGGTTGTGCCAATTCCGAAATATCGGGCATCTCCAGTGGATATGAAAATAGTACATAAGTTTTGAAAGGATTAAACCACAGGTCTGGGGTTGAGGGTGCCTCAATTATTTCCTTCAACTCCTTTGAAGGCTCAGTATAGCGGGTAGGCTCCTGAGCTAAAACATTTATATTCAAAATCATGATAATTCCGATTTGTAAAGATTTTAACTTATTCATAGCTTATAACGTTTTGCTTAATAATTCTAATTTAATGACAAAAGTAAGCTAATTGTGGGTTTCTAACATTTCATTTGGAACACAAAAAGTTGTCCAAATCATCGCTTCGTTAATCATTAAGAGAATTAATGTTTTTTTCTAACTTTAACCCAACACAAAAATTTGAAAAAATGGATTACCAAGAAATAATCAGCAAGGCTTGGAATGACAGAGATCTACTAAACGATAGTAAGACTATAACTGCCATTAAATGGATAATTGAACAACTCGACAAGGGTAAAATAAGGGTTGCTGAACCCACTAAGAAAGGATGGATCGTGAATGAGTGGGTAAAAAAAGCTGTTATCCTTTACTTTCCCTTAAGTCCAATGGAAAAGGTTGAGGTGGGTCCCTTCGAATTTTATGACAAGATAGCCCTGAAAAGGGATTACGATAAACAGGGCGTAAGAGTTGTGCCCCATGCCATTGCACGATATGGCTCATATGTGGCTAAGGGTGTTATAATGATGCCGTCGTACATTAATATAGGTGCATACGTTGATGAGGGGACTATGGTTGATACCTGGGCAACAGTTGGGTCCTGTGCGCAGATCGGCAAACATGTACATCTTTCAGGTGGAGTTGGAATTGGAGGAGTTCTGGAACCCGTTCAGGCTGCACCTGTGATAATAGAGGATGGGTGCTTTATTGGATCGCGTTGCATTATTGTTGAAGGGGTAAAGGTTGGCACTGAAGCAGTGCTTGGAGCTAACGTGGTTATAACTAAATCAACAAAAATAATTGATGTTACTAACCCTTCTCCCAAAGAATTTAAGGGTGAAATACCTCCTCTTAAAGTTGTGATTCCTGGTTCTTACACGAAAACTTTCGCAGCAGGCGAATATCAGGTACCCTGCGCGCTGATTATTGGCGAACGTAAACCATCGACCGACCTTAAAACTTCCCTTAATGATGCCCTAAGAGAATTTAATGTAGTTGTATAATTAACTGAACCAATGATTGGTACAATATACTGAATTACACAAAGAATTACCCAAATACATATTGCAATTTTCACTATTTTTGCATTTTTAAAATAACCGTATGCCCAAAATATCGGCAGTAATAATAACTTATAACGAAGAAAAATACATTGAGCAGTGCATCAACTCGTTGGTTGACGTTGCCGATGAGATTGTTGTGGTTGATTCCTTGTCTACAGATAAAACAGCCGAAATCTGCAAAAGACTTGGTGTAAAATTTTATGAGCAAAAATTTCTAGGTTACAAGGAACAGAAAAATTTTGCAGTACAACAAGCATCCAACGATTACATTCTATCGCTCGATGCAGATGAGGCGCTCTCTGATGAGCTTCGCAAATCGATATTAAAAGCCAAAAAAAACTGGCAGTACGATGGCTACAAATGCAATAGACTAAACAACTATTGCGGACAATGGATGTACCATACCAGCCTTTACCCAGAACGTAAGTTAAGACTTTTTGATAGACGGAAAGGAAGTTGGGGCGGGATTAACCCACACGATAGATTTAAAATGCACGCTGGTTCTACAGTAGGATCTCTAAAGGGAGATATTTTACACTGGGTTTACGATTCAATTGAAGAACATATTACCAAAATAAACCATTTCAGCTCAATTTCGGCAAGAGAATATTTCAAACTAGGAATTAAAGCAGGTGTAGGAAAAACCATTCTTCGTCCAATCTGGCGATTTTTTCACTCGTATATCATTAAAACTGGATTTCTTGAAGGATATATGGGCTTCATTGCAAGCCTCAACTTGGCATATTTATGTTTTCTCAAGTACGCTAAATTAAGAAGACTTATCCTAATAGATAAGAAAAACAAGAAGCAAAAGTTAACCGATTCTCGAGTACATATTGCTTGTAGGCAATGGGATCATAAAATTGCTGGACATAAAATTGAGAACAATTCAAAACCAATTTACAATGGATATGTTCACCCTGAAAACATTAGCCTTATAATAACTACATACAACCAACCTGAGTGGCTCCGTAAAGTTCTTTGGGGATATGAATCGCAAACAATAAAAGGTTTTGAAGTTGTAATTGCCGATGACGGATCAGGGCCAAAAACAAAATCTGTAATTGATTGGTTTAGGGAGAATTCGAGTTTAAAGATCAATCATATCTGGCATCCTGATGAAGGTTTTCAAAAGTGTCTAATTCTTAACAAAGCCATTATCGCAAGCAATGGTGAGTATTTAATATTTACAGATGGTGACTGCATTCCCCGCAACGACTTTATCGAAGTTCATGCAAAAAGAGCCAAGAGGGGTTACTTCCTCAGCGGAGGTTATCTTAAACTTAATATGAATGTTTCGAATACCATTAACCTTGACGATATTCGATTTGGAAAACCTTTCTCGACAAAATGGCTATTAAGCAATGAGCAGCCCTTTACATATAAGTTTCTCAAACTCAACAGGAACAGCCTTTTGAAATGGTTCTTAAATACCTTTACCACAACAAAAGCAACATGGAATGGTCATAACTCAAGTGGCTGGAAGGAGGATATTATAAGGGTGAATGGTTATAACGAGACCATGCAGTACGGAGGGCTTGACAGAGAACTTGGGGAACGTTTAGTTAATGTAGGTGTAAAAACCAAACAAATTCGATACAGCGCAATTTGCATTCATCTCGATCATCCGCGCCCATATAAAACAAAGGAAACACTTAGCAGAAATGTACTGATCAGAAAAGTGGTAAAGAAAACTAAGGTTACCTGGACAGAGAAAGGAATTGCCGATCATATAAATGTATAGCATCTACTCCAAATCATTAATCTAATTCTGCAATGGGTAAGCCTTTGGTTAGTTTGATTATATCAGCATATGCTAACGTTCAATACCTTAATTTAGTTATTAAATCGATAACTCAACAAACTGATAGACGCTTTGAGGTTATTATTACAGAAGATGCTCAGCATGTTCACATGGAGGAATATATCCGAAGCATAGAAAATCATCTGAACATAAAGCACTTAACACAACCCGATATTGGATGGCAAAAGAACAAAGCCCTAAACAGAGCTATTGAGGCTGCCACAACTGACTATCTTGTTTTTATCGATGAGGACTGCATTTTGCATCCTAGATTCATGGAGTACCATATTAAACTCTCTGAACACAACTGTGTGCTTGCAGGAAAAAGAATAAAACTTGATCCTGTTACTACCCAAATGATTCTCGAAAATAAGCTATGGGTTGATGATATGAACGGGTATATTCTAAAAAATTTTTTTAAAATAAAGAGGCAGGGCGCAAAGTTTATTGAAGAGGGTCTTTTTTTTAATCCAAATGGGGTTTTCAAATTTATTCCAAAACTTCGCACCATGTATCAACTCAAAGGTTGTAATATGTCGTTCTCGCGCAAAGCGATTTATGCCATTAACGGATTTGATGAGGATTATTCACGACCTGCCATAGGTGAAGATATCGACTTGGGTTGGCGCTTTAAGCGGGCTGGCTACAAGTTGAGATCGCTTCGAAATTTAGCGGTTCAGTACCACCTTTACCATAAAAGTGGATGGAATAATCAGGACGAGAATATCAAGATGATGCAGCAGAAACAGGCACTTGATCAATTTGTCTGCTTGAACGGATTAAAAAAATTGCAGTAATCTATTGGCTATTGATCAACAAGGCTATTGATTGAAACGATTTTCTTGCAAGCTCCTTCTGCATCTCTGCATTCTGGATTAACTTACTTTTATCAACCGCCAACGCTTTTAGGGAGTTTTCGCAAATTGATTTAAAATCGGATGAAAACTTTAATTCATCTGGAGCCCAGGTCATTACATATCCCTTAAGTTTAGTTATCCTCGGATTTAAAGCTAGATAGGGAATTGAATACGACATGGCTGTGATAACACCATGAAGACTGGTTCCAATAAAAAGCTTCGACTGTGCTATAGCCTTCATAATTACCTCAATGCTACTGGGTGAAATCACCTCGCACGGGTAACGGGCATTGGCTTTTAGCCAAGATAGGGAAAGTATATCATCATGACCTGGGCAATTTCCAATAGGTACAAATTTGATGGGCAGTCCTGTTTTTGAGTGGAGATTACTCAACTCACTGTTTATCAGATTCAAATCTCCTCCATTCTTGTAATGCCCCACCTGAAAAGCAATGTATTGATTATCTTTTAGTTCTGAAAATGAATAGAAATCGCTCATCACTATGGCGCTATCGGGGGTTAACCTAAGATCTTTGGGGGAGTAAATCGTTTTAATCGAATTGAATGACTTTTCCTCACGAATACTAAGGTATAGGGCATTGTCGAATGTTCTTTTAACCCTTTTAGCCAACTGTTTTGGCCCAGCCTTTTCTCCTCCTACTGCATGAAAAACAATCTTAAAGTGTTCAGTAATTCTTTTATCAAAAGGTACAAAAGGTAAGGGATTTCTTAGTATAGGAATAAATTTTCCAATCGCTCTTTCAAGGTTGCTTAACAGCTTGAAGAGACTATTAAAAGAAGGGTAAACAAATCCATAAAGTTTTAACCAATTAGCCGCAATTACCTCACCTCCAGCAACAAGTAGTATGTGCTGTTGAGAATTATCAATAAATTTATATAAATGATTATACTTAAAAGTAGGTAAAGCACCAAATCTACTTAAATCAGAGTTAACGATTGCATGATTATGAAATTCAAAATCGCCATATTTCGAAAGAACTTTCTCTGCAATAATTGGGAATAGCAAATCTCCATAATTATACCTGTCCGATGCACTAAGAATGAATATCTTTATTCCCATTTTCAATCAAATAAATTAGATTATTATTTGGTTTTCTTTAAATTTTAAAATATGCAAAACATAAAGTTAATCAAGATAGAGAAAAATGTATGTTTAAAATTGATTGTGATTAGTTTTGCTTTATAGTTAACTTTATGGTTTCAAGTAAAAGTTTGGGTACTTCCATATCATTAGAGAGCGTAATTTTAAAAAATCAAATTGAATCGTACAACAAATATTGTAAAAAATCAAAATACTCCCATTGATGCTGTAATTATCTGGGTTAATGGTGATGATCCATCACATAAGGAAAAATTAAATAAGTACTTACTGTCAATTGGGCATGTGCCCAAAATAGCCAACGCAGATCGTTTTCGCGAAACAGGTGAACTTGAATATTGTGTTGTTTCATTGCTCCGCTATGCTCCTTGGATTCGAAAAATTTTTATTGTTTCCGATGCTCAGATACCATCATTTATACCATTAATTGAAAAATCTTCCTTTTCCAATAGGGTTGAAGTAGTGGATCATCTTACAATTTTTTCGGGATATGAGGAAAACCTACCTACCTTCAATAGCCGATCAATCGCTTCCCTTATATGGAGAATCCCAGGACTCTCGGAAAATTATCTCTTTCTTAACGACGACTTTATTATCATAAAAACTGTTACACCAAATGATTTCTTTTTCAAAGATAGCATTGTTATACGGGGAATCTGGAAATTGCAGCATAAATACCGCATAGATAAAGTCCTAATCAGAATTTTATGTCCAAAAAGATACAAACAAACGGTTCAATCTACAAGGCCTAAGTTAAGCCATGCTCAGGCAAGTGCAGCATCAATTGCTAGCTACAAACTAAGATTTTTCAGTGCACCTCACGTACCACATCCTCAAATTAAATCAATTTTACAGAAATTCTACTCTGAACACTCTGATATTCTAAACAAAAACATAAAATTCCGAATTAGATCCAATGAACAGTTCTTACCCGATGCCCTGACTACCCATCTGGCATTTTCATATTCCAAAGCCAAGGTTAACAACAAGTTAAAGTCAAAGACTCTAAAAATGGGCAAAATTTCCAATACTATGCTAAGGTATAGGCTTTCTCTAGTTGGAATTAATAGAAGGTTAGCGTTTGTATGTATTCAGGATTTGGAGAGGGCTAAACCTAAAACAAGAAAAATTTTAATCGATTGGCTCAATTCTCGTGTTGGAAAACTTTCCGATTTTATTCACGAGTAGTTATTTCTGATGATTATCTTCATCAAACAAAATGATATAAAATGATGTTTTGTGTTCTACATCATATTGACACTTTCATCAATAAAAAGTAACTTGTACTTTTTTAATACCTGTTAAGCATGCTGAAAATATTTCATAACCCACGCTGCAAGCACAGCAGAGCTGGGCTCGATTATCTCAAATCAAAAACCTCTGATTTTCATATTAGGGATTATTTGAAAGAACCGATAACAAAGGAAGAGATTAAAGAAATACTCCTGAAAACCAACCTTCAAGCAAAAGAATTGGCAAGAACACAGGAAGAGTATTACCGGAAGAACCTTAAAGGGAAGAATTTCACAAACGATGAATGGGTAAAAATCCTATTGGAAAACCCCAAACTCATCCAACGTCCAATTGTAGTTGGTAGGTTGAAGGCAGTAATAGCGAATCCTCCCATCAGAATTGACACGTTATTATAAAAAATTGAATGAAAACCGTCCTCATTACATTCTTTTCTCTATTAGTCGCAATATTGATCAATGCCCAATCAATAGATCCAGATCTTTTGGTGATGGAACGCGAAATAGCCAATCTGGTAAATCAACACAGATTAGCTATGGGACTTATTGAGTTAGAATTTAATGAAACCATTAATCAGGAAGCAAGAAAACATAGCTATAATATGGCATCGGGTAAAATAAGCTTTAGCCATAAGGATTTTTCTAAAAGGACCAAGGCTATCTCAGATGTGATGGGGGGTATAGCTTTCGCTGAAAATGTGGCTTACGGACACCGTAATGCGGAGGAGGCTATAAAAGGCTGGCTCAATAGTCCAGGACATAAAAGTAATATCGAAGGTGACTTCACCCACATTGGGGTTGGAATTGCCGAAGCTAAGGACGGAACGATATTCTACACTCAAATATTCTTAAAAAAATAAACTAACATTTACTCCAAACTTAATAACCCAATAACCTAATAACCCAATAACTAAAAACTAAACCCATGCCAACACCAGAATTTAAGTATTACGATCCCTACCCTTTGGGTGAAGACAAAACCAAATACTACCTTCTTACCAAGGAGTACGTTTCGGTTTCTAACTTTGAAGGGAAGGAAATGCTGAAGATACAGCCCGAAGGGTTAAGCTTGCTTGCCCAAACAGCCATTAAGGATGTTTCGTTTATGCTACGTTCAGAGCATCTGGAGCAGATGTCGGCAATACTGAAAGACAATGATGCCAGCGAAAACGATAAGTATGTGGCACTTACACTTATACAAAACGCAGAAGTATCGGTAAAAGGAAATTTACCCTACTGTCAAGATACTGGAACTGCAACAATCTTTGCCAAAAAAGGGCAACAGGTATGGACTGGCGGTAACGATACCGAAGCACTATCATTGGGGATTTACAAAACCTACACCCAGGAAAATCTCCGGTACTCTCAAACCATTCCCTTGGATACCTATCGCGAAAAAAATTCGGGTACAAATCTCCCTGCACAAATTGATATTTCTGCTACATCAGGAAATGAGTACAATTTCCTTTTCGTAACCAAAGGGGGTGGATCAGCAAATAAAACCATGCTATTTCAGGAATCCAAGGCATTGCTTACCCCCGAAAAGCTTGAGCCATTTATCATTGAGAAGATGCGCTCTCTTGGAACAGCTGCTTGCCCTCCTTACCATATAGCCTTTGTTATAGGAGGAACTTCAGCCGAGGCGTGCTTAAAGTATGTAAAATTGGCTTCGGCTAAGTATCTTGACAATCTTCCCACAGAAGGCAACGAGGGGGGTCAGGCCTTTCGTGATGTGAACCTGGAAAAGAAAATTCTTGATGCAGCATACAAACTTGGTATTGGAGCGCAATTTGGAGGCAAATACTTTGCTTTGGATATAAGGATTATACGCTTGCCTCGCCACGGAGCATCATGCCCCCTAGGAATGGGAGTATCCTGCGCAGCCGACAGAAATATTAAAGCCAAGATTAACAAGGATGGTATCTGGATTGAAAAACTTGAGAATAATCCCAGCAAGTATATTCCTGAAGAATATCGTAAAACTGATGTGGATGGTGGAGTGAAAATTGATCTCAACAAGCCCATGAAGGAAATCCTCGCTGAAATATCAAAGCATCCCGTTGGCACACGGCTTTCTCTTAGTGGAACAATAATCGTTGGTCGCGATATTGCCCATGCCAAACTCAAAGAAAAACTCGACAAGGGGGAGGGTTTACCACAGTACATTAAGGATCATCCGATCTACTACGCTGGTCCTGCTAAAACCCCCGCAGGAATGCCATCCGGTTCGTTTGGCCCAACCACTGCTGGCAGAATGGACTCCTATGTCGATCTTTTCCAAAGTCATGGGGGTAGCCTTATTATGATTGCCAAGGGCAATCGAAGCCAAGCCGTTACTGATGCATGTAAGAAATACGGAGGATTTTACCTGGGCAGCATTGGTGGCCCAGCAGCCATTCTGGCTCAGGATAATATTAGAAAGGTTGAACTGCTTGAATATCCTGAGCTGGGTATGGAAGCCATATACAGAATCGAAGTAGAAAATTTCCCCGCATTTATTCTTGTGGATGACAAGGGAAACGATTTTTATAAGATGGTATAAATAGCTCTTCAATAATACTTAATCAAAACTTCTTCTCAATAACTTACGTTGAGAAGAAGTTTTTTTTGATTTTTTTTATCAGCATGCAGCGAAACAATTTTTGCACTCGTCATTCATTTACTTTATCAACCTTTAAAAAATCAATCATGAAAAGATTATTTCGAAATTTAGCCATAGCTTTTTTCTTAAGCGTTGGCATTATTTCTAATGCATGTACAACCAGCCTCAGTAGTGAAATAGGGCAGGAACTGAGAAACTTAAAAGACTTTACAGGTATTAGTTTATCCATATCCGCAGATGTTTACCTAACTCAAGGCAATGAATATAGCGTTAATATTGAGGCAGACAAAGACATCCTGGATAAAATTGAAACGGAAGTTGAAGGAGGAATCCTAAAAATTAGTACAGTGCGTGGTTTCAGCATCGGTTGGAACAATGCAAAGATTAAAATACATGTTACCATGCCCGAGATTCAAAAGCTTTCAATAGCAGGATCGGGTGATATTAAGGCAGTAACGTCAATAACAGCCAATAATTTATCAACCAGCATTTCGGGAAGTGGAGATATTAGTATCCCTGATCTAAGCGTAAAAACACTTACTGCAAATATATCTGGATCGGGAGATATTAACATTTTGGGCAAGGGTACTGCAAAGGATGCTTCCATTAAGGTAACCGGTTCGGGTGACATTACCCTAAAGGGTATTGAATTCAAAGATGGGGAAGTTACCATCACTGGTTCAGGTAATGCCTATCTGGTTGTAACCGAAAACCTCAACGCCCGTGTTGTGGGTAGTGGCGATATTGTTTACTCGGGAAATCCGTTAATAGATGCCAAGGTAACAGGTTCAGGCAGAATTCAAGGCAAATAGTTTATAGACTATATATTTGCAAGGTTTACAAGTATTAGAGCAAGTTAAGGGCTTATTGTCATAAACAATAGCCCTTAACTTTTTATATCAAAATTTGAAAAAATGCTTCTAAAAATTGGAATATTCCCTTTTCAATGTTGCAACCACTGGATAGTGATCGGAGAAGTAAACACGGGGTGAATGGTAGCTTGTTGCCTTGAATACCGGATTATAGAGGATGTAATCAATGCGAAAAGAGGGAAAGAATTTTTTATATGTATGTCCTACACCCAATCCTGCCTCCACAAATGCATCGCTCAGGTTATGGCGCATTTGCCTGTAGTTGTAGGATATAGGCGAATCGTTAAAATCGCCGCATACGATAACCGGGTAATGACTGCTCATGATATGTTTTGTAACCAGTTCAACCTGCTGCGCCCTTTTTTGAAGGGCATCGCGATAGCGAAATGAAAGGTCGCGAATTTCATCCATGGCTTGATTTTCCTTACGATAACTCTGATTGAGCAAAAAGCTTATGTTTCTCTCCTTTAGCCTTAGCGATTGTAAATGATTGTTGTAAATCCTTATGGTATCGCCTTCTATTAACAAATCGGTAAATATGCATGCGTTAGCACTATTCTCAAATTTAATCTCACCTGAATTTACAATGGTAAAACGGCTGTAAGTCGCAAGGCCATACCCCGAATTCATTCGTTTAACGATGTAACCGATATGTACATCGTAATCCAGCCTCGATTTAGCCTCCAGCTCTGAGAATTTATCATCAACAACATAGAACTCTTGCAAACAGATAATATCGGGGCTCTCCTCGTGAATAAAATCAAATATCTCATTATAAGTGGGAGGATCATCATCCCATATCGAGAGCTGAAAAAGGTTTACATTGTGTGTTAAAATCTTGATATCATCTTCGCCAATATGACCATTCTTGCCAAAAGGGAATTGAAAAAAGCTTGAAAAATGATTAACTCCTAAGAGAATAGCAATTAACGGAATGAGAAATCCCCATTTCCATCGCAGTATCCAATATATCAGAAAAGTCAAGTTTAAAAGGAGCAACAACGGATAGGCCAATCCTACTATTCCGAATATCCAAAAAAATGTTGGTTTAATGTAAATGGACAAGTAAGCCAGCAGCAACACCATTGCCGAGAGCATAGTAAGGAAAAGCACTATTGTGTCAACTAACTTTCGCATAACTGGTCTATACTAGCTATCTTTCATCTTAAACAATGTTTTCTTCTCCTCGGCAGTAAGGCTATCGTAGCCCGCTTTTGATATTTTATCAAGTATCCTGTCGATCTCAGCCTGCTTTTCAGCTTTAATACGATTATACTCGTAATCATCAGACGTTTTAGTATATTCCACCTTCATCTTTTTACGTCGATTTGTGGATGGGCTAGATGTAAATGCATCAACGAACCACTCGACAGGCTTAATAAGATTAACGTTTTGTTTTTGAAAGTAGATGAAAAGGTATCCAAATAGCGCCCCACCAAGGTGAGCAATATGCCCCCCGGCATTTGAACCTGCCATGCCAATTATATCGAGAGCAACCATGAACAGCGCAATGTATTTAAGCCTAACGGGGCCAATAAACATTAAATGCAGCTGAAGGTTTGGCGCGAATGTGGCAGCAGCAAATACTATCGCTAAAACAGAGGCTGAGGCTCCCAACGCAAATGAAATGGGAAGAACCCCTGAAAAAACCGGAAAGGTATTGTAGAATAAAATATAAAGGGCTGCTCCCGATAAGCCTCCCATAATGTATACTCCAAGCAGCTTACGCTCCGACATAAAGCTAAGGAATATCCTACCCAACCAGTAAAGCCATAGAAGATTGAAAAGGATATGAATAAACCCCTCGTGAAAGAACATGTATGTAAAAATTGTCCATGGATGTTGGGCAAGGTTGGGCAAGTAGGCCGGTACTGCCAAAAATCTGGTTAGTTCAGCACCATATTCGCTACCACCAAGAAACAAGAACACCCTCAGTAGATTGTAGATCAGGAAAACACCAAGGTTAATGTAAATCAACTTAACTAGGGTTCCTCCATTTTTGAATGATTGCTTTATTTCTTGAAAAATGCTGTTCATCTTTATGGCATTTGATTTTTATTAATAGAATGTATTCCTATTCTTTGCCCATACCTTAATGAGAATAAATCCAAAAAGCATCCCCCCCAGATGAGCAAAGTGTGCAATATTACTGTTTGCCTGAGTGAATCCTAAATATAGTTCAATGGCTCCGTAAATCATAACAAAGTACTTAGCCCTAATGGGTATAGGAGGAAATAGTAGCATTAGCTGTGTGTTAGGAAAATACATCCCAAACGCCAGAAGAACACCAAACACTGCTCCCGATGCTCCAACTGTTGGAATGTTCATTAGGAGATTTAACGCACCCATCGCTTGATGGGTATAGTTCTGTCCTCTGAGGAAAATATTTGTCCCTTCGGATTTTACTATTGCAATCTGCTCGGGAGTAAGGCTAGCCATGAGCGACCGAACCTCAAGGTAATTTACAAAGCTATGCAGCAATGCTGCTCCTATTCCTGTAAAGAAGTAGTAAATGAAAAACCGCTTACTTCCCCATACCTGCTCTAATATTCTGCCAAACATGTACAAAGCAAACATGTTGAAAAAAAGGTGAGCGATTCCACCATGCATAAACATGTGGGTTACCAGTTGGAAGGGTTTGAATTGTGACGATCCGAAATAGTATAGTCCTAATGTACGATTAAGGTTCATCCCCATGTTGCTAAATACGAAAGATGCAAATAGTAGGATTATGTTGATGATTATCAAGTTCTTCACTACAGGAGGAATATTCTGGAAAAGTGATCTGGCATTAAAACTCATGACTATTTCATTTATAGAGTTCTTGAAAGAATTTGCATTAATGATTTTTGTTATAACAATTTATTATCCATACATGTTTACAAGGAAAACAATTCCCATTGCGTTTCGCAGATTGTTACCATGATAAAAAAAAGTGAACGCTGAAAAATATTGGCAAAGTTATAAAAACTGTCCCAATTAAAACCGCTTATCCAACTCTTCGGTTGAGATAATTGAAATGGTTGGTTTCCCTTCGGGCGAAATGTTGGGGTGCTGGCAGGCAAAGAGTTTATCCACTAAATCCTGCATTTCGATGGGTTCCAGCTGCCGGTTGTAAGGAATTGACGAAGCCTTTGCCAACGACATGGCCAGCTTCTGGTGCACATCAATGCTCTGGTTTCCAGTATTTTCTTTAAAGGAGTTGATGAAATCGCGGATAAGCTGTTCGGGATTCGAAACCTTTAAATTTGAAGGTAATGAATTTACTGTTATGGTATTCTGCCCCAAAAAGCTCACATTTATTCCCAGTATTGCCAGATCATCCACCAGATTTGAAAGAAGAACGAAATCGCCATGGCTAAGATCAATGGATTGTGGGTATAGCTCCTGCTGAACACTCACTGGCCCCATTGATAGGTTTAGAAGGTAGCTCTCGAAAAGAATTCGCTCATGAGCCCTTTTCTGATCTATAACCATTAAACCCGATTTTACCGAAGTAAGGATGTACTTATTCTTTAGCTGGAAAAAACGCTGCACTGCTTTGGGCATGATAATATTCTGCTCACCCTCATCGAAAAGTCCGGCAACCCTTTCCTCAGGGACACCATCGAAACCCTTCCCTCTTTCCTGATGGAAAAGGTTTTGCCATCCTTCTGTTGATTTTTCCTGATGTTTAGACATCTGCCTTTTTGATGATTGGCTAAGGTAGTCCCTGTCGAATGGATTGAAGTTGGGGTTTATTTCCACTTCGGGCGGACTTACAGGTGCACTTTTAGGGAAAAAGGGAATGTCAATTACCATTTCTATATCGAAGTCGATTGAGGGCACCACAGCAAATTTCCCAAGGGTCTCTTTCACAACAGCATGGAGAATTTGCCAAAGAACTCGCTCATCCTCAAACTTGATTTCAGTTTTTGTGGGATGAATGTTTACGTCTATTGTTTCCGGATCAGCCTCAAGGAAGATGAAGTAAGGTGGTATAGAATCAGTGGGTAGCAACTTATCGTATGCCATCATCACAGCCTTATGGAGGTATGGGTTTTTCATAAAACGACCATTAACAAAAAAGAACTGCTCCCCTGGTGTTTTCTTTGCGCTCTGTGGATCACCAATAAAACCTGAAATATTAACTACTGTTGTGGATGTGTTAACATCGAGAAGATGCTGATTTAGCGATCGCCCCATCAGGCCAATAATACGTTGCTTTACAGTGGTAGCAGGAAGGTTATATATATCGGCACCGTTGTGATTTAGCGAAAGTCCTATGTGATTCTTTGCCAGTGCCACGCGCTGGAACTCGCTAATGATATGCTTTAATTCCAGCGATGAACTTTTTAGAAATTTGCGCCTTGCTGGCACATTGTAGAAAAGGTTTTTTACTGTTATCGAGCTGCCCACTGAGCAACCAATGGGCTCATGCTCCAACACCTCCGATCCTGACATACGGATAAGGGTTCCCACCTCATCCTCTGGTCGACGGGTACGCAATTCCACTTCGGCCACTGCAGCAACGGATGCAAGGGCTTCGCCCCTAAAACCCATGGTTTTAATGGCAAAAAGGTCGCTTGCCTCACGGATTTTGGAGGTAGCATGCCTCTCGAAGCAGAGACGCGCATCCGTTTCGGACATCCCTGAACCATCATCTACAACCTGAATTAGAGCTTTACCCCCATCGCGAACGTTAACCTCAATACTTCGGCTCTGGGCATCAACGGCATTCTCCAACAACTCCTTCACAACAGAGGCTGGGCGTTGTACAACTTCACCAGCAGCAATTTGATTTGCCACTGAATCAGGAAGGAGTTGAATCACATCAGGCATAGAAAACTCTTTTTTAACGGTAAATTAGAAAGTATGCAATTATGCAAAGGATAATAAATATTACGATAAGCCTGCTGTTGCTTTTGCTTTTATGCCTGATATTACGTTTGTAATAATCGCTGAATTTCCCTCTGATATATGAAACTCTTGGTTCACTCTCATCGGAAAGGCCCAATTCCTGCTTGATCTGCTGTTCACGTTGTTTTAGGGCTTCCTTTCGCTCATCGTAGAATATAGGCACGTACTTGAATTGCCTTGGCTTAGGGGTTCTAAAAAAAGTGATCATGGCCATGATATTATCTCCTTTAATTATTACTTTTCAAATGTAAAACCTTTATAAATGTTATGAAATTTACTTTTCAACACCTGAGCTCACTTCACCCTTTCGGGGTTGTTCTTAATAAAGTCCTTCCACCCAGCTGCTTTTTTATTTCCCACCCCTGCTTTTTGCTGATAAAAATGGCATACTGCAGCAGCTAATCCGTCAGTTGCGTCTAGGTTCTTGTAGTTTAACTCATCCATCCCAAGAATACTTTTAAGCAACGAAGCTACCTGTTCCTTTGATGCATTCCCCTGTCCAGTAATGGCCAACTTAATTTTTCGGGGTGCATACTCAAAAATGGGGACCGATCGAGAAAGTGCAGCCGCCATTGCAACACCTTGAGCCCTTCCCAGCTTCAGCATGCTCTGCACATTCTTCCCAAAAAAGGTTGATTCTATGGCTACCTCATCGGGTAAATACTCCGTTACAAGTTGCTGAACCCTTTCGTAAATTACCTTTAACTTTAGGTAATGATCATCGTACTTCTTCAGTTCAATAATACCCAATACCACCAGTTCGACTTTGTTTTTTCCCTTTGTTCTTATCACTCCGTAGCCAAGGATATTGGTTCCTGGATCAATGCCAAGTATTACCTTTTCGGGTTGCTGATTCATCAGGGCAATAGTTAACTTTTTCTAGTTGCAAAGATAGCAAATAAGGTTGTAACGATTAGATGATAATCTGAACCGACCCAAAAAATGAAGTTACCATGCCCCTATTTCGCCCTGTAATCCTTTCATTATGGGGTATTCGATCCTATCGCTTGATTTTGGCAAACCTTGTTTTGGGATACCTCCTTCGATATATGCCATGGCTGTGTTTAGGCTGGGTTCATTAAGATCCCCAAAGGGGTAGTTAATCCCATCAATTTGCTCAAAATCAACAGGGATACCATCATAGTAGTCGCCTTCGTTATTGGCATTGAGTATCTTAAAGCATATGGGCACAAAAGCCCAGTCATAATCTTCTGAAGTGAAACCATACATTCCAACTGGCTTCCCATACGTTTTCGTACCTACTAAGGTTAAGTCCATATGTGGAATTAAGCCATTAATTACCAGTTCGCTGGCAGAAGCAGATTGTCCTGTAGTAATGAAAACCACTCTGCTTATTGGCAGTGAATTTGCCTTAACAGAAATGTAAATAGACTTATTTCTGTGCGATTGTTTGTCATTATGTACATAGTTCCCAAGAATTTCATTGTTTGCAATATTACCCGCAATAAGATTAGCTAAATGGGATGCTGTGGATATAGCACCGCCTGTATTGTACCTGAGATCAGCTATTAATTCGCTAACATCCTGCGAGAGGAATTTGTTGAAAGCAAAGTTCAACTCATCAACTGTAGGATTAATAAAACCTTTAAGAACAAAATACCCCACCTTACCGGCAGTGGTTGAATAGGTAGTATCCAACAGTACCGTATTCATGGAAACAACTCTTTTGGTTGCCGATAAATAAACTGTTTCACCCTGAAGGTTAATCATAGTAAAAGCGATTGTGATCCCTGCAGTTGAAGGTCCAAAAAGATAGCTAACATTTGATGGGGTAGGCACAATACCATCGATGGCTGCAATTCTCCAACCTCTATCAATTCCATAGGAACGCAGTGGTGAATCGTTAAAAATGAAAGTAATCCAAAGCTGATTGCTCGTATCAAACGCCAAGCCTATTCCAAATCCCACAAATTGACCCTCCTCGTAGTAAGCATTCAGCTCCTGCTTTGTGGTAATATAGCTCCACCTGTCCAACTCCTTATACCTTAACACCTCCAGTAGTTCAACCGGCGAAGGGTAGTTGGCAGAGTTTACACTTGGCATCTTGTCATACCACAGGTAAAAGTCGTTCATGGTTTTCAAAAGATCCTTGTTAGCATCAAGGTTTTCGTTATCATCCTTTTTGCAGCTAGTCAAAAAGGATAAAACGAAAAGAAGAAGGATAAGACTTTTAATTTTTATCATTTCAATCTCAATTATTTGATAAAAACAAATACTATCTTTTTACGGTTTTTAACTGCTGAAATAAAATGCTCCCAACAATAACACATAATCCTACAATGGTCGTCCAATATATTTTTTCTCCTACAAAAAAATGTATAAAAAGAAGGGAAACAAAGGGTACCAAATAGATTATGTTATTCAGCTTTGCTTTACTTTCAGCCAGAGTTAAAGCTTTTAACCAAATAACAAAGGTAATGCCCATTTCAAAAAAGCCAACGTACAATGAACCCAAAATACCTTTCATATTAAAGTCCCAGAAGTCTGGGAAAAATATCGTGACAGCCAATGCATAAATGGTTGCAAAGAGGAAGTTTAAGAATAGGCGAATAACTGTATCGATTTGAGAATACCTAAGATTAAAAATCCAATACAATGCCCATGCAATAGAACTCGAAAGAGCCAAAACAACCCCAATAGGACTTTTTATTTCCAATGCCATAGGATTGTCCTGCGACGAGATTAGCACCACCCCAAAGAAACTGATCAGCAATGACACAATGCTCTTGAGCGATAGCTTCTCACCCAGTAAGGGTACTGAAAGCAGCACCAATACAAGTGGCCAAATGAAGTTTAAGGGTTGTGCCACCTGTGCAGGAAGCAGCTCATAGGCTCTAAGCAAGATAAAGTAGTAACCAAATGGATTAAGCAAACCCAGATAAACCGATGGAAAAATTTCCTTTCGGTTTATTCTTTTAAGCAGAATGAACTTGCCGCTAAGTAAAATAATGACAAAAAGAAGAAGGGTTGAGAATAATGATGACCAAACCAGAAGTTGAATAAAACTAAAATGGTTTAGGGTGTACTTAAATGCTGAAGCGGCAGTACCCCAGAAAAGAATGGTAAGTGCTGCGAATAAATAGGCTAGGTTTTTTTTATTCAAGGTATTAAGCAACTAAAAATTACTACAAAAATAAGAAACCGACTCTTATTTGCTAACTATTAAGTTAAAGAGTCGGTTAATTTAGAAGTTATCATCTATTAAATGTCAATTATATCAAATCCGCAGTATGGCTGTAAAACTTTTGGAATCCTAATGGCACCCTCTACCTGATTGTTCTCCAAAAGTGCTGCTAAAATTCTTGGCAAAGCCAATGCGCTACCATTTAACGTATGGGCTAGCTGGTTGCGCTTCTCCCCCTCTTCGCGAAAGCGAAGCATTAGCCTATTCGCCTGAAATGATTCGAAGTTAGATACAGAACTTACTTCGAGCCACATTTTTTGGGCAGCTGAAAAAACCTCAAAGTCGTAGGTTAGGGCTGAAGTAAAACTCATATCGCCACCGCATAAGCGCAAAATTCTGTACGGCAGCTCAAGCTTTTTGAGCAGGTTCTCAACATGGTTCACCATCTCATCAAGGCTATCGTAGGAACGATCGGGGTGCTGTACCTGGACAATCTCCACTTTATCGAATTGATGTAAACGATTTAAACCCCTTACATCTTTACCGTATGAACCCGCCTCACGGCGAAAACAGGGGGTGTACGCGGTTAACTTAATTGGGAAGTCGGATGTATTCAGAATAACATCCTTATAAATATTTGTTACGGGGACTTCTGCGGTTGGAATCAGATAGAAATTATCCGTTTGTACATGATACATCTGCCCATCCTTATCAGGGAGTTGACCTGTTCCATAAGCAGAATCCTCGTTCACCATTAGAGGTGGCATTATTTCTCGGTAACCTGCATTGATGTTCTCATCAAGAAAAAAATTGATGAGAGCGCGTTGCATCTTCGCTCCCTTACCTTTATATACAGGAAATCCAGCCCCAGTTATCTTAACACCCAACTCAAAATCGATAATATCGAACATTTTTCCCAACTCCCAGTGAGGTTTTGCATTTTCGGGTAAAACAGGTACAATTCCTCCAGATCGAATCTCAAGATTATCTTCAGCGGAAACACCAGCAGGAACTGATTGGTGTGGCAGGTTTGGTATCCTGATAAGGGTTAGATTCAATTCTTGTTCTACCTCAGCCATTTTCAGGCTCAATTGCTTCGACTCCTCCTTCAGTTCAGTAACCTTAACCTTAAATTCATTTGCTTCGCTGGCTTTTCCCTGCTTAAAAAGAATCCCAATTCCCTTAGAAAGTGAGTTTTGTTCGGCAAGATTAGCATCGAGTTTTCCCTGGATTAACCTTCTCTGATCGTCAAGGGTAAGAACCTTGTCGACCAATTCAATGGCATTGAAATTTTTAATGGCCAAACGCTTTAGCACTTCGTCTTTGCTTTCGCAAATGAGTTTAAGGGTTAACATAAATTTGTTATTATCGGTTGGTAATGAAAAATCTCCTGAACTTACACAATTTCAGGTAAGCAACAGGAGATATTAAATAAATTTATAAGTAAGCTTACTAGTTTTCTGCTGGAATAACTGAAACGTAAGATTTGTTCTCTGC
>CAZDXY010000055.1:0-23988 GCA_964509385.1 uncultured Rikenellaceae bacterium
CAGAGATCAACGAATAAAACAAAAAGATAATCAGAATATTTTTTTTCATCTAATAGTATCCCTTATGTTACCTTTAATAAATAGTGCAACGGAAAGGTAAAGTAAAGAAAAAAAAATTTCTCCAACAAATTTTATTAACAATTATATGTTAATAAAGCAAACAAAAACCAAGGGCTTATACTCAACTTTTTGATTTTATGTTACTGTTTGGTTAAAAATTTCTTCCTAATGGACTGATTTTATAGATAGAATGCAATGAATAGGGTGTTAATAGGAGCAAAGATGATTTATGTCATTTTTCTTGAATTTCTAATCCAACGATCTGGAACTTCCCCTTTACTTGCCATCAGGTAATCGTTGTAAGAACAAGCAATAACCAGTGGTTTATTGGGTGTTTTATTTGAAGCAGGAAGTTCAATCCACCAGGTTTCATCCACTGTATTATGAAGGAAAACCAGTTCAATATCTGGGATGGGGCTTTTAACATAAAATCTTTTGTAATTCTTGGGATCTGTTAAACTGAGATTTCTTGAGGATGAGTTAAATGCTTCAATAAAGTGCCATATCCCTTGAGCCGCTAAATGGGCACTTTGTCCCAAAGGGTCATTTTTAGTATTGTAGTCGAAAATTCCAAAAGCTTTAATCCGATGGCTTCTCCCAGCGTATCGTGTTAGCTGGCAGAACTCTTCGGCATATAATCCATTGGGTGAAGGATTAACCGATCCGGGAGAATCGCCCTGTCGAACGCACCCCATGTCAAAGCTTACAATGTTAGAGTCACGAAAAATTGGTTCCACTTCTTCAATGGCACTTCGAACCGTGCCAAGGCGGATTAGCTCGGCATGTTTTTTTTGAAAGGCATTGATATGATTAGTATTTGTTACATATCCCTGATATCCCATTAGGGATAGATTAAATAGATTTTCTTGTGGTTCCTTTAGAAATCTTTCCATATAACAATTAGATGAGAAGTCCCCATCATCGCATCCCATATCTATGGTTTGATCAATTATTGTAACATTTATTGGCTTGGTTTGCTCTGAAACGCCGAGATATGTTGGCCATGTTAATTCCTGTGTTCCTCCAATCACTATACATGATGCTCCCTGGCTTACAATAAATTTAACAACATCCTGAAGAGCAATATATGTATTGTTTGGTGATGGAGTTTTTTTTAAGTTTCCCAAATCGATAAGGGGATACTTAACAATGGATCCAGAAAGGGAATAAAGATATTTTCTAATCTGATCGGCAGACTCTGATGCCCCAGGGTTATTGGAGTTTCTATTTTCGTTTACTCCAATTATTACCAATGAATTTTTATGGATTTTTAATTTCTGAGCAATTTCAAATTGCAATTTGCTCATAATGGAGTCCTTTTTTTCAAGTCCATTAGCCACGGGTGTAATAAACGTGGGATCAAAGTAATCGAAAAGGTTCATTTTTTTGGTTTTCTTTTTCCACCCTTTTTTCCCTTGGAGTCAGCCGTAGAGGATTGTTTCTCTATGAGGTTTAAACAATCCTCATAGGAAAGTTCTTTGGGATCAACCCCCTTGGGAATTTTAAAGTTTTCTTTATTGAACTTAATGTAAGGTCCCCAGCGCCCATTCAAGACCTGAAGATTTAGGTCTTGATCAAATGTTTTTATGGTCTTATTTTGCTCTTTTTGTCTACCCTCTTCAATTAGCTCAATGGATCTTTCAAGGGTGATGCTTAGAGGATCGTCATATTTTTTTAATGATACAAATTTACCCGAATGCCTGACATAAGGGCCAAATCGCCCAATTCCAATTATAACCTCTTTGCCTTCATAATCACCCACATTGCGCGGAAGTGCAAAAAGTGCCAGCGCCTCATCCAGTGTTATTGATTCAATCAGTTGTCCTTTTAACAGACTAGCGTATTGGGGTTTTACTTCGTTTTTACTCTCATTTTCACCAATCTGTGCGATGGGTCCGAATCGTCCAATTCTAACGCTAACTTTTTTGCCTGTTTTTGGATCAATACCCAGGACCCTTTCTCCCTTACTGTAATCAGAAACCTTAAGGGTTTTTTCGATATTACTATGGAAAGGTTTATAGAAGCGGTCAATCATTTCAGTCCACTCCATGTTACCCTGAGCAATTTCATCGAACTCTTTCTCAACAGTTGCAGTGAAGTTGTAATTAACAATCTTTGGAAAGTGTTCAACAAGGAAATCGTTAACCACCATTCCTATATCGCTGGGAAATAACTTTGCCTTTTCTGCTCCAAATATTTCAAGTTTTTCGTTTTTGCTAATATTCCCTTTTTTGAGCTGAATTATTTGATATTTTCGTTCATTGCCTGTTCTATCTTCTTTGAGAACGTATCCACGAGTTTGTATGGTAGAAATGGTTGGAGCATATGTTGATGGTCGCCCTATGCCTAGTTCTTCTAGCTTTTTTACCAAACTAGCTTCGGTGTACCTAGGTGGTCGAAGTGTGAAGCGTTGCGATGCAGTTATTTCAAGAGCGTTTAGTGATTCACCAACTTTTAGTGAGGGTAGGCGTTCCATTGAGGAATCTTCACTTTCCTCGTCCGATGATTCAAGGTAAACTTTAAGGAACCCGTCAAATAGTAAAACTTCACCCGATGCAATGAACTTTAGTGGTGAATTCGAAATATCAATAGTGGCGGTTGTCTTTTCTAGCGAAGCATCGCTCATCTGGGATGCAACAGTTCTCTTCCAGATAAGTTCATAGAGCCTTTGCTCGTTTGAATTACCTGTAATTTTTTGCTTTTCAATAAACGTAGGCCTGATAGCTTCATGGGCTTCCTGAGCTCCCTTGGTTTTGGTTTTGTAGTTTCGTACACGATGATACTTTTCTCCAAACTCTTTAAGAATCACCTTTTTTGCTGTGTTAATTGCAAGGTCCGAAAGGTTAAGTGAGTCAGTTCGCATGTAGGTGATATGTCCTGCCTCGTACAGTCTTTGCGCAATGGTCATGGTTTGGGCAACCGAAAAATTTAGCTTTCTGCTAGCCTCCTGTTGTAATGTGGAAGTGGTAAATGGGGGGGCAGGAGATTTTTTTGCCGGTTTCTTTGATATATCGGAAATTGAGAACACAGAAGTTTTGCATTTTTCCAATAAATCAAGAACTTCTTGCTCCTTATCTAATCTTTTGTTGAGCTCTGCCTTGAACTTTGCTGATCCCTCAAAAAGACCGATTACCTTATAGTATGTTTCGCTTTTATGGTTAATTATTTCACGTTCGCGTTCTACAATAAGCCTTACAGCAACAGATTGAACTCTTCCGGCAGAAAGAGCAGGTTTAACCTTTTTCCAAAGAATAGGCGAAACCTCAAATCCAACAAGTCTATCCAGAACCCTTCTTGCTTGTTGGGCATTAACAAGGTTTTGGTTTATGCTCCTTGGATTATCTATGGCCCTTTGAATGGCCTCCTTGGTTATTTCGTGGAAAACAATTCTTTTCGTTTTTTGAGAATCAAGCTTAAGCACTTCGCTTAAATGCCATGCAATTGCCTCCCCTTCGCGGTCTTCATCGGATGCGAGCCAAACTGCCTTAGCCTCTTTTGCATTCTTTTTTAGCTCATCAACAACCTTGGTCTTATCGCTACTAACAACATATTCGGGCTTGTAGTTTTTGGCTATTTCGATTCCCAACTTCTTTTTCGACAAATCGCGGATATGTCCGAAACTCGATTTTACGGTAAAGGTTTTTCCCAAGAATTTTTCAATGGTTTTTGCCTTTGCCGGAGACTCAACGATAACTAAATTTTCAATATTTGGCATGCTGTGCAATATGGTGTTATGGGATAAAAAAACGGCACAAAGTAAAACAATTGCAAATCGAACTACAAAATTTTAATAAATAAAAATCATCGCATATTTATTTAATAAGACGGCTAAAAATAACAATAACCTATGTTTTGGGGTACAAACGAGCAAAATTCAATTTTATTTTTTTTACAAAATGAAGATAAAGTATTTAATGTTGTATGATTTTTAAAAACAATTCTTTAATGCAAATAGGTTCAACATGCTCCTAATGATAATTCTTAACCTTCATTAAATCTAAGGTTAAGTATTTATTGCTAACTTTACCACCCAAATTAACCTTTTCTCATTATGACCAACGGCAATAGAATTGGTATGAAATTTCAATTATGGTTCTGGGGGATTTTTTCGTTTTTGATTGTAATTTCTCTAAGCCTATTTGTATTAATAAGCCTCGAAATTTTTGGTCCCCTCCCAACTTTTGAGCAGCTGGAAAATCCCAAAAGCAATCTTGCCTCAGAGGTTTTTTCAGAGGACCATGTTGTTCTAGGATCATACTATGTGCAGTTTAGAACTTTCGTTAACTATGAAGATATTTCTCCTAACTTGATAAATGCCCTGTTGGCCACAGAGGATATTCGGTTTTACAGACATTCTGCCATTGATGCTAGGGGTCTAGCCAGAGTTTTGATAAAAACAATAATCCTTAGGCAACCTGGTAGCGGAGGAGGCAGTACTATTACCCAGCAGTTGGCCAAAAATTTATTTCCCCGCGACACAGTTTTCTACCGATCACCAATAGCAAAATCCTCAAATCTGGTGGTTTCGAAATTTAAGGAGTGGATAACCGCCGTAAAGTTAGAACGTAACTATACCAAGAACGAGATAATTGCCATGTATTTGAACACAGTTGCATTTGGCAGCAATGCATTTGGCATACGTTCGGCAGCAAAAACATATTTTAACACATCTCCCGACTCGCTTAATGTTGAGCAGTCGGCACTGTTGATTGGTGTTGTGAATGCCCCCACAAGATACAGCCCTATTAGAAACCCTGAACGATCGTTGGCAAGAAGAAATTTTGTGATTTCGCAGATGGCTAAGTACGAATTTATTACCCAGAACGAACGTGATTCTATCTCAGCACTCCCCATTGAGCTAAACTTTATGGTTCAGGATCATAACGTTGGATTGGCAACCTATTTTCGTGAAAGCCTAAGAATTTTGCTTTCGGCCAATAAGCCTGATCGACGCCGATACTATTCATATACTCAGTATCTGGATGATTCAATTCAATGGGAAACCAATCCCTTATATGGATGGTGCAATAAAAACTTAAAACCTGATGGCACTCCCTACAATCTATACCGCGATGGATTAAAGATTTATACAACAATAAATAGCCGGATGCAGAAGTATGCTGAGGATGCTATGACCAAACATTTAGGTGGGTACCTTCAACCTGAATTTGATGCAGAGCAAAAGAGCCTAGGCTACTCCCTCTTTCATACAGATCTATCTCCTGAACAGGTTGATGCAATTATGCTGCAAGGAATGAGACAAACAGAGCGATACCGTGTTCTCCGTGTCAAAGGAATACCCATGGACAGCATTAACCGGAATTTCAACACCAAAATTCCTATGACCATATTTACATGGAAGGGTGAGCGAGACACGATTATGTCGCCAATGGATTCCATCCGGCACTACAAAAGGCACTTTCGATCAGGCTTTATGGCCATGGATCCCCGGTCGGGTTACGTAAAGGCCTGGGTTGGAGGAACCAACTTTCGCCATTTTAAGTACGATCATGTGAAGCAGGGAAAGCGGCAGGTTGGATCAACCATTAAGCCATTCCTGTATACCCTTGCCATGCAGGAGGGTTACTCGCCATGTCACACCATCCCCAATGTTTCTCAAACATTTATTGTGGCGGACTCGACATGGACTCCAAGAAACTCAGGGAGTTCACGGTATGACGGTAAAATGGTTACCCTTAAATGGGGTTTGGCAAACTCTGTAAACAATGTTTCGGCTTGGCTTATGAAACAGTTCAATCCCAGAGCTCTCGTTGAAGTTTGTAAACGAATGGGAATAACCAGCCATATCGATCCGGTTGTTTCAGCTTTTCTGGGCACAGCGGAGCTGTCGGTATATGAAATGGTGGGCGCTTATGCAACCTATGCAAACAAGGGAGTTCATATTGAACCTCTTTTGGTAACACGCATTGAGGATAATTCCGGCAACGTTCTTGGCACATTCTATCCTCAGCGAAATGAGGCAATAAGCGAACAAACCGCTTACTTAATGATTAACCTCCTTGAGGGAGTTGTGAACCAGGGAACAGCGGGTAGGATAAGGTGGCGATACAATTTGAAAGGTCCTATTGCAGGAAAAACTGGGACTACACAAAATCACTCCGATGGATGGTTTATGGGAATGGTACCAAACCTTGTTGCTGGTGTTTGGGTTGGAGCAGAGGACAGGGCAGTTCGTTTTCAAACCCTTGGTATGGGAGCTGGAGGGAACATGGCACTACCTATTTTTGCCCTGTTTTTAGAAAAGGTTCATAACGATCCCCATCTTAATATCGGCTCAAATGATCAGTGGGAAAAACCACTTAGACTTGGACCCTATAACCTCGATTGTGACGAGGCAATTACCCGTGAAGAATACATGAATCTGCTTGAGCAGGATTTCTTTTAACTTGTTAACCCGGAAATTGACTTAATTAATTTTTTTGTGTACTCCGATTGGGGCATGTTGTAAATATCCTCCGAGTAGCCATACTCCACTAGTTTCCCTTGTTGCATTACAAGCATGCGATTGCTCATGTACTTTACAACCGAAAGATCGTGTGAAATGAAAATGTAGGTTAATCCCAACTCTGACTTCAAACTATTCAATAAATTTAGTATCTGTGCTTGAACCGACACATCCAAAGCCGAAACCATTTCGTCGCAAATAATGACTTTGGGAGAAAGAGCAAGAGCCCTCGCTATCACTACTCGCTGCCTTTGTCCTCCAGAGAACTCGTGAGGATACCGGTAAAAGCTATCAGGAGTAAGAGAAACTTGCTCAAGGAGTTCCATCGTTTTCTTCTTTGCATTATTCGCGCCTGAAACCAGGCTGTGAACCTTAAGCGGTTCCATAATGGCTTCGCCAATGGTATGCCTTGGGTTTAGCGATGAAAAAGGATCCTGAAATACAATCTGAACCTCTCTCCTGAAGGCCAGCGTTTCTTTCTTCGTCATCGACCCAACCCTTTTACCCTTGTAGGAAATTGAGCCCTTGCTATAATCAACCAGATTAAGGATGGCTCTGCCCAGGGTTGTTTTACCACAACCCGATTCACCAACCAGTCCAAGTGTTTCGCCGGGATAAAGGTCGAAGCTGATGGAGTTTACTGCTTGAAATTTTTCAGAGGGTTTTCCCCAAAGATTCCTTTTAAGGGTATAGTCTACATCTACGTTTTGTACCCTAAGGATTGGTTCCTGAGAGTAAATCGATTGGTTTACCTGTTCCCATTCTTGCGGTTCAAAAACCCTTGGCTCAGTTGTAGCCTTTTCTTGAATAGAGACGAAATCTTGAACCGTAGGTAATTTATGTGGACGGTTATTCAGGGGAGGGCGACAGGCTATTAGCCCTTTGGTATATGGATGTTTTGGAGCTCTAAGCAGATCACCGGTTAAACCTTCTTCAACCAGAATGCCATCCTTAAGCACTAACATTCTATCAGCTATCTCCGCAATAACCCCAAGGTCATGACTAATGAAAATCAGGCTCATCCCTCTTTGCTTTTTAATCTGCTTTAGTAAGATCAGAATCTCCTTTTGTACGGTGACATCAAGGGCTGTAGTTGGTTCGTCGGCAATAAGAATGGATGGATTTCCTGCCAAAGCCATAGCTATCATAACACGTTGCTTCTGTCCACCACTTAGTTCATGGGGATAGCTTTTGTACACTTTTTGGGGATCGGGAAGTTGCATCTCGCCGAATAGAGATAGGCATTTTTGCGTGGCATCTTTTCTTTTTACTTTTTGATGTAACTCTATCGACTCAGCCACCTGCCTGCCACAACGCATGGATGGATTAAGAGATGTCATGGGTTCCTGAAAGATCATGGCAATATGCTTCCCTCTTACCTCACGGTGATCCGTTGGCCTAATATCGAAAAGATTTATGGGATTAGAACCTGCTGTTTGCAGGGAGGATACCCCCGATATTATTTTTGCGGTGGATGGTAAAAGCCCCATCAAGCTGAGCGCAGTGATTGACTTGCCAGAGCCAGACTCGCCAACAATACCCAACGATTCACCAATATTAACGCTGAACGACAAGTCCTTTAGCACAACACTGGACCCAAATGCCACCGATAAGCCATCAACCTTGAGCATGCTGCTTTTTATTGCTATGATCAGTTAATCGATATAACCTATTGTACTCTTGCCAAATCTTCCTGAGCAAAGATTCGCTTGGTTATCAACCTCACGGGAAACCTGGCCGCGATGTAGCCTATGCAAATTACCAGAAGCAGTACAAACAAAATATCAGGCAATTGGATATCAACAGGGTATGCATCTGTAATAAAATCTCCCATTCCATGCAGCTTAACCAGTTTGAACTGTACCTGTAACCAGCAAATAAACAAGCCCAAAAGTGCACCCACAATTGATCCGGCAATGGAAATTAATAGGCCTTCGGCCATGAATATTTTCTGAATCAAATCATTGTCAGCTCCAAGGCTGCGTAGGGTCTCAACATCATTCCGTTTATCGATGATCAGCATCGAGAGCGATCCAATGATATTGAACGATGCTATGATCATGATTAGTGACAGGATGAGCATTATGGCAAACTTCTCCGATTTCATGGTCTTGTAAAGCGATTCGTTTTGCTGGAAACGATCCAATACCTTAAACCCATCACCAAGAATACCCTGAATCTCTTGCTGAGTTCTTGATGCATTTGCCTTTTCAGAAAGTTTGATCTCAATGGATGTTACCTGATCGTTCAGGGTCATTAGCCCTCGAACAAACTCAATGGGTGCGAGGATGAATTGGGTGTCGAATTCCTGCTCAACACGGAATACACCCGAGGGCATAATGGCTTTTGAGTTGAATGCACTTGCAGTGGTTAGCACCGTTTGTCGTCCCCTTCGGGGAATGTAAACTTCCAATGGATCAAAATGAGCAAGGTTGGCATTCAGGTACGTAGCCGCTCCATGCCCCATAATGGCAAGGGGTTGGCTCCCTCGCCAAAGCTGAAAAACGCCATCAATAATCATGGAGTCAATGCCTGTTTGATCAGCATAATTTCGGCTTACCCCTTTTATTGTTCCAATATGCTGACGGTTTCGATATTTGAAAAGGGCATTCTCCTGCAGAATCTCTGAGTATACCGCCACCGAAGGGTGATTTTTAACCTGCTGGAGCTGCGGAAGGGTATCGGAAAAAGTTTTTCCCTCAACCAGCTCAATCTTCAGATCGGCATCGAAAACCGAGAACATGCTGCGGATCAAGCTATCGAACCCATTGAATACCGATAGAACCACCACCAAAGCCATTACACCGGTTGCCATTCCCACCACCGAAATAATGGAAATTATGTTGATCACATTGTGCGATTTTTTTGCAAAAAGGTATCTTCGGGCTATGTAAAGCGGAAAATTCATGGAAAACTCTTCAAGGTTTTTCGCAAAGATATATTACTTCGTGGGTTGGCAAGGCATAACGCTCAGCTAAATGTTGCGGGAGGCTCTTCACAAAATCATCCTCGATAACGGAAAAGCCCATATTCATTAGCCTTTCGGGATAATCCCTGCCGTAAAGCCGAAGGTGGTCGCGTTGTCCATAGTGCTTCTCTCTGAGCAATGGAGTATTTATGGCATCGTCTTCCAGCGTTTTTTCGAGGGTTAAATCAACAGGAACCTGAAATATCCCAAAGCCACCAGCTTTCATCACCCTAAACAATTCCTGCATGGCGCGCTTATCGTTGGGGACATGCTCAAGCACGTGGTTGCAGATAATTGCATCAAAGGTGTTATCAGGAAAAGGGATGCTCTGCACATCCATCTTCACCTTTGCCCAGGGGGAGTTAAGATCGGCTGTTGTATAGTCAAGGTTGTTCATCTTGCCAAATCGTTTGATAAAGCAGTATTCAGGGGCTATATGAAGCACCTTAAGCTTGTCCGAAAAAAAGTTGGTTTTCTCCTTTAGGTATAGCCATATCAGCCTATGCCTTTCCAGCGACATGGAGTGGGGAGCCAGTGCATTGGGTCGCGAATGGATACGTCCGTAGGGTAACAGTTTACGGTAAGTGCGACCGGTAATGGGATCCTCGAATTTGTTCCCCCTGTAGAAAATGGCAATCAACCGGAGGAACACCCCGGAAATCTTCTGTAGATGATGTCTGGGGATAAACCTGCTTACAAGGGATATGGCGAATTGCACCATGGTTAATCCTTTAGCAGGCGATCGATATTTTCGATGTAGTCCAGAGAGTCGTCGATAAAGAATGCCAACTCGGGAACAATTCGCATCTGGTTGCGGATACGCTGTGCCAGCTCGTGCCGTATGGTTTTTGTGCTTTGCTTTACCTGATCAAGTACTTCCTCCTTCTTCTCGGAGGGGAATATGCTCAGGTAAACTTTGGCCAGGCTTAAGTCGGGGCTAACTCTAACGGTGGTAACCGTAATCATACGACCATGAAAAAGGGATTGCGATTGGCGTTGAAATATTTCGCCCAGATCTTTCTGTATCTGCCGGGCAACCTTGGTAAGCCTAGTTCCTTCCATCTCTTTGTCCTCCGTTTTAAAATGCAAAGATAGTCTTTTGGTTCGATGCATGAAAATGGTTCTAAAAGAGATGTAGAAAAAAGTCAGGGTGCAACCCAATGCCACACCCCGACTTAAATTCAGCTTAATTCAATGCCTCAACCCTTTACCTCAGCACCACAGGCTGCACCATACGTTGCCCGCCGAGGGTAACGACCACCAGGTACATGCCCTTGGGCAGGTGGGCAAGGGAGAGCGCTTTGCTCACGCTTCCGCTGCCCGAGAGCAGGGTTACACCCGAGGGGGTCATCACCTCGTAACCGAAGTGGCACTCGCAACCGCAATCCCTGACCTCGACGGTGAGTAGCCCATCGGTGGGGTTGGGGTGAAGGGTGATACCTGAGTTATTGGGGCTTGTAATACTATTGGTAAGCTCAAAATTTGCAACCAGCTCAGTATTTTTTATTACTGTGAAGATATACGTTACATTATTTGAGAGCACTTCGCCTGAAGCATCTGTCCAGCTTAAAAAACTGTAGCCGTGGTTTGGTATTGCGGTTAGTTCAGCGGTATCGCCCTCGTAATAATTGCCATAGCCTGTAGTAGTACCGCCTTCAATTGGATTGGATGTTGCTGATATATAGACAATTTCGGGTATAGAAAATTTTCTAAAAAATACGCTGTACTCTGCTTCCGGATTAGGTTTGTGAACATAAACTAAATATATATCTGAATCGGTAGTAAGCATGGTATGCTCATAGAATCCAATAATTCCTGACTGCATAATGGTGCGCAACCAAATATCCTTATTAATTTTTCTATAGTGCACTTGTTTATAGGCATCTTCAATTTTCTCGTTATTAACAATATGCGTAGTGTTATTATGGTCAACAGCAATGGCAAGCTCAGAGGGGTTGTTGTCGTTGATAAGTATGGGGTGCAACCAATCGGTATCTGTGCGTTTTGAGTAAAATGTTCCGTTTTCAATGGGTGGTGTGTTGGTTGTTTGCTCGCTCCATGTAATTTCTGGATTGAAATCGTTGTCTATATCAATATCCTTATTATACCTTAACCTGTTATTGTTTATTCTATAAATATCTGACCATTCCCCATTTATATATTCAAATACAATTATCTTATTATCAAAAGTACTTTGCCCTTCATATCTATGCAATCCAATGCAAAATATATTGTTATTTATATCAACAACTGCTTTATTTAATCCATAATAGTCATTATTTCCTGAATATGGTTGTATTATTTCGCTCCAAGTACCATTGTTCAGTGTACGGTAAAATATTTTACTATTAGAAAACCAGAAGCTATATAGCTTATTGTTGTGATCCATTACGAGTTTATTGAAACTGGCACTACCGGTTCCACCCGAAACTAACAAAGGTTCACTCCATGAGCTCCCATTGAAATGCTGAAAATACACCTGTATTGCAGCGGTGTTGCCTACATTATGGTCATAGGTTACATAAAGGTTGTTTTCAGAGTCTGCTGCAATATGAGGATGGTACATCCACAATTCAGTGTTTTGTACCACATCATAGGCTTCACTCCAGCTTTGCCCGCCATCAGTTGATTTTGAATAAAAAATTTTCCAATAATTCGGTTCAATATAATTTGCCCATACACAATGTATCACACCATTATTATCAACAGTAATTTTGGGATATCTGTTGATAGATCCGGTAAAAATATCTACAGGTTCACCCCAACCCTGAGCAAAAGAAAACTGCCGAAAAAAACATCCAAGCAAAAAGATAAGTAAGAGCAGGGTTTTGAGATTATTATGCATGGTGTTGAGATTCTTAATTCTTTGAATGTAAATTTACTAAAAAATAATAGTTCAGTTTATAAAGTTAAAAAATCAATAGCTCATTATCATTGTTTTTGCTTTGCTGAATTGAAGTAACAAATACAACTTTTTATATTGGACTCATCAATCATGGTTGTTCCGATTAAATCACGTAAGTATAGGGGTTATTTAATATCTGTTTCGGCAAACAACTTCAAAACCTTATCCTGACAAAAAGCCGTTTGGAGCATTGTTTTTATTTGTTTAGCATCAAGGCTGCTTATCAATGAATCAACTTTTGCTTTTTTAACATCAAAGTTGTAAGTCCACACAAACAAAAAATCATCCTGCGTAACCTTTGGGAAGCCTGATGTGCCATGCCTCAGCCCATTGAATACCAGCTCCACGCTTTCAATTGTGGCATCGTAATCGGTTACGGTGATAAATTGAGGTGGTCTGTACCTAGCAGCGTATAATTCGTCATTCTCAGGATGATCAACCCCATTAGCGAACAGCACAAAAATGTTTTCTGGTGAAAATCCTTTTGTTTGCAGCAGCTCCCACATTAAAAAGGTGTCGTTCCAGAACTCATCCATGGGCCCTTTCTCTTCATCGTTATGCCCTGTGCTGTCAAAACCCTCAGGATTAGCCGCATATTCGCCTGTAATAAGCACGGCATACTTTTCCTGCGATTTCACAGCCCCATGCAGCAGTAATGTTAAAATTAAAAATGTTGTAAGTTTCTTCATTGCTTTTGAATTTTTTGGCTAATAATTATTTGCATTAATACACACTCTACTAAATTGGTTAGCAGCGCTTTTTATTTTTGTATGAACAGTTTTGTTGTTTTTGTAGTGCTTTTATTGATAAATACTTGCACAAAGTAAATGCCCGCAGGATATTCGGAAACATCAAAGCTTATTATCCGGTTATTCACATAATTGGGTTTTATACTCATTGCTCTGCCAAAAATATCGTAGAGCTTCAGGGATATATTCTCAGTATCATAATGAATACCCTGAATTTCAATATAAACCGTTTGCTTTGCAGGATTGGGGTAAACTACTATATTCGACTCAGCGTCAAATGTGGCAACTTGGTTGATAAACCGAAAGTTTGCCACGAGATGCCTGTTTTGAGTTACTTCAAAGCTTAGGGTTGTGTTTTCCGAAACGATTTCGTCGTTTTCTGTCCAGCTTAAAAAACTGTAGCCGTGGTTTGGTATTGCGGTTAGTTCAGCGGTATCACCTTCGTAATAATTGCCATAGCCTGTAATAGTGCCGCCTTCAATTGGATTGGATGTAGCTGATATATGGATAATTTCAGGTATGGTATATTTGTTAAAAACAACAGATGTAAACGAAGAAGATCCAATGATTGTATCCACCTTAAAAAAAACCTTTAATAATTGCTGGTTATAACTAATTAGATTATGCTTGTAATATCCGTATTTATCATTATCAATAATATTAGCTACCCAATGTGTATTACTTATTTTACGATAATGTACTTGTTCATAAGAACCTTCAATTTTTTCATTATTAATAATATGCGTAGTATTATTATGGTCAACAGCAATAGCGAGTTCGGAGGGGTTGTTATTGTTGATAAGCGAGGGGTGCAACCAATCGGTATCTGTGCGTTTTGAGTAAAATGTTCCATTTTCAATGGGTGGTGTGTAGGTTGTTTGTTCACTCCATGTTACTTCGGGATTAAAATTCTGGTTTATATCAATATCTGTATTATGCATTATCCTACCTTCGTTTATTCTATAAATATCTGACCATATACCATTTTTATATTCAAAAAAAATTATTCTATTACTAAATGAACTTTGACCCTCATATCTATGTGTTCCTGCACAATATAAATTGTTATTAATATCTACTACAACTTCACGTAAAAAATAATAGTCATTATTTCCTGAATATGGTTGTACTATTTCGCTCCAAGTGCCATTATGCAGTGTACGGTAAAATATTTTACTATTAGAAAACCAGAAGCAATAAAGTTTGTTGTTGTAATCCATAATAAGATTATTGCGACGCGCACTACCGGTTCCTCCCGAAACTAACAAAGGTTCACTCCATGAGTCCCCGTTGAAATGCTGAAAATACACCTGTATGGCAGCAGTGTTGCCTACATTATGGTCGTAGGTAACATAGAGGTTGTTTTCAGAATCTGCTACAATATGAGGATTGTCTAACCATAGTGCTGTATTTTGCGCCACATCATACGCTTCGCTCCAGCTCTGTCCGCCATCTGTGGATTTTGAGTAAAATATCTTGCGAAAATTTGCCTCAATGCGGTGCGACCACACTGCATGTATTACTCCATCACTATCAACAGTGAAATCAGGGTTTGCATTATAACTACCCGTATATATAGTTACAGGTTCACCCCAAACCTGAGCAAAAGAAAACTGCCGAAAAAAACATCCAAGCAAAAAGATAAGCAATAGCAGGGTTTTGAGATTATTATGCATGGTGTTGAGATTCTTAATTCTTTGAATGCAAATTTACTAATAAATAATCGTAGTTGTTCCGAACATATTACGGTAGGTAAAAGGGTTTATTTCATACCCATTTCGGTAAATAGCTTCAAAACCTTATCCTGACAAAAAGCCGTATCGAACATTGTTTTTATATGTTTAGCATCTATTCTGTTTATCAGAGTGTTGATATTTGCTTTTTTAGCATCAAAGCCATGAGTAAACACAAACAAAAAATCATCCTGCGTAACCTTTGGGAAGCCCAATGTGCCATGGGTTAACCCATTAAATACCAACTCTACGCTTTCTATTGTGGCATCGTAATCGGTTACGGTGATACCATCATCAGGTCTGTACCTGTCGGAGTAACTTTGATTAATGATTGAATAATCTATTCCATCAGCATATAAAACAAAAATGTTTTCTGGTGAAAATCCCTTGGTTTGCAGCAGCTCCCACATCAGAAAGGTGTCGTTCCAGAACTCATCCATGGGCCCTTTCTCTTCATCGTTATGCCCTGTGCTGTCAAAACCCTCAGGCTTAGCCGCATATTCGCCTGTAATAAGCACGGCATACTTTTCCTGCGATATCACAGCGCCAAGTAGTTGGAGCGTCAAAATGAGTAGCGTTGTCAGTTTCTTCATTGCTTTTAGTTTTTGAGTTAATAATTGTATTAAAACACGCTACCCGGTTGCTGGGCAGCCAGCCAGTTGGAGGCGGTTATGATAAAGAGTAGTAAGAAAAATGTTTTTTGTTTCATAACCGGTTTTTAAAAGATTAATTAGCAATTGGTTAATGATTAACGGGTGTGAAACCGCGTTTGAATGTAAAATGTAAAACGCTAAATGTAAAATGCGTTGCCCTGAGTTTATCGAAGAGTAAAAGGAAGATAAACGGTTAGTCAATATCATTTTCGTATAATGCAAAGACCATTGCCAAGCCTACTTTTACATTCATCATTGGAAATTTTACATTTTACATTTCTTATAACGGGTTTTGCCCGTTCTTAGTCAGGGCTTGAACCGCCCTGCTGCTACCCTCGCCTAGTCAAACCCTGACAGGCGGGGCGGGTTGGGTGTTTTGTGTTTCATAAGCATTTCAAATGATTAATGAGTAATGGTTAATGATTAATGGGTGTGAAACCGCGTTTGAATGTAAAATTCTAAATTTAAAATGTAAATTTAGAAAGAAAAGGATAATCCGATACCATTTCGTATAAGGCAAAGACCATTGCCCAGCGTACTTCTACATTTAGAGTTGGAAATTTTACATTTTACATTTTCTTTTAGTCAGGGCTTGATACCGATTAGTATTCAGCGATATAATTTTGAAGCACTTGCTTGGAGCACCTCAGAACGAGTCATTTTCAAAATTATGCTGAATATCTATCGGCATCACACCATTGTATGCGTTCAAATTCGACTTTGTCTTTTCGAACGCACATTGGTTTAACTTGCCCTGCTGATGCCCTCGCCTAGTCAAACCCTGACGAGCGGGGCGGGTTGGGTGTTTTATGTTTCATAAGCATTTCAAATGATTAATGAGTAATTGGTTAATGATTAATGGGTGTGAAACAGCGTTTGAATGTAAAATGTAAAACGCTAAATGTAAAATGTAAAAGGAAGATAAACGGTTAGTCAATATCATTTTCGTATAATGCAAAGACCATTGCCCAGCATACTTCTACATTTAGAGTTGGAAATTTTACATTTTTACATTTCTTTTTTTACACGGTTTTCTTTTAGTCAGGGCTTGAACCGCCCTGCTGCTACCCTCGCCTAGTCAAACCCTGACGAGCGGGGCTGGTTGGGTGTTTTGTGTTTCATAAGCATTTCAAATGATTAATGAGTGTGAAACCAAAGGTAAAGCTTTTGAATGTAAAATGTAAAACGCTAAATGTAAAATGCGTTGCCCTGAGTTTATCGAAGAGTAAAAGGAAGATAAACGGTTAGTCAATATCATTATCGTATAATGCAAAGACCATTGCCCAGCGTACTTCTACATTCATCATTGGAAATTTTGCATTTTACATTTTCTTTTAGTCAGGGCTTGAACCGCCCTGCTACTGCCCTCGCCTAGTCAAACCCTGAAAGGCGGGCTGGGCAATGGATTGGGTGCTGGTTTTAGGTCATGGTGTACCTCTTTTCGGGTTAGGTTAAATTCTTTTTAGGGTTGGGGCAAAACACATCCCCCTCTATATATATATGTCCTGTTTTTGGGATTTGTGACAAACTTTTTTTTTACTTTTTTTCGGGGTCTTCCTCCATTAATCTGATATGCTGCACACTAAGAGATGAAAATTTTTTGAAAATTTTTTCGTTTCAAACACTTGTTTTATCTGTTTTTAAAATTTATGTGATTTTTCGTTATGATACCTAAAAGTCTATGCGTTGTTTCAAAACACTCGTCCCGAAGTTTCGGGATTTGAGTATTGAAGTAAATCTTTATTTTGCTGAATAACAAAAGATTGCTTCATCGCACAAAACGCGCCTCGCAATGACGGTGTTTTTCAGTCATGGCCTAATTATGCAAAAAATTGGGAGGATTGAATTAAGTATTTTGTAAATACTTGATTCAATGGAATGTCCTTAATATAATTTAAAATGGTACAGTTTCCTTCACCTGTTGGCATCGGCCGATGAGACGAAAAACAAGGGCAGGTGGCGTGAAGAAAAATCTGCTGTTCGAAGCGCCGACTAGCAGGAGGTGCAAGTTCAGATTTTTTAGCCACCCATCGTAGTTTTTCGAGCGAAGCGGGCGTAGCCTTGATTTTTTTTGCATACTTTTTTGTATCAAGACAAAAAAGTATGTGGGGTTTGGGGCAAAGCTCCAATTTGCATAGTGTTGTATAGTCAGTGCTTGAACCGCCCTGCTATTGCCCTCGCTCCGAAGCATCGGAGCCAAACCCTGACGGGCGTGTAGAAATGGGCTGAAAATGGGGAAACAAATATTGCCATGTTACCCGTATTAAATACTGCTGTTGCCTGAAGATTTTGTATCTTTGCCCATCAACTTTAAGAAAAGGAACATCATGGATATTGTTGTTAGCGGTATACGCTCCACGGGCAAGCTGCATTTGGGAAATTACTTTGGCGCTTTGAAAAACTTTGTGAAGATGCAGCACGAGAACCATTGCTACTTCTTTATTGCCGACTTTCACTCACTCACCACCCATCCCACACCAGAGGATCTTCATGGGTCTGTAAAGCAAGTGCTGGCTGAGTATTTGGCCTGTGGTTTGGATCCCGAAGTGGCCACTCTTTACGTGCAGAGCGATATACCCGAGATTCCTCAACTCTACCTTCTGCTCAACATGAACGCCTACCTGGGCGAACTGGAGAGGTGTACCTCGTTTAAGGATAAGATACGCAGCCAGCCCAACAATGTGAACGCCGGACTGCTTACCTATCCAACCCTAATGGCTGCTGATATTATTATTCACAAAGCGCATAAGGTGCCGGTGGGCAAGGATCAGGAGCAGCATCTGGAGATGACACGTACCTTTGCCAATAGGTTTAACAGGCTTTACAACGTGGAATATTTCCCCGAGCCTGTGGCTTATAACTTTGGAGAGCAGTTGGTTAAGATACCCGGACTTGATGGTAGCGGAAAGATGGGAAAATCGGAGGGCAATGCCATTTACCTGTCCGATGATGCTGAAACCATTCGCAAGAAGGTGATGAAGGCCGTAACCGATGCTGGCCCAACCGAGCCAAATCAGCCCAAGCCCGAGGCCATTCAGAACCTTTTTACCATTATGAGCGTGTTATCCAAACCCGAAACCCTCAGGTTTTTCGAGGAGCAGTACAATGCGTGTACAATTCGCTATGGCGACATGAAGAAACAGTTGGCTGAGGATGTAATCAGTTTTACTGCACCAATTCGCGAGCGTATCGAGACCATTTTGGCCGATAATGAATATCTTCGAAAAGTTGCAAAAATGGGAGCCGAAAAGGCACGCGAAAGTGCAGCGCAAACGCTTAGGGATGTAAGGCGGATAATTGGGTTTAAGGAGTTTTAGCCCTTATTCCTGCTCAATTGCTGCATTAATAAAGGTTACAAGCGGGTACATAACCTTAAAGGCATCAATAACCCTGGTGAATAGGTCGGATGATAACATGGCCTTATCGTCAAGGTACTGCACGGGTGTAATATGCTTAAGCATTAAGTACCGGGCAACAGGAGACTGAGCAGAAAACCCCTGCGGAACCCTCTTAAGCGATTCGTTGCCAAGGCTGGAAAAGGTATTCTGAAAACTATTATCGCTAACAATTTCTATAAACCTTTCCTGATATGTGTCAATATCCATGCGTACTTTTCGCATGGTGTTTGGCTCAGCCATATAGATACCACCCGATATAAATGAGGCATTGGGCTCAACGTGAAGGTAGTACCCGGCAAAGGGACTTTTTCGTCCACCACGGGCAATGTATGCACCCATATTGGTTTTGTAAGGAGCTTTATTCGGAGAGAATCGTATATCGCGATAAATTCTGAAAAGGCAGTCCTTTGCCTCAATTATTCCAAGGCTACTGTCGAACTCTTTTATCGAGGGGATCAGTTCCTCCACAAAAGCAGTAAAATTCTTTCTGGCCAGCTCATACCATTGACGATTCTTGTTGAACCACTCGCGGTTGTTGTTCTCCTTTAGCTGGTAAAGAAATGATAAAGTATCCTGTAGCATGAGAAAAAGTATTAAGTGTTTTTAATCACATAAAAACCAATCTTATCGGGGTGATCAGCAATCAGAGTATCCTTTTTAAAGTGTATCATAGAGTAAAGCATAATAATATCGCCCCCAGCAGCCCAAGTGAATAAAATTCCAAGGCTAAGAAGAAAACCGTTGCCAATGATAATAGCCGCTATAGAAGGGATTAACCCGGTGATAACAAGCGGGAGTGCTGCTCCAGTAACATAGTGCCAAAACCTAAGAGGTTCTTTACAATGGCAGTAAGGTGCCAGGTAATTCCAGTTAATACCAAAACGGATGGATTTTATACCGTTTTTAGCAAAAATTGCCCATGCAATCCCGTGCAACCCTTCGTGAACAACAATTCCAAACAGTATAATTGGGAGAATGTAATCCATAAACTGTTGTCTGCCAGTTTCAAAAAGGTTGTAGTTCCAAAAAAAGATGAAGGGGGTTAGAGTAACGAAAGCAATGGGAATAATCAGCAGAAATGAGAGAAGCGTAATTTTACCAGCTCCCATGGTAAATTCCAATTTATTCTCATTCTGTAATTCCATTATTGCTCGGAGGTTTTACTCAACCGTGACCGATTTGGCAAGATTTCGCGGCTGATCCACGTTGCAACCTCTCATTAATGCGATGTGATAGGCAAGAAGTTGTAGCGGAACAACGGCAAGGATCGATTCCACAATTTCACTGGCCTTGGGTATTTCAATAACGTAGTCAGACATATTTTTGATCACGGTATCTCCTTCAGTCACAATGGAAATTACAACTCCCTTTCGGGCTTTAACCTCCTGAACATTGCTAACCACCTTTTCGTAGCTATTATCCTTGGGAGCGATTACCACCACGGGCATTTTTTGGTCGATTAGCGCAATGGGTCCATGTTTCATCTCGGCAGCAGGGTATCCTTCAGCATGGATATACGATATTTCCTTTAACTTCAATGCCCCTTCAAGGGCAACAGGAAAGAAGTAACCTCTGCCAAGGTATAGGAAGTTTGTGGAGTCCTTGAATATTTTTGCAATTTTCTCCACCTTGGAGCTGGACTCCAAAATCTTTTCAATTTTTTCGGGAACAGCAATCATTTCGCAAATAAGCTGTTCAAATCGTTCTTGGGTTATTACATTGCGCTTGCGACCGAGCAGCATGGCCATTAGCGTAAGAACAGTTACCTGAGCAGTAAATGCCTTAGTAGAGGCAACTCCGATTTCGGGTCCGGCATGGGTATAAACACCAGCATCTGTTTCGCGGGGAATGCTCGATCCCACCACGTTGCAAATACCCAGAACCAAAGCACCAGCCTCATGGGCAAGCCTGATGGCAGCCAGGGTATCGGCGGTTTCACCGCTTTGGCTTATGGCAATGAAAATATCATCCTTATAAATGATAGGATTTCTATACCGGAACTCCGATGCATACTCTACCTCAACGGGTATTCGGGCAAACTCTTCGATTAGGTATTCAGCTACCAGTGCTGCGTGCCATGAAGTACCGCATCCAATAAGCACTATCCTTTTCGCTTTTACTAATCTAGGTAAAACCTGATAAAGACCTCCAAGGTGTATGTCTTTATGATCGGACGATATTCGTCCACGGAAGGTATCCTCAATGCTTCGGGGTTGCTCAAAAATCTCCTTGAGCATAAAGTGGTCAAAACCATTCTTCTCAATCTCCTCAATGTCAAGATCGAGGGTTTGGATATTAGGCTGTAAGGCCTCGTTCATTATGGTTTTGAGGGTAAGCTCATTCTTGCGGATTATGGCAACGTCATTGTCGTTCAGAA
This sequence comes from uncultured Rikenellaceae bacterium, assembly GCA_964509385.1. GTDB lineage: Bacteria > Bacteroidota > Bacteroidia > Bacteroidales > Tenuifilaceae > MWFE01. The sequence goes on from CAZDXY010000055.1 coordinate 21,310, forward strand.
AAATAACGCTATTGGTATATTCAATGATTGGGGTAGCATCGGAAGCAACAAAATATTCATTATCGCCAACGCCAATAACCAGCGGACTTCCCTTTCGGGCTGCTATTAGCATGTTGGGTTCATCCCTGCAAATAACCACAATGCCATAAGCTCCTACCACCTTGGTGAGAGCAAGCCTAACGGCTATTTCGGCGGGAGTACTTCCCTTGAGGTAAATGTACTCAATGAGATTAACCAGTACCTCGGTATCAGTTTCGGAATTGAAGCTGTATCCCCTTCGTTCCAGGCGGTTTTTCAGATGCCCATAATTTTCGATTATCCCATTGTGAATTATGATGAAATGTCCGTTCATGGACATGTGGGGATGTGCGTTGCTGTCGTTGGGCTCACCATGGGTTGCCCATCGTGTGTGACCTATACCAATGGATCCCTTAAGAACTTTACCGCTAATGGCATTTTCGAGATCGGAGACCTTCCCTTTTTGTTTTTGCATAAAGGGCTCACCGTTCACAATGCAAATCCCTGCAGAATCATAACCCCTGTATTCAAGTCGCTTAAGCCCATTTATAATGATTGGATAAGCTTCCCGGGTGCCATTATAAGCCACAATCCCACACATTAGTACTAAAGTTTAGTGTAAGTAAGTATTAACTTCATTCTGCGACTATGGCTTCCACTTCGAAGTATTGCGCTGTTTGCCCTGCTATACGAAAGCATTGGCTCAATGTAAAGCACTTTGTCGGGAGTTCCGCTTGTAAGTATTTCCTGAATATGAAATGTTATGTTGAAAGAGTAATACTTTTTGCTTTTGATATACTTGCCTCCATATACATCAGAACTAATCTGATAATCAACTAAAGCTGTATACTTGTTGTTGAGCTTTTTGTAAATAAATAGTCTATCAACTAGAGTATCAGGAGGTAGACTTGGGTCATCTTCAAGTTCTATGCGTAGTTCGGCTCTATGGATAGCCACAGGCATTGAATCGAGCCAATTCATGATGTCATCAAGCATTATAACACCTCTTGAACCGTTAAGCCCCTTTAAGTAAAAAACCGATTGCTGAGGGTTAATGGTATCATTAAAGATATTATTAACCATTGAAAAATCGTGTTGATAGTGGTTGAAGCGAACGCAATAATCATTCATCAGGTATGTGAATGACATTGAAGTGGTATCTTGTTCCTTATTTCGATAGTATACAACTAGTTTTGTTTGATCTGAAGAGTAATCGAAGTAGTACATTCCCTTGGCGGGTGAAGCAAAATCCCCTTCGGTCTTTATATAAATGCCATATAGGTGTTTTGCAAACAGATCGCTGGTTGACATCGAAACAGAATCAACGTTGATCAAGGTGCTATCAACCCAGTTTTTATTTATGGCAATTTTTAGCACAGACTCATCTCCATTGTATGTGTTCATGCTTCTGCTACCAATGGGAACAGGATGATAGAATCCCTCAATTGGATCCAGTGCATTATACGTTGAGTCGGATGACAGAGAATCGGTAAGTTCATAAACACCAACTTTTATCGGTTCGTTACCCAACTTATCTTTGAGCTTGAGGAAAAGGAAAACGGAATCAATTTGAACGCTATCCCCATAACTATGATTAAGAGCGCCTAACCTGAGCTGCGTGAGAAATGAAGATTTGGTTCGACCAAATATTTCATCAAATGTTTCACCCAGAACCGCTTCAGAAAAATACATGGTGTTGGCTGTGTCGTAAGGCAAAGTATATGCCGATAGGCTGAATAATGTATCAATCTTAACATTGAACTCATCCTGTGAAGTGATAAGATCGCCACCAAGATAGTCTGGGGGGGAAATACATTGCCAAAATATTGTGGAAAAAAGAAGAAGAATTAAAGCGGGTTTTAATATGAGAAGGATCTTCAAATGCTTTAAAAAAAGGAAAAAACTATTTATCATTGCTTTCGTTATTTATTATTTGGTCGTAGAACTGATTGATCGAGGTAATGTAATCCTCGGAATCCTGAAAAGGTAGAACGGGTTTTTCGGATGTTTTGATATACTCAAGTAATGTTTTATTTATTTTTTTTTCACCAATAATTATACCATCGGAGTAATTTATGGCAAACTTGATCAAACTTAAATAATCAGTATCCTTAATCAGTTCAATATCTTTTTTTGTTATGTTTTCAAGTTTAAGTTTGCCTTTAATACTACTACTAAGAGGCTTTTCGAATTCATCGTTGTAAACCGAGATAACAACTTTTGATTTGTTGAATATTGGGTCGTCCTTATAGGTTCTTTTGGTAAGAATTGGAATAAAGGAGGGAAACCAACCATGACAATGGATAATATCCGGCGCCCATCGAAGTTTCTTAACCGTTTCCATTACTCCACGTGCAAAAAAAATGGCTCTTTCATCATTATCATCAAAGTACTTTCCGCTTTCATCGGTAAGTATGTACTTTCTATGAAAATAATCCTCATTGTCGATGAAGTAAACCTGCATTCGTGCACTTTGGATTGATGCAACTTTAATAATCAAGGGGTGATCGGTATCCTCAATGACCAGATTCATTCCCGATAGTCGAATGACCTCATGAAGCTGGTTTCTCCTTTCGTTAATGGTGCCCCATCGGGGCATAAATGTACGAATCTCTTTCCCTCGCTCCTGAATACCTTGAGGCAAGGTTCTTCCAACTTTTG
>CAZDXY010000056.1:0-23784 GCA_964509385.1 uncultured Rikenellaceae bacterium
TTCCTTTTCTTACTAGTTGCTGAATAGTAGGCATATATAAACTTAATTTTAATTGAAAAATTCTCTCAAAAAGGCTTGCAAAGGTATTCTTTAATTATTGAAAACCAAAATATTTTATTTCTATTTATTCGTTTTTATCAATATTTATTTGAAAAAAACGCGGGCGCAAAGGTATAACTCTTTTTACAAAAAAAAAAGTATGGGCTAAACTTAAAGTCTTTTTAATCCTTCCCTAACTTTATTATACATGTATAGCCTTTTATTATATCTTTGATAAACATATTTTTTAAATGAAAATCGAGGGTTGATGCATTTGTTTTCTTCAAAAAAAAATACCTGCAAAAATGGCATTGAAATTGTTTTAAAAATAGTCTAACTTTACTTAATCAATCAACAAACTCATTCTACTATGAAAAAAGTGATGATAATACTTGTGGCTATATTTCTTATTGCTCCGATGAAAATCTTTTCGCAAGATAAAAGAGCCATTAAAGCAGCAGAACTTAGTTTTAGCGCTGCTGAAAACGATGTTAAAAAGAATAACTTTCAAGATGCTGCCCAGAAATATGAAATTGTGGTTAGCAGCATTCCCGAAGGGATAGATTCGCGTAAACACCTGATCATGCGCTTAGAATCCTTGATTAATCTAGTAGATATTTATTTCTACAAATCGGTAAACATAGAAAAAGCATGCCTAAACATGAACCTATATTTTACAAATATGAGTAGAATAAGAAATTCGGGGATTCTGAAAGGCAAGGAGCTTTTAAATTACCTTGAGCAAGAAAAAGAGTTTTCTAAACAGCAATCACAATGTGAAAGTTACAATAGAATTGGTAGTGACATGGAAAAATTTCGCAAGAAATTTGATGAAGAGATGAAAGAAGAATAGTTTCATTTTCCTTATTACAAAAAAGATAGCCTTTGATCTTAAAAATCAAAGGCTATTTTTTTGTTGCAATATATTTTTAGCGCCTAAAATGGATCTTTCTTTTAATAAATGATAAGATATGCCGATCCACTTTATTCTGGTATATATCAGAAATTGTAATCATAATACCTGTCTCCTCAACACCACCGAAGTATGGATTAATAACAGTGCCAAACATCTTCATGGATGGGCTAATGTTCATATAAGAGTTGATTAATGGAGGAATATTTTCGCCCAACTCTCTGATTTCTTTTGATAAAATTTTATAATCCTCTTTATAATCCTTTCCTTTAAAAATGTCAGACATCTCTTTTCGATTTATCTCAATGGGCATAGGTTCTTTTGTGGTAACCAACTTTTCATAATCCGAAAAGTACTTTTCCATGAAGTAGAGAAGCATGTTTCTTGCTTTCTGGTTGTAACTCCGATACATGGTTACCTTTCCGAAGAAATACTTGACACCGGGATTAGAAATAACAAGGGCTCCAAGACCATCCCAAAGATTGTCTAGAGCGTAGAGTCCTTTTTCTCTACGCTGGGAAGATTGATATCGAGGCTGAACAAAGGAGCGTCCTAACTCAATAAGAAATGGCAAATATTCATTGATAAACTTTGGTGAAAAATTAAAAAGTGCTGTTGTTGAGAGATTCAACTCGTTCCCCTTACTGGAATCAACTGTATGATAACGGTATCCTCCAAGAATCTCTTTGTCCTTGGGGTCCCAAACAATTAACTGTTTGTATGGATTTTCCGATGTATCGTATTTATCGATATCAGTACTTTTCCCAGTACCCCCACCTGCAGATCGAAAAGTTAATTCGCGCAAGCGTCCTATTTCGAGCATAAGGTTCGGAGAGTCTTGTGCTGTAATGATATAGAGCAAATTTCCTCCGTTATTTGTTTCTCTAATAAACTTATTTGGAGTAAGCTCTTCTTCAAGAAGAGTTTTGTCAACCGGTTCAATTATTTGTTCCATTCGGTTTGATTTTAACAATTTTTCAACTTTAATAATTATAGCGATCAACCATCTTATTTCCTAACCTAGCTCATAAACTTTATTCTTAACCCAATTTGCCCAACCTTGAGGGGTACGTGACGAGTCGAACGTTTCGTAGGAAATTGGCCTTCCGATTTTTACAACAAAATTATTGCCCATCTGTTTAAACATCTCGTCAACAAGGTATAGCATCTCAATGTTAATTTTAATGCCAAGTAAAGTCCTTAAACGGGCTAAATTGTAGAAAAAATTTGAATTTTTCCCTTTAAAATATACAGGTACAATAAACCTTTTATGAACGATGACTTTTTTGATAAAATTTTTTTTCCACTCTAAATCCTCAATCTTTCCACCTTTTTTTCTTGAGCAAAGACCTGCCGGAAAACTAAGCATTTGTAGATCCGAAGAGTATACTTGATCCATTATCAGAGCATTTTCTTTCAATTGACTTCCATGCTTGTTAACTGGAATAAAAAAACTTTCTAACTGCTTAATGTTCATTAGCAAATCGTTAGAAGGTACTTTCACTGACTTGAATTGTTTGCTTATTGCATGAATTAGGATCATACCATCAAGACCTCCCAGAGGATGATTGGATGCAAAAAAGTATCTTTTGTTTTGCTCTATTTCGTTTAATCCTTCTACGGTATAAGATACGTTTAGCATCCGAAAAGCCTCCTCAAGAAACTCAATATCCTGCTTATGACCAAAATCGTTAAGGGCTTTGTTAATCTCATCTTCGTGAATCACTCTCTTAAGGTATCGAATCAAAAAACGGGGTAGTATTTTAAGCAGTCTAGGATTTTTTGAATAAATCACTCTCTCTAAATCAACATATTTTTTAATTTCCTCTACCATGGATATTCAATAAATTTCTTCTGGGAATTACTTATTAATATTACTCACAAATGTAAAAATCAATTTAAAAAATTATCCTTGGCTTGCTGTTTTTTTTAAATTCTTTAGAAACAATATATACATATGCTTTTGAATTTCTGTATTTTAATAAAAATAAAAGAAATAACATAAATAAATAGATATTTTTTTTCTGGTTCTTTTTTCACTTTTCGTTCTAACTTTGCAATCCCTGAAAAAATTGAAATGCGAATTTATGGAGTCCCATTCCCTTCTCTCTGAAATAATATCGAAATATTCTAATGAGGTATCGAGTAAAGCCCTTTTCTCCTTACTTGAAACTTCAGAAAAAAAAAGGATTAGGGTAAAAGGGCTTTCTGGTTCGGCTCATGCCATTATAATTGCAGCCAGCATGGGGTTTGTTTCACGGCCTTACCTCATTATTATGAACGATAAAGAGGAGGCTGCTTTTCTATACACAGATCTTTCTGTGCTTCTACCAAGTTTCCCGATCTACTTCTTCCCATCCTCATACAAGCGATCTGTTCAATTCAGGCAAGTTCTTCCTGACGCGATTGTTCAGCGAACAGAAACTTTAACTGCATTACCGGAGCTTTCATCAAATGTGCATAGTAAGGCTATTATTGTATCATACCCCGATGCACTTTGCGAAAAAATTGTATCCCAACAATTATTTGAGAAGAGTATAATATCTTTAAGTATATCTGAAAAGATTTCGCAGGATTTTTTGATGGATTTTTTGGAAGATTTGGGTTTTGAACGGGTTGAATTTGTATACGAACCCGGCCAATTCTCACTTAGGGGAAGTATTGTTGATGTTTTCTCATTCTCCTCTTCTTTCCCCTATAGGATAGATTTTTTTGGGAACATGGTAGAATCGATTCGCTCTTTCGATGTGGATAGTCAACTATCTCAGGAGTTACTGGAAAATGTTACCATCGTTCCAAATCTTCAAACAAAAATGGAGGATGAAGTACAAACCAATTTTATTGATCAACTTCCAAAAGATAGTATTATTTGGATTCGCGATACGGAAATGGTTCTTGGGCGGATGAACGAGATACATGACTTGATGAACAAAAGCGAATATATTTCCTCTGGGGGCGATTTTTTTGGTTTGATACAAAATTTCAGCACAGTTGAATTTGGAATAAAACCTCTTTTAAAAGCAAGCCATACCATTTCGTTTGAAACAAATCCTCAGCCTGCCTTTCGAAAAAACTTTGAATTACTAGGACAAAACATTTATGATTTTAAAGCAAATGGATACCAAACCTATATTCTTGCCGAGAATCCAACTCAGCATCAACGATTAAAAAGTATTTTCGAAAACATTAATCACCAGGTCACATTTACTGCAATAACAAGCACGTTGCATGAGGGATTTACCGACCATAATCTAAAAATATGCCTGTACACCGATCATCAAATATTTGATAGATACCAAAAGTACAAACTCAAAAATGAACTGGGAAAAAAGAATAACCTATATCTACAGGAATTACTGAGCCTAAAACCTGGCGATTATGTTGTTCATGTCGATCATGGAATTGGAGTTTTTGGTGGGTTAGTAAAAACCAATGTGAATGGCAAAGTTCAGGAAGCTGTAAGAATTAACTATAAAGATGGGGATACACTGCTGGTAAACATTCACGCCCTACATCGGATCTCGAAGTATAGAGAAAAAGAAACAGAAAGGCCAAAAATATACAAGTTGGGTTCTGGAGTTTGGCAAAAACTAAAGCAGAATGCAAAGAGAAAAGTAAAGGATATTGCCAAAGACCTAATTGCTTTATATGCGAAGCGTAAAGCAGAAAGGGGTTTTGCCTTCTCTCCCGATACATATCTTCAGGAAGAACTTGAAGCATCTTTCATCTATGAAGACACACCAGATCAGGTAAAGGCTACACAAGCACTGAAAGAAGATATGCAAACACCCATTCCCATGGATAGGCTGGTATGTGGAGATGTGGGTTTTGGAAAAACTGAAGTAGCCATTAGGGCTGCCTTTAAAGCTGTGGCCGATAGCAAACAAGTAGCTGTTTTAGTCCCTACCACGGTATTAGCTCTTCAGCATTATCAAACCTTTAGCCAAAGGCTTGCCAATTTTCCCTGTTCAGTTGATTATATAAGCAGAATGAAATCAGCCAAAAAGCAGAAAGAAACCCTTACCAGATTATCTGAAGGGAAAATCGATATTCTAATTGGCACACACGCCATCCTGGGGAATAATGTAAAGTTCAAGGATATTGGTTTAATTATCGTTGACGAGGAACAGAAATTTGGTGTTGCGGCAAAGGAAAAACTCAAAAAACTTAGGGCAAATGTGGACACCCTTACTTTAACAGCAACACCAATTCCCCGTACACTTCAATTCTCATTAATGGGGGCGAGAGATCTATCGATCATCAATACACCTCCACCAAACAGATATCCTATTGTTACTGAACTACATGCTTTAAATATTAATATCATAAAGGAAGCTATTTTATATGAGGTAAGCCGTGGAGGACAAGTATTTTTCGTCCATAATAGGGTAAAAAACATCAACGAAATACAGCAGATGCTGGCCAAAGTTTGCCCGCAAATTACTTCAGCGGTAGCTCATGGGCAAATGGAACCCTCTTTGCTGGAGAAAACTATGCTCGACTTCATCTGTGGCGATTACGATGTGTTGATATCCACTACGATTATCGAATCGGGGCTCGATATTCCCAATGCCAATACAATTATTGTTAATAATGCACACATGTTTGGGCTTAGCGATTTGCATCAGCTAAGAGGCAGAGTGGGGCGATCAAATAAAAAAGCGTTCTGTTACTTGATAACACCTCCCCTGGATGATCTAACCCCCGAAGCACGCCGAAGGCTAAAGGCCATTGAAGAGTTCTCGGAATTGGGTAGTGGCTTTAGCATCGCCATGCAAGATTTGGATATTAGAGGTGCTGGAAACCTATTAGGCAGTGAGCAAAGCGGCTTTATTGCAGATATTGGCTTTGAAACTTATCATAAAATTCTAGATGAGGCCATCCAAGAATTGAAAGCAGAAGAATTTAATGATCTTTTTGAGAGTGAAACAAAGGATGAGCAAAATCAATGGAAACCCACAAGTAACGATTGTCAAATTGAAACTGACATGGAATTGCTGATACCTGAAGACTATGTAAATAGTGTTTCTGAAAGAATGCGGCTTTACCGGGAAATAGATTCGTTACAAAACGAAGAACAAATAATAAATTTCAATGAAAAACTCAAGGACCGATTCGGGCCAATACCAGAAGAGCTTAAGGATCTTCTAAACATTGTTACTCTAAGGCAATTAGCCATTTCATTGGGCATGGAAAAGGTAATGCTAAAAAATGATCTCCTCATTGGATTTTTTATTGCAAATCAAATATCACCATTTTATCGTTCAGAAACATTTGCTTCAATAATCGGTTCAATTCAGCAGAACTCATCAAAATTTCAACTAAAGGAAGGTAAAGATAAGCTGTCAATAATAGCTAAAAACATAAAAAAAGTCGATCAAGCCATCGAAACGCTACAACTTTTAGGTAAAAACCTTCGTTAATGAATTGTTTAAAAAAAGTTTTTGTCAATCATTTATTGATTTATAATTTAGCTTCCTGAAAGTTAGGTTAGTAAGAAGTGCTTTAAAGTATAATATGCTCATCAACATTGGTAATGTATAATAGTAAAGGTATATACTTAATAATAGATATAGGGAATACGCTTACCAAGATTGCCATCTTCTCAAAAGATGAAGTTATTGCCATTGAAAAGCACGAAAACCTTTCGGATAGACTATTAGAAAAGTTTATAAATAATCATAACATTATAGGTGCCATTGTATCGAGTGTAACCAACAAATTTCCTGAGTTAGAAAAAATATTTACGAAAAAGATACCCATAATAAAATTCTCTTCTTCAACACCAATTCCCATTAAGAACTGTTACAAAACTCCTAAAACATTAGGTGTTGATCGGTTGGCTCTTGCAGTTGCCATAAATGCGCTCTACCCAAACCAAAATGTTTTGGCCATTGATTGTGGAACTGCCATAACCTTCGATTTTGTTAATAGCAATAATGAGTACATTGGGGGCGCAATTTCTCCCGGCATAAACACACGATTTAGGGCATTACACCATTTTACATCTAAATTACCTTTAATAAAAATTAACGAAAGCTATCCTATTATTGGCGATGATACTTCAAGTTGCATTTTATCAGGTGTTTTAAATGGAGTAATCAACGAAGTTGATGGCTATATTGATATGGTTAAGCTAAGTTTTCCCGATTTAAAAGTTGTTTTTACAGGAGGTGAATCTTTTTTCTTTGATAAAAAGTTAAAAAATAGCATCTTTGTGCATCCAAATTTATTACTTTTTGGATTAAACCGAATTCTTACATATAATGTGGAGCAATAAAAATTTATTTGCAGCTATCTTGCTGTTTTCGACTGTACTTTCAGCTAATTCGCAAAGTCTTACTACATATTCACCTTACTCAAAATTTGGCGTTGGAGAGATGAGAACACGTGGTTATGCCAACACTAAAGCAATGGGGGGATTAACACAGGGTATACGAAACGGGGCATGGATAAACTATTTAAACCCAGCCTCATATACTGCTCAAGACACAATGTCGTTAGTTTTCGATTTTGGCGTTGAGGGCGATGGTGTAGGAAGTAAATCGGGACAACAAAGCAACTATAACACAACTGCTAGTATTCATCATTTGGCAATTCAATTCCCTGTAACCCGTTGGTTTGGAGCAAGCGCTGGGATTCAACCCTTTAGCAAAGTAGGGTACAGAATTAAACATGTAGAAACTCGCCCCGATATCCTTAGCCAAATTGGTGCTATAAAATACTATCATCTTGGCTCCGGGGGAATTTCACAGTTTTATGTTGGTGCTGCTGTGGAACCAATAAAAAATCTTTCATTAGGAGTTAATATGTCTTATCTTTTCGGAGGGTTAGAGTATAATTCAGAAGTTGTTTTCCCTGATTACAGCCAGTATGCCAGCATACAGAAAATTAATAGCATCATGGTGAGGGACATAGCCTTTAGCTTCGGAGTTCAAAATACTCATTTTTTCGGTTCAGAAAAACAGTATAAACTAGTACTTGGAGCAACCCTTGACAATGAAACAGCAATTGGAGCTCAAAGAATAGAATATATAACCTTCACCAGCGGAGGTTCAAATGATACCATATCCTATAATGAGTACTCAAAAGGGTCTCTTGATTACCCAAAAAATTTAACGGCTGGCTTTACCTTTTCCTATAAAAATAATTTCTTGGTTGGTTTTGACTACAGTACCCAGGACTGGACTAATGCAAGGTTTCTAAATGCTACTGATTCTCTTACTAAAAGTCAATCGTTCAGAGGAGGAATTCAAATTATACCAAACCCATACGACCTTAGGTATTACTATAAGCGTATTAACTATAGGGTAGGTTATCATTACACCAATACCAGCATTCAACTCAATGGAAATCAGATAAAAGATTATGGCATAAGTTTTGGGGTAGGTTTACCATTCCGTAGAACTAACTCATCCTTTAACTTCTCTTTTGAACTAGGGAAAAAAGGAACACTAAGGGACAATTTAGTACAAGAGACTTACGGAATTGTAAATGTTGGTTTTAGTTTTTATGACATTTGGTTTGTAAAAAGAAGATATAACTAATGATATTAATAAATAATTTATTTAGAATGAAAACGATACTTAAAAACTGGATTTTACCTTTAGCATTGGTTTTTACAAGCGTATTAAATGGCAATGCTCAAGCTTATCTGCAGGATCCCAAGTTTGGGCCTAACGAGGAAGCCAGGCAAGAATGTGCTGCAAACCTTTCGTTGTATCAGGAATACTATAATCAGCGTAATTATAATCAGGCAAAAAAGCACTGGATGAATGTGCTTAAGAATTGCCCTGCTGCAAGGCAAAACACATACGTGCATGGAGTGCGAATGATTAAAACATGGATTGATGAAGAGCCCAACCCCATGCGTAAAAATGTCCTTATTGATTCCTTAATGATGATATATGACATGCGCATTGAATATTTTGGTAATAGAGGCGTTTTGCTTGGTCAAAAGGGGGTTGATCTCATCGCACTTGATCCTGAAAGATACGAAGAAGCATACATTTTAATCGCTGAATCAATTGAAAAAGAAAAAGAAGCTTCATCGGCAGTGGTTATTTTCACCTATATGAACCTAACCAAAACAATGTACGATAATGGTAAAATTGAAGCAGAAAAAGTCATTGAAACATATTCGCTGCTTGCCGATTACCTTGATCTTCAAATTAAGGACAAGCCCGATGACTTGAGATGCGTTCAGGTTAAAGAAAATGTTGATGCAATCTTCTCATCAGCAGGGGTTGCCAATTGCGACAATTTGATAACTATCTTTGAACCTCGGGTTAAAGCAAATCCTTCGGACATTGAACTAGTTAACAAAACCTATAACCTTCTCAGTGCCAACCGATGCGAAGAAACACCATTCTACAGGCAGGTTAGCGAAATCCTTTACAATAACCAGCCCACTTCTTCAAGAGCTTACGAACTTGCCAAGATTTATATCGGACTTCGGGAATTCAAGAAGGGAGAAAAATTCTATCAGGATGCCATTAAATTGGAAAGCGACTCTATAAGAAAATCAGTATATCTTGTGGAGTATGCTAACATCATGAACAACGAATTTAAAAATCCACAACAAGCCAGAACACTAGCTCTACAAGCAATTTCTGAGAATCCTAACTTAGGACATGCTTATATGCTGATAGGAAACCTTTACGCCTCGGAAAAAAATTGTGGTACCGATGATTTTGAAAAACGAACTGTATACTGGGCAGCTGTTGATAAATTTATTAGGGCGAAGCAAGTTGATCCAAACCTGACTGATGATTGCGATAAGCTAATTGGAATATATAACCAATATTTCCCGGCACAGCAAGATATTTTCTTCCAGGACTTAGAGCCTGGAGCTCGTTATACTGTTAAATGTTGGATTAATGAAACAACAACCGTTCGAGCAAGACCCTAATTGCATCACTTTGCAAGGAAACCGTTTTCAGCAAAGCATTCTAAAATATATAGTCCCTGCAATTGCTGGGACTATTTTTCTTTTTTCCTGCAAAACTGATCTGGAAATGGTTGATGCTTTTGCTGACAAGGAAAGAATTCCAAGTATTACTGCAAAAAATATTGAAATTGTTTATACTGAATTGGGGCAAACCAAACTTCATGTCATTGCACCAGAAACCCAACATTTTAAGTTTACCGAAGAACCTTACACCGAATTCCCCAAGGGAATTACAGTATATACATTTAACGATTCTCTTGAAGTTGAGTCGCAGCTAAAAGCCAATTTTGCTATCTATTATGATGAGAAAAAACTTTGGAATGCAAAGTACAATGTTGTAGCAATGAACAAAAAAGGTGAAATACTGAACACTGAACAACTTTTTTGGGATGAAGCAAAAAAAACCATTTACTCAAATGATATGGTTAAGATAACCACAGCAGATGGTGTGATCTTTGGTGAGGGATTCGATTCTGATGAAAACTTTGACAATTGGGTAATCAAAAAAACCTCTGGGACCATTTATGTTAATGATGATTAGATAAACCAAGCATAAGCGGAAATATTAAAGATTATAAAAAATCTATTAACTTTAAACCCAAACTTATAATATCATTCATGAATAGAGCGTCTTTGGTAATGGAAGTAATCTGGGTCATACTATCCCTGTTGTGCACAATACTAGGTGTTTCTTCAACAATAAAATCAGGCTTTAGCAACAGCTACACCTTTTTTGTGCTTGCTGTAGTAGCTCTGCTCATGTTTTTCCTTCGTCGTCAAAGAAGGAAAAAGTATTCGATAAATCGGGAGAACCAACCAGAATAATGGATTACAACCCTTTAATAATTGGATTATCAATTCTTTTCTCAGCCCTGTTTTCGGGAATGGAGATAGCTTTTGTTTCCGCTAATAAACTTCGAATTGAATTAGAACGAAAACAGGGTACTTTCACTTCGAAAGTTATTCAAATCTTTACCCGGAACCCCGGTCAATACATTGCGACAATGCTGGTTGGCAACAATATTGCACTTGTAGTCTATGGTATTGAAATGGCTCGCCTTTTATACTCTATTCTACTTCTAGTTTTGTCTCAGCAAACTCTAGAAAATTATCCTTTATTTGTTTTATTGGTTCAAACCGTTTTTTCAACAATTGTTATTCTTTTTACAGCAGAGTTTTTTCCCAAATCACTTTTTAGAAGTCATCCCAATGGGTTTTTAAAATTTTTCTCGCTACCCATGCTATTCTTCTACATCGTTTTCTACCCAATTAGTATTTTTTCAACTTGGATTTCCTTAGGCTTTATTCGAAATATTTTGAGACAAAAGGTTAAAATGGGTGAAGAAAAGCGAATTTTTAGCAAAGTCGATTTAGATCATTTTGTAGGCGATGTCCAAAGTTTGGAAGGAGAAGATGATAAACTTGATAAAGAAATCAAGATATTTCAAAATGCTATGGATTTTAGCGAAGTTAAGGTTAGAGACTGTATGATTCCAAGGACTGACATCGAAGCCATTGATGTAAACAGTTCCGTTGACGAGTTAAAAGAACGCTTTATTACTACCAACTACTCAAGGCTTCCTGTTTTCGCTGAAAGTATTGACAATACCATTGGATATGTTAATTGTAAAGATCTCTTCAAAAAACCACAAAGCATTAAATCTAAACTGCTTAAAATTGAATTTGTTCCTGAAACCATGCTAGCGAGTAAACTTCTGACCTCTTTTATCAAAGAGCAAAAAAGTATAGCCATTGTTGTAGATGAATTTGGGGGCACGGCCGGATTAGTAACCATTGAGGATATCATCGAGGAGATTTTTGGTGAAATAGACGATGAGCATGATTTGAGCGACTTTGTTGAAAAGCAACTTAGTAAAAATGAGTTTCTTTTCTCTGGAAGGCTTGAAGTAAGATATCTAAACGAAAAATTCAAGTTGAATATACCCGAAAATGAAGATTATGATACATTGGCGGGTTTTGTTTTAAACATCTACCAGAGTATTCCAAAATCTCAGGAAGTAATCAACTTTAATAATTTTCATATTAAAGTTGCCAAAATGGATGGAAGCCGTATTGATTTAGTTTATCTAAAAAAAATTAGAAAAGATCTATAGTCTAAAAAATTGTATTTAAACAACATACACTATAAAATCATTATAGCAGTATTATTGATAACAAAAAAGCAATTCAGATCTTACCCGCCCCGTTTTAACAAATAATGAAATAATATTTTGAAAAAGTTTACTGAGAATTCATGCGAAACGCTAAAATAGCTATCTTCGTACCCTTAAAAATAATAGATTTTTTGAACTAATATTTTCTTTTAATGGCTACACTTGAGAAACTTAGAAATCGTGCAGGGACGCTTGTTGCGGTTGTAATTGGACTTGCTGAAATCTCAGGAAAATCAATTCCTTATCAGCATTATCAAGAACGTATTGAACGTATCGTAGAGCTAAATAAAGCCATATCGGGACAAAGTGCCATAGATGAACAAACATCTGAGCGCATTAGCGAAGAGGTATGGAATGAAATAGTTCGCGAACACGTTCTTGGGAAAAGCTATGATAACCATGGCATTGTGATTACACCGGAGGAACTATTTGACATGGTTCAGGGTAGAAATCTTCACCCAATAATCAGAGAACAGTTTGGCAATAGACAAACCGGAGAAGTGGATAGAGCTATGATCATCCAGTTCCTTAAAAATATGGAGAATGATCCAAGCGGACTTCAGAAAACTTTTTGGTTGTACATTGAGAACTTAATTCAAAACGACAGAATCTACAATAAGTACATCAATCTTATCAAAAAGGGGATGTTTGTTACAGATCTACATGCCAAAAGATCACTAGGTGACCGCAATAAAAAGGTTGATTTCAGCTATGTTCTGAAGCGTTATACCTCTATCAGCGATTCGTTAATTGCCGTTACAGAAAAAGATATCAGCAATTACTACAAGGAACATAAAAATGAGTTTGAGCAGCAAGCTTCACGTGATGTGGAGTATGTTGTTTTCCCCATCCGTCCATCACAAGAGGATTATGCTGTAGCAGAAGAATGGATAAACAAAACGAAGAACGACTTTGCTCAGGCTAGTGATCCCATTCAATTCACTAACCTTAACTCCGACACACCATTCAGCAACCAATACCTAAAACCTTCCGAATTAACAAATGAAGAACTCAAACAGTGGGCGGATAAAGCAACGGTTGGAGATGTTTATGGTCCAATATTCGAGAATGACTCTTACCAGCTGGCACGCATTGTAGATATTGCTCAGATTGCCGATTCTGTAAAGGCTAGGCACATCCTTGTTGGAACAGCAGGACAATCGAAAGTTCAGTTCGATTTGGCAAAAGCTAAAGCTGATAGCCTTTACAACGTTGTAAAAAAGGGTGGAAATTTTGCCCGTTTAGCAAATGAATATTCCGATGATCCTGGTTCGGCTAATCAAGGTGGAGATTTAGGTTGGTTCCCCGAAGGTGTTATGGTACAGCCTTTTAATGATGCCTGTTTTAAGGGGAAGAAGGGTGATATAGTTTTAGTAGAAACCCAGTTCGGCTTTCATATAATCAACATACTTGATGTTAGCAAAACATCCAAAAAAATCCAGGTTGCCATTCTTGAGCGAACAGTTATCCCAAGTACACGTACCTACCAAAAAATATATCAAGAAGCCAGTGAATTCGCTGGTTTGAATAATACATTTGAGAAATTCAACCAAGCAGTTCAGGATAAAAAGTTAAGCAAAAGGGTAGCGTCAAATCTACGTGAATCCGACCGTAAAGTAGCAGGATTGGAAAACCCAAGAGAGATGGTTCGTTGGGCATACTACGCTAAGGAACTAGCTGTTTCTCCTGTATTTGAATTTGGCGATAACTTTGTTGTTGCCACAATAAAAAGTGCCAAAGAGGAAGGAATTGCTCCATTGGAGCAAGTTAAAGAAGATATCAAATCAAAGATTATTGTTGAGAAGAAAGCAGAAATGCTGAAAGAAGAGTTTAGCAATGTAATGAATCAATATGACAATATTAACCAGATTGGCAGAGACCTTTCCGTTTTAATTATGGAAGCCTCAAGGATATCCTTCTCCTCGTTCTCATTACCCACAGTAGGTTTTGAACCAGCTGTAATTGCAACTGCCGTTTCTACCCTCGAAGGAGTTATTGCAGGGCCAGTAAAGGGAAATACTGGTGTATATGCCCTTGTTGTTAATGCAGTAAATATAGAAGAAGGTGATAAATCTGCCGAAAGAAGAAGGTTGATGAACTCATTCCAATCGAGAGCTGGGTTTGAAGCATACGAAGCCATGAAGAAAAGTGCTGGAATAGTTGATAAACGCTCATTGTTTTTTTAGAAAATCAAACTAAAACCCCACATAAAACAAAAAAGGAGCTTATGGCTCCTTTTTTGTTTTGTTGTTTTTTGAATAAAAACTGTTTTTATTTTATTGTAATACTAAAAAAAGTTAAATTAGCTTTAGCTATTATTGGTAATCAACCCTAACGTTATGAAAATAAATAAAAAAACAAAAAGATTCTTTTTGCTAACATTTATTGTGTTAGTAATGGTTTCGTGTTGGGATCCTTCCGATTACGAGAATATTTACATTGAACCCATTCATCAATCGTGGGTTTTCCCCATTGTAAAATCTTCCATTACCTTTAAGGAAATCGTAGAGCGAAGTGGATCCAATACGACTGTGGAAACTGATCCCGAAACTGGGGTTTTCTTCATGGTTGTTCGCGATACGGTTAACATTGGAGATTCAAATGACCAATTTTCAGTTGTAGGCACTTCATTCAACCATGAATTCACTGTTCCTGGCGGTTTGATTCCAGGTTTTGGAACTTTCCAAACTACAGAAACACTGAATAACTTCTATGAAATAGTTGCCGGACAGGAGGTTAAAACGGTTACTTTTTATAGAGATGCGAATAACCCCAAGGGCGATATGGAGTTAAACATCGTAAACAATTTCCACCATCCCATTTCTGGTTCATTAACCATTATTTCGCTGAAAAATAATGCAGGACAATCCTACTCAAGAAACTTTTATCTGGGTGGTTTTGGGAGCAACTCTACCGATACAAGACCACTAAGCGATTATACTCTTGATCTTTATAACTCCTCCGACCAAACCTACAACAGGTTTTTAGTTCAGGTCGATTTTACCATTACAGAAAATACAGCAATTACCGATTATTCTGGAGGTTTAAGTATAAGTATTGATTTAATCGACCCAGAATTTGAGATAATTACAGGCAAGTTTAATAAGGATTTCAGCATTTCAGATCAAGCTTTTTCGATTAGTGCTTTTAATTCAACAATCCTTGCCGAACAGTACTTTGCCGACCCCTCTTTTACGCTGAACTTCGAAAACAGCTATGGTACTCCACTATCCCTTGCTTTCAGCAGCTTCGAGGCAATTAATAATCAGAATGAGGTAATTCCAATAATAAATATTGGAGCAATTGGTCCCAATGATCTAAATATTACAGGGAATAATATTATAAACTACAATATCAACCCCAACGATCCTCCAGCATTAACTGCACTGGTACTTGATGCCAATAACTCAAACATTGATCAGGTTTTCAAAAAAGCACCTAACAGGCTTAGGTTCGGTGCTGATTTCACAATTGGTGACGAAACGAACAACCACAGCTACTTCATAAAACGCAATAGTTTAGTTTCGTTAATAACTGATATTGTTATTCCTTTGAATGGCTGGGCAACCACACACCTGCTTGGTGATACATTAATGGATGTTTCCTGGCCTGAAATAAATGATAGCACCTGGTTAACAGAGGACTTTAGAATAACTCTCCTTTTCAAGGTCACCAATGAAATACCGCTTAACTTTAGGTTTAAAGCTATTTGTTTAAACGAAGTTGATGGAGTTATCGAAGAGGGATATAACCTAGTGTTCAGTCAAGATGTTGATCCAATTGATGGTACAGTTGCCCTTGCCAATAGCGCAGTGGTTGACGACAATGGTATTGCCACTGGACCCAGCTCGTCGTACCTGTCAATTAGCCTTACCAAGGAGGAATATGATCAGATTGTGGATTCACAGCACTTACTCCTTTTCTATCGCCTTTCAACTGGGGGACAAGCGGAACAGGTTATAAAAGTTTTATCGTCGAATAAAATGACTATTAACCTTAGTTTACACTTCAGCGGAACAATTAATCCAAACGATTTTATCAATGGAGATTAATCCTAAAATTTTATGATCGTGAAAAGAATAATCATTTTTTTAGTCCTAATAATATCTGGGTATAATCTGAAAGCACAATCGGAGCTTACGCTGCCTTTGTTTCAGAATGTTTTTCAATCCAGCTATTTAATTCCTACCGTTCGCCCCGAGCATACAGTAAGCATTGGGCTTCCAGGGATATCATCAATTTATTTTCAGGCAATCCACAATGGCTTTGTCCCCAATTCCGTTGTAGAATGGGTTGATGATACGTTAAGGCTATCTCCAGGGAAGATTCCAAACGAACTTAATCATCAGAATATGATCTTTGCCAATGCAGACATTGATCTATTCCACCTTAGGTTAAGAATATATAACTGGAATTACTGGATCGGTGTAAGGCAAAGGCATAGCCTTTCGCTTTTCTACCCAAGAGATTTATTCCGAATGGCAATCTTTGGCAATGCAGACATGGTGGGCGAAACTATGGATTTGGGTTCGTTCGGGATAAATGCTAATTTGCATAGGGAGTACACTTTTGGCCTTTCCACTGAGCTGAACAAATGGGCCTTTGGCGGAAGAATTAGCCTTCTTCAGGGTCTTTCGTGCTTATACCTTAAGCCTCAAAAAATCCAAGTTACAATTGATGACGATGTTTATGATCATACATTTACTAACGATGGGACTCTATACAGCGCTGGAATTCCACTAACTTCGGATATGATGCCCAATGGTGATCTTTTCTCAAATACAGAATGGCTAACTTCCTATCTAACCCGTTTCCGTAACCCTGGAGCATCGCTTGCATTTGGAGTTTCGTACATGTTCGACCAGCGAACTACCTTCTCTTTATCCTTCAGCGACATTGGTTTCATACAATGGAGCGATAGCACTCTCAACTATCGTATTAGAGGCGAATCGACCTTCGAAGGGATTGATGCGCTTGGAGGCTTTTTAACTGGAGGCGACATTGATATCGACTCAACAATAAATGCTTTTCGGAACAACTTCAGTGATGAGGAGTTTGAAGAGGCATTCATCACCTGGCTTCCACCCAAGTTCTACGTTTCGGCAAATTATCAGTTGGCAAGGAGAACACACCTTGGTTTTCAGTTATATTCGATAATAAACAGAAAAAACTACCCTGCTTTTTCGGTTGGTATTTCTCAGGGAATTGGAAGAGCATTTAACATAGCATTTACAGGTTCCTTTAATCAAAGAACCATAACAAATCTTGGATTAGGACTAATGGTTAAACCTGGTCCATTGCAGATATTCCTTTTGGCAGATAACTATTACACTCCTTTAGTTGATCCTCTTTCCTTCACAAATCTAAACTTCCGATTTGGAATTAACCTTGTGTTTGGAAGGGTAAAAACACCTCAGGGGTTACCCTACCGGTAATACATAATAATTGCAAACAACGTAAAGGAAAAAAAGATGAAAAGAACAAAAATATCCTTCGCATACATAGCAGTTTTGCTTTGCTTTTCAGTTTTAAATGTGTATGCTCAAACATCGTTCGAACCTCAAAATTTGGGGAAATCAGTAAATTCTGAATATTCAGAGATAAACCCAGTTATTTCAAGAGATGGAAATACCTTATTCTTCAACCGGGTAAATCATCCTGATAATACCCTTGGTGCCGATAATACCCAGGATATTTGGTACTCAACCCTAAAGGATGATGGCAGTTGGAGTGAAGCCAGCAGGCTTCCTAGTACGGTTAATATAAGTAGGTACAATGCCATTCTATCAGCACTCGACGATGGAAAATCGTACTTAATACTGGGCAAGTATAATAAGAATGGCACCCGATGGCTAACCAATGGATTTTCAATAATCCAAAAGAGTGGTGACTACGATTGGAGTAAACCTGTTCCCATAAAAGTCCGCAGGTATGCTAAAAAAAGTTTGGGTAGAGTAACTACCGCATACCTAACTCCCGACCGGGAATTGCTGGTATTAGCATATACTACTAAGCCAAATGGGCGTAGGCTATCGCTTTACGTTTCAAAAAAGATAAAGGAAAATGTGTATTCAAAACCCAAAAGCATGAAGGGTGGCCCACGCGATGCCCAAAAAATGCGAAGCGTGGAGGCACCATACCTTACTGCTGATAAGAACAGGCTATACTTCTCTGGAGGTTCTGGTGGAACACGCGATAACTATAATATATACTACTCTGAGAGAACTGATGAAACTTACAGAAACTGGTCTGCACCAATCAAAGTAACCGATACCATAAATTCCCCCAATTGGGATTCGTATTTTAAAATGAATGCCAAGGAGAGCTGGGCATACTATACTTCAATTTCGCGCTCACTGGGAAAATCCGATATTTTCAGGGTAAAGATTTTTGAAGAATTTCCCTTTGTGAGGCTTTCGGGTTTAATTCTTAATCAATCCGATCAAACCTTAATGCTTGAAGAAACAGGATATGAAGTGCTGGTTAATGGTGAAACATTCCCTGGATTCAATATCGATAAAATTTCTGCTTCCTATGAGGTACTTCTTCCTTTAGGGCATTCCTACACATTGCTTCCGCAAATGGAAAATTGGAATGGAATATCCACTGATATTGATCTTACCAATGTACGGGAGTATGCAGAGACTAAACAAAATCTTTACTTCTCCGCCATTCCATTTGTTCTGGTTAAAGGTAGAATTGTCGATAGCAGAACACAAATGCCCATTCCGCTTTCGCGCAATCCAAAGGTTCTTATCAACGAAGAACTGTCCGATTCTGTTGTATATGATCAGTTTTCAGGAGCATTTCAAGCACTTCTCCCATTGGGAGAAAGCTATACATTCAGTGGCAAAGTGGATAATTTTATTGCAACTCCCCAAATTATAGATGTGACAGAGGAAACCGTTTACATTGAAAGGGAAATAACACTTTTCGTTTCATCTGTTCCTTGGGTTGAGATAAAAGGTCAAGTTCTCGACAACAGCTCACTAACGCCAATCCTCGGAGAAGCACAACCCAAAATAATCATCAATGGGGAAATTGCAGATTCGATCTACATTGATCCTGTTAATGGTAATTATACCCTAAGGTTGCCTTTTGGGGTAAACTATATCCTAGGAGTAAATGCTAAAAATTATAAAACTCTTGAAAATAGGGTCGATTTAACATCGTATGTTGAATTTGTGGCTCTTAAGCAAAACATCTTTGCCGAACGTGAGGATGCCAACATGGTTTCATTAAGCGGAAAGATCATCAACACAAAAACAGGAAAACAACTTGACGAAGGCTTCGAGGTGAAAATGAGGGTTAATGGTGTTGAAACTCCTGCTTTTATGTATGACTCGAAAAATGCCAGCTATACCCTTAAGCTTCCTATTGGGTTCAATTACGACCTTACGCCTAGGGTTATCAATTTCTACAACCGATTCGAGCCAGTTGATTTAACCAAAGCTGCTCCAATGAGCAGTATTGTCAGGAATTTCTATGTAACGCCAATAGAAGTTGGTCAATCGGTTGATATTGAAAATATTTACTTTGAAACAGGTAAAGCAACGCTTAAACCTGAATCCTTCCGATCGCTTAATGCGCTTATTGAATTCCTGAACGAGTACCCCAACGTTAGGGTTGAGATTGGTGGGCATACCGATAATGTTGGATCAGCAGAGATCAATCAACGAATTTCGCAGGAGAGGGCTCTTTCTGTTGCAGAGTATGTGATTAAGCAGGGGGTACCAGCGCATAGAGTTGTTTCAAAGGGATATGGTTTTGATAAACCTAAAGCAAGCAACAGAACAGCCGAAGGAAGAGCTCAAAACCGAAGGGTTGATTTCACAATTACTGGTATATAATTATTAGCTATTTTTAAAAGAGAATATTATTATTGTTTCGTTAGCTTTGTGAGTTAGAAAAGGGTTTATAACAAACTTTTTCTAACTCATTTTTTTATAAACTCAAAACAGAAAATCCCCAAAATGAATTCTACAGCCAAAAAAAGACTAAAAAAATACGAAGAGATTTTTAACAGCACATCTCATGGTGTAGGGGTTTTAATTGCCATTGCATGTACTGCCATTGTTGTTACACGAGCAGCATTGTTTGGCGATGCATGGCATATTGTTAGCTATAGCATATTTGGAGCCGGTATGATTACTCTTTACATAGCATCCACTCTTTTTCATGGCGTCAAAAATGTTCGGAGGAAATACCAGCTTAACACCTTCGACCATTCATCAATATATATACTTATTGCAGCAACATATACCCCTTTTACCCTGGTTGCCATTAGAGGCCCCTTGGGCTGGGTTCTTTTCGGAATAATTTGGGGCTTAGCAATAGCTGGAATTATCTTTAAGGTATGGTTCTACACCCATAAATGGCGAAATATCTCTGCATTTCTGTACGGAGCTATGGGGTGGATGTTTATAATGGCCATAGTGCCAATCATTCGAAACTTACCAACTATTTCATTGGTTTTTCTTCTTGTTGGCTGTGTTACTTATACTCTTGGAATTATTTTCTACATCAAAAAAGACATTCCCTTTTTTCACGGTATTTTTCACCTTTTTGTACTAGCAGGGAGTATCTGCCATTTCTTTGCAATGGTTTTTATGATATAAGCCCTTAAAGGCTCGCCAATACTGCTTTTACTATTTCTGCAATCGCTTTTCCATCTGCTTTGCCAGCTAAGGTTTTTGAAGCGATTCCCATTACCTTACCCATTTCAGAAGGACCTTTAGCACCAACGGTTTCAATTATCTTTTTAATCTCAACTTTCAGTTCTTCATCCGAAAGCATTTTGGGTAAATACACCTCTATGGCTTTAGCCTCCAGCAATTCTTTTTCAGCCAATTCGGGTCGGTTTTGTTGAGTGTAAATTTCTGCCGATTCTTTTCGCTGCTTTACTTGCTTCTGCAATAGTTTAAGTTCAGTTTCAGGGGTTAACGTTTCAGCCCCTCCCTTTTCTGTTTTTGCCAATAAGATGGCACTTTTTATAGCTCTTAGTGCTTCGAGCGTAATTTTATCCTTGGCCATCATGGCACTCTTGATATCCTGATTTATCCTTTCTTCCAATGACATGACAATGATTTTTTAATGATAACAACTTGCTTTGATATTTAATATTCTCACAAATGTATTAGCCTAAAAATAGCATACTAAGGTAAATTTCTAATCTACGTTATCATGAAGATAAGCATTATCGTTTCTTAAGAAAACTTCGCCATCCTCTTGGTTTAATGTGTATCGAGAAATATTTGGTTTATTTGAGTAGTTCATATCGCCCAGCTTAATTTTCTTACGAACGTATGCCGGAACTTTCTCCATCTGATCGATGAACTCCTTCTCAGGTATGGGTGTAGGTTCAGATCGATAGACGCTATCGTTTTCCTTCTCCAAATCGTCCGCCTTAGGTTTTGCTGTTTTTACTACAAATTCGGTACTCTTATCCTCCTTATCAATGGAAGAGGGGTTCTCAAAAAAGGAGTCGGGTGTTGAAAGGTCAAACTCAATAATTCGTTGATGCCTATCGGATTGCAGCTTATCCTTTTTTGTTGAAGTTGCAGACTTATCCTTAACCGTAAAAATGGACTGCTGTATCTCTCTGTTTTCAGTTTTTTCTCCATCGAGAGGGATAATATCCACTTTCTTGGTTCTGGAATACAATTCCGGAATACTATTGGTACCAAAACCAGTTGCAATAACAGTTACATTCAGGTTTTCCTCAAGGCGAGGATCGGTCCCATTGCCCCAGATTAAATCAGCATCCTCGCCAGCAGCAGATTGTATAAAATCGGTTATTTGACCTATTTCATCCATGGTGATCTCATGAACACCAGAGGTTACATTGAGCAAGATATTTCTTGCACCAGAAATATCATTGTTGTTAAGCAGTGGCGATGATAGTGCATTTTGAACTGCCTTTATTGCACGACCCTCGCCCGATGCCATTGCTGATCCCATGATGGCAACACCGCTATCGACCATAACGGTTTCTACATCGGCAAAGTCAACATTGATATATCCATGAACGGTTATTATTTCTGCAATACCCTTCGCGGCAATGGCCAATACATCATCTGCCTTTGAAAATGCTTCGGAAATCTTAAGGTCTCCATAAATCTCCCTTATCTTTTCGTTATTTATAACCAGAAGCGAATCGACATGCTTTTGTAACTCTTCAATACCTTCAACTGCCTGTGCAATTCGCCTTCTTCCTTCATTTCGAAAGGGTATTGTTACTATGGCCACCGTGAGAATTCCCATCTCCTTTGCAGCTTTGGCTATTATAGGTGCTGCTCCTGTTCCAGTGCCACCGCCCATTCCCGCAGTTACAAAAACCATTTTTGTCCCATCCTCTAACACATCCACCACATCCTGAAGGTTTTCAATGGCTGCTTGCTTCCCAATTTCAGGTTTATTACCAGCACCCCGCCCTTCGGTAAGCGATGACCCCAACTGGATTTTTATACCCACTGTACTGTTTGCCAAAGCCTGCGCATCGGTATTACATACAACAAAATCAACATCCTTAATGCCCAATCTATTCATATGGTTCACGGCATTATTACCGCCTCCACCCACGCCAATTACTTTAATTATTGACTTTTTGTGGGATGGCAGCTCGAAAGGCATCAATTCATCTGTCATGGCTTCAAAATTTTATTATCAAATTCTTTGTCTATATCATTTTTTACATTTCGGCATCGTTCTCCTCAAATATTTCGGTGAACTTTCGCTTAAAAGCATCCAAAATACCACTCTTTTTAACAAGTTTTTTCTTCTGCTGTTCGGTTTGTGGAGTATCTATTTCTCCAAAATCTTCATCGTTATTGATCCTATTCAGGGTTTCAACCTGTTCAAATCCTTTTAAGATAAGCCCAATTGCTGTTGAGAAGGTTGGCACATTAATCTCCTCAGATGTATCAGCAGCTAAATGCTCATTGGGATATCCTATCCTAACATCGAATCCTGTTTTAAACTTAACCAGCTGAGGCAAATGCTTTAGCATGGCACCACCACCGGTTAGAACAATTCCTGCACTTAACTTTTCGGCATAACCAGAGTTTTCAATCTCGAAACTCACCGTGTCAATGATCTCTTCCATACGACTCTGAATGATATAAGCCAAATTCTTAAAGGATATCTCCTTGGGTTCACGACCACTAATACCGGGAATCGTTACTATCTTATCCTCCGGTGCAATATCGCCCAGAGCTGAACCAAACTGTATTTTTAGCGATTCTGCCTGACGCTGCAATATTTGGCAACCTTCCTTGATATCATTGGTAATTACATTGCCACCAAAGGGTATAACGGCAGTATGCCTAACAATGCCATCGTAGTATACCGCAACATCAGTGGTACCTCCACCAATATCAACCAGCACTACTCCTGCTTCCTTCTCATCATCCGTTAGGACAGCTTCCGCCGAAGCTAAAGGCTCAAGGATAAGATCGCTTACTTTAAGGCCTACCCTATTGACACATCTCTCAATATTTTTTGCCGATGCGGTTTGCCCAATCACGATATGAAAGTTTGCTTCGAGCCGTTGTCCCGACATCCCAACAGGGTTTTTAATGCCAGCCTCGTTGTTGACTATAAAATTTTGCGGTAGCACATGGAGTATCTCTTCGCCAACATCAGTTGGAATTCTATACATATCATCGATTAACTTTTGCACATCCTCAATGCATATCATTTCTTCGGGA
>CAZDXY010000057.1:0-23546 GCA_964509385.1 uncultured Rikenellaceae bacterium
TGTAAACAATCTTTAATACATTAAAAAATGGATAATTATAATTTTATTAGTTTAAGAATGATTTAACAAAAAGTAGTTTTTGATTTTTTTTTTTGTAAATTTCGATTGTCAACTTGATATATTGAGAAGTAATTTTCCACTATATTAATTTTTAATCAAATGAAAAAAGTTCTTACAATCATTGGATTTTCATTAGGTGCACTTTTAATATTATACCTTTTACTTAGGTTAGTTTGGTCGTTTAATGAAAAAAAAGAATTAAACATTTATATACTCGATAAGACTGTTACTCGATTTGACAGACCTGAACACAAGGCATTTACTTGGCTATTGAACAATAATCGCTTTGTTTTACCCAATAAAAAAAGTTATTCTCATACCAAGGATTACTACGGTTTCTTCCCCGTAGATATTGAAGATGAAATTTTTGATTTTAAAAGTATTCGGATAAATAAAGTTGATGCGTATGCCGCTGTATTTGATGTAGCATATTATACCGATTGCTATGGTGTTCATTCATTTGAATGGTACAAGGGTAAAACAAAACCTGTGCGTTCGCAAAAAGTTTATGGTGGTTTAAATCAAAACGACTATTTACTGATTAAAAAAATGATAGATAATGGTAAGCTTGTGATTGCAGAGTATAATATGTTCAGTACTCCTACCAATGCGCTTGTTAGGAGTAAAACAGAAGCACTTCTTGATATCTCATGGACAAGTTGGTTAGGTAAGTACTTTTCGACACTTGATGTAGATAAAAATGGAGGACCGCCCGAATGGATGAAAAATCTCTATGAATCACAGCACTTAGGAGTATGGCCTACAAACAAGGATGGAATAGTATTGCTCAGCAATGATGGATTAATAGAGTTGCTCATTCAAGATATCCATCTAAATTCAAGCCTTCCTTCAATAATTACTCAACCCAATGAAGTACAACGGTTTGGTGTAGATGAAAATGTCCTTTTTGAGCAATGGTTTGAGTTTATTATTCCTGGTCAAAATCATGTGGTTTCTTATTTTGAAATAGATGTCAATTCAAAAGGTGAAGAAGTATTAGCTAAACTGGGATTAAATGCAATAACCCCTGCTGTTATTATGAGCCCAAATAACACATACTACTACTTTTGTGGTAATTTTGCTGAAAATCCGGTTCAAATGTGGACAGCAAAAGTTGCAGGAGGGAAATGGATTAACAGTTTACTCTACCAATTTGGTGCAAGAAATCGTGCTATTTTCTTCAGCAAGTACTATACTCCACTTATTAATACAATTCTTGAAGAATATTATACTTCTTTAAAAAAGAAATAAATTTTTTTCTAGAAATCATTTTTTAAAAAAAGCGAATCCTTTTCCAATCCATTAATATAGTTTATTGTTTGCAAGCACATCTTATGTTATGATTTATCCATTGGACAGGGGAGAAAATTTCTTTCTTATAAACGATAAAATATACAGTACAAAGGAACTTAATTCAAATCTTATACTCGAAGGTCAGGTAATTTACGAAGTTTTACGCGTAGTTGGTACAAAACCAATCTTTCTTCAGGAGCATTTAGAAAGACTTTATAAGTCTTGTAGCATATCGGGATTTGAATGTCCAATGATTGAGAAAATCAAAGAAAACATTCTAAAACTATTGACAGATAATCCTGTTGATGAAAAGAACTTAAAAATATCTATCATTTTCGATCCTAATAAGATGTCTTTCATTCAGCTACTTGCATACTTTATCGACAGTCATTATCCCCCTCAATCCGATTATCAGAATGGAGTTAAGCTTGAACTTCTTTCCAGGGAAAGGAAAAACCCGAATGTGAAACTTGAAAATCCCGAAATGAGGGGAGATGCAGAAAGAATGATCTGTATTTCTCAAACAAGTGAAGTGCTACTTGTTGATAAGGATGGATACATCACCGAGGGTAGCCGATCAAATTTTTTTGCCCTTAAAGATGAAACTATTATTACTTCCCCGTCAAGTACTGTATTGGAGGGAATTACACGAAAGAAAGTTCTGGAAATATGTGAAAAAGAAGGGATCCCTTTTCTTGAGCAAAAAATTCATACTACAGATTTAAACTCTCTTGATGGAGTTTTTATTACTGGCACTTCATCAAAAGTTTTACCGGTAAACCGTATTGGTAATATTACATTTAATGTAGGCTTGCCTATTATTCAGAGAATAATGTTTCTTTACGATGATCTGGTAATTTTAGAGTTATCAAGGTAATTCATGATTTTCAATGCTCGTCATTGAAAAATAGTTGCTTCTCTATTTCTTTTAAAAAATAATTTGCACTCCCAATCCTATTTTTTTTTGATTCATTATCTTGAAGAGAGGATACAGAATCAATGTATTGATTAAAAACATTTTTAGCTTTTTGTAATTCTTTTGAATAATAATGGCATAATCCAATTTCAAAAAGATATTCAAGTTGGTCTGGAGTATAATCTATTGCTTTATAATACTGTTCAATGGCTTTCTGGTAATTTCGGCCACGATTGTATGCATCGGCACGGGTTGCAAAAAGAAACGATAGCTCATGTGGATTTGGAGTTAACAATCTTTCGGTTAAATTCAGAATATCAATTGCCTTTACCCTTTCGCCAATCTCGATCTGTGCTTTTGCAAGTTGGTAATTTAATGGTCCATCGGTAGAGTCGAAGGCAAATGCTTTTTCTAAAAAAAATGATGATTTTGAGTAAAATCCATTGTTTGAAAGGCTAATTCCGTAAAATTTCATGGTAAATCGCGATGTATCGCCATAGGAGTATGCCTTTTCGAAACTCTTTTCAGCATCCCTGTAGCTTTCGTCCATAAAATGGAGGTAACCCTTTTGCCTAATAATAGGAATGTAAGTTGAATCTTGACCTAAAGCCCTATCGGCTATTGGATGAGCAATAACAGTTGGAATTTGTGACTGAATGCAAAGTTGAATCAACTTCGATGCTAAGGGCATATTGGCAGAGTTTAAATCGAATGAAGTGTTATATGATTGCCATGTTAACGAAAAATTTCCAAGCTTTGATGCACAATCGCCAACCTGCTCCCAAAGGTAAGCGTTTAGCGTATCCTTTTCTACCATCCAGGTGAAGTGGCCTATAGCTTCAACAAAGCGATTTTCGCGTTTCAGCAATCTTGCTAGTTGGGCTCGAGCAGATGTATTCATTGAATCGAGTACCAGGCTTTTTTTGTAGTGTTCAATAGCACTCTTTACCATTCCTCTCGAAACCATAACGCCAGCTAATCGGTAATAGCATTGAGTGCAAATGCTATCTATTTCAATGGTTTTCTTATAGATAACCATTGCGCTATCAAACTTCATTTGACTTTCCCAAAGCGACCCAAGCATTAGCATGATTCCAATATTTGTGCTATCGGATCTAAGCCTTTGTTTGATCTCTTCGATTAGCTGAGTTTCGTTTCGATCCGATTTTTGAAAAAGAGAATCATTTAAGATATTTTCCTGACCAGCAATGCTTAAGGATAAAATCAAGGCGAATACAAACAGAATAAACCTTTTACTTAGGCGATTTGCAGAATACATAATGTCTATAGGTAATTTTGATTAATTATTACTCCAGCGTAAATATTATTGGAAAAGTTAAGGATTGCCTTACTGCTACTCCTCTTTGCCTTCCAGGAGTCCAACGTGGACTTGATTCAACAACCCTAATCGCCTCGTTATCGAGCAGGGTATGAACCCCTCGTACCACATCAACATTAGAAACACTCCCATCAGCCTCAACGATGAAGCTAATAAAAACTCTACCCTGTATGCCATGTTCGGCAGCCTCTTTGGGGTAAATAAGGTTGCTGGCAATATATTCGCGAAACTTATTGCTGTTTCCACCATCGAATCCAGCCATTTCCTCAACCATAACAAATACCTGATCTTCGACACTTGTTGTACTTTTCTCCACGGTTGCTTCAATGGATACAATGTCAGTATCTTCTGTTGGTAGAACTCCAGACTCACAAGAGATGGCAATAATTATGGGTACTGAAACCAACAGACTAATTGATAATCTAAGGATGACCCTTTTGTTTTTTGGGGAAATGTTTATCATGGCTAATCGTTTTAAGGTTAGAGATTTATTAAAATTATTACCAATGGGCAGCGCTACTCCGCAAAAGGCAATGGAAACTATGGAATCTAAGTATGCATAAGTATCAGTTTGAGATTGAATTGCTGTAGAGTCGGCTTGGTATTCATGTATTTCGACAATAGCTTTACGTAGCATCCAGTAGAATGGATTGAACCATTGTGATAATCCAACCAACTCCATAAGCATTATGTCGATGGAGTGCATTTTTGTATAGTGAGCTCTCTCATGAGCGATTACCCCTTCAATTTTATTGCCGGGTATTTGGCTAGGATTAATAAAACAGTAATTCATAAAGGAGAATGGTGAAATCCTCTTTGAATGCTCAATGATGTATATACCCTCTTTTTTATATTTCACATTTCCTTTGGCAAGCAACACAATTTTGAATATTTGCATCACAATGCGAAATAAGAAAAGCATTGAAATACTTAGGTATATAATAAAAATGATGTTTATCCAATTTATTGAACTTTCTTGAATTCCAATTGTAACTCCTTGAATTAAAAAACTGGGTTCAAACCCAAAATTTGTGAGTGGAACAATTTTTTTACTTTGAATTAGGGGTATGAGCAAAGGTAATAGCAAAGAAAAAATAATGCCTGTTAGTAAAAATGTTCTTACCAAGGCAAAACGATTCATATTTCGCAAAAAGGCAAACCATAAACCCCATACCAGTGTTAGGCTAAGGCTTAGTTTTATTGTAAGGATGAGTATATTATTAATTTCCATTTTGCTTTTGTTTTTTTAATTCGTCTGAAAGTAAATTAATTATTGCTTCCATTTCATCAACGGAAAGATCTTCATCTTTGGCAAAGAATGAAACAAGCTGCTGGTACGAATTGCTAAAGTATTTTTTCATAAATCCTTTAAAGAAAGCCCCAGTATATTCTTTTTTGCTTATTAATGGGTAGTACTCATGGGTTTTGCCATAGGCAACATGCCCAACAAATTCCTTATTTTCAAGAATCCTGATTATTGTAGAAACTGTATTATACGCTGGCTTTGGATTGGGCATTTGGTCGATTATATCCTTCACAAAACCCTTTCCAATCTTCCAAAGAATCTGCATTACCTGTTCCTCTGCCCTGGTTAACTCTTTCATGGCTTTTTTTTGTAAACATACAACTAAGATATTAGTTAAACAACTAAAATATTAGTTAATATTAAAATTATTTTTCAAATAACTGACAATGAATTTAATATGAGTTTATAAAAAATAGTATATTTGTAAAAAAAGTTTAATGAAAACAAACATCATCGAAACTTCTATAATCCAGTGCGATTTGGCTTGGGAAAGCGTTGATGAAAACATAAGCCGATTTGATAGTATCATAAAGACAATAAAAGAAGATCCACATATTGTAATACTTCCCGAAATGTTTACAACAGGGTTTACCATGAACCCTAGACCATTTGCTGAACCCTCGAACGGAAAAACAACACAATGGTTGCTAAGAAATGCAAAGGAATATGGCTTTGCAATTTGTGGTAGTATTATAATTGTTGAGAGTGATAAGTATTACAATCGTTTCCTATTTGCAACACCTGCGGGAGAACTTTTTGAATACAATAAGCGACACCTTTTCAGCATTGGTAAGGAGCACATTGAGTATACATCTGGTTCAGATCGTGTTGTTATAGATTATCTTGGATGGCGAATTTTACCCCAGATTTGCTACGATTTGCGTTTTCCTGTTTGGAGTCGAAATCGTAATGATTACGATTTGATGATCAATGTTGCAAATTTTCCGGGTAGCCGAAGAGAAGTCTGGAATACATTGCTGAAAGCAAGAGCAATTGAGAATCAGTGTTACGTAGCTGCCGCCAATAGGGTAGGGATTGATGGTATGAATATCTCCTATACAGGAGATTCTCAGCTGGTTAATGCTCGAGGGCAGGTGGTTGCTCAACAAGAGCAAAATGAGGAAGGTATAATATCCACTAGTTTTAATCTTAAAGAATTAATCGATTTTCGAATTAAATTTCCAGTTCTCCCAGATGCAGATGAATTCTCAATAAATCTGTAAAGGGGTAGTTCTAATTCAAAGCCTATCGTTTGCAAATATTTCAACCAAAGGTGTTAAATAGCATCTTTTTTTAAGTATATTGCATTTTTTTTCAATGTATTTATTGGTATCATAGAGTTTACACAATACCCTGAAGTATAGTTATATGTAAATATGTTTTCAGAATTTTATATTACCAATTACTATTAATTTTAAAAAACATGGCACAAGGACAGAAATCGAAGGGCGTAATAGCCATTCTCACCGGAGGAGGTGATGTTCCGGGTTTGAATCCGGCAATTAGGGCTGTAACCATCAGGGCTCTCCGCGAGGGGTATCAGGTTGTAGGAATTCGACGAGGGTGGGCAGGCATGATAGAAATAGTAAGGGACAAAGAGGCTGATAACAACCACTGCTATGAGTGGTTAACCGAGGAACGGGTAAACAAATCTTTTAGAACAGGTGGAACTTTTCTGCATACTTCAAGGACGAATCCCTCAAAAGTTGCGAAGGATAAAGTACCATTGCAGTATAAGAGTAAATATCAGAAAGAAATTAACGATCTTACCCCTGAAGTGATAAAAAACCTTGATTTTCTTGGTATTGATTATCTAATTCCAATTGGTGGTGATGATACATTAAGCTATGGAGTTCGTTTGTACCAGGAGGGTGAGAAGGTGATAGCTATTCCAAAAACAATGGACAATGATGTTCCTGGAACCGATTATTGTATTGGCTTTAGTACATGTATTACTCGAACCATAGCAATGACAGATATTCTAAGAACTTCAGCTGGTTCGCATGAACGTATTTTGGTGATGGAAGTTTTTGGACGATATGCCGGGTTTACCGCTATGCTTCCAACCATGGCAGGTGTTGCTAATAGGTGTGTAATTCCTGAACATCAATTCGACATTGATTTACTTACAAAACTTCTAGTTGAAGACAGAAGGTTAAATCCAAGTCGTTACTCATCAGTAATGATCAGCGAGGGTGCAACTTTTAAAGGTATGGATAAAATGGTTTTTGAGGGTACTGAATTGGATGCTTATGGTCATGCAAAACTGGGGGGGATAGGTGATCTCATTTCTCAGAAGATAAAAGAAATTTCGCCCAAATACAACAATGGTAAACAGGTTAACACTATCAATCAGAAGTTAGGGTATTTAGTGAGGGGTGGCGAACCCGACGCCATTGATTCTATTGTTCCAATGGCTTTCGGAAACCTCGCTCTTGATCTTATCCTAAAAGGAGTACATGGTCGTTTGGTTGTACTAAAAAATGGCCGATACGACAATATGCCCATCGATGTAGTAGTAAGCCAGAAAAAACTGGTAAATGTTTCAAAGTTTTATAATACTGAAAGGCTAAGACCTTTTTATAAAAGTTTTGAAATGCTTCCGCTTTTTATCATGACAAGCGATTAATAAATTTTGATTATCATAAAATAGTAAGGGTGGCATAGTGTCACCCTTTTATTTGGTTTTTTTAACTCTATCTACTGAGACTCTCAATAATTTTGGTTGTTACAGAGTGAAGAAGTTTAATATCTTGAGCATCTGTATTTGCCATTCGCTCTAAAACTCTTCCGTGTACCAATGATTCTGAGGAAATACCTATTTCATTTAAAATTGAAATAACTTTCTCCTTTAATGGTTTATAACTCATACAGTCCGATTTATTCTGTACGTCTTTGCTTCTTTTTTGATCAATTTTTGATAGAGAAAATGCAAAGACCATAACTGCTTGAGCAAGATTTAACGATGGGAATGGCTCAGCAATAGTTATGGTCGAAACAATATCGCATAAAGAAATATTCTCATTGGATAACCCCGATTCTTCTCCACCAAAAACAATGGCTATATTATTAATTGTATTCGCTTTTTCTTCAATGAAACTATTGAGTTCCCGAATGTTAATTACATTTTGTTTTACCCATCGTTCTTTAGCACTGGTGGCAATTGAAAAATCAATGTCAAACATGGCATCAGCTAATGAATTAAATACCGAAGCATTTTGCAAAATATCGTGTGAGCCATGAGCTAGCATTAAAGCTTTTTCACACAGATAATCGCATGGATTAATTAGCCTTAAGTTACTAAAACCCATAGTTTTAATTGCACGTGCAGCTGATCCAATATTCTCTGGGACAGTTGGATTTACTAATATGAATGAAATTTTCATGTTATATCATTTATTCTTAAAGATAAAGATTTTTAATAGGATATGAAATACATTTAATTCAAGATCATAGATTTCATTAAAAAATGATTTGCTATTCCCTTTTTGCAATTAATCCTAGATAGAAATTATTTCAAAATGGAAAACATTTGAAAACAACTAAATGATATTTTTTTAAAAAAGACCATTAGTAAAATTGATTATTTAAATGAAATATATATATATTTAATGACTAAAAATAAACTGAAAATAACTATGTTTTTTCAACTTTTCAAAGGCAAGCCGAGTAGATTTTTTTCGATTGAAAGAGTTGCTATTTTAACTATATTATTTTTTTTAGTGATTTTTTCGACTAGTTGCAAAAGGTTTAAAAAGGATCTAATATTAAGTGAAGGAATTATCGAATATAGCATTACATATTTAGATGAGGATTCATCAAAATACGATCCTAATATTCGACCAGATCGCATGGTTGTTAGGTTTAAGAATAATAATACTGTAAATAGAATTGAAGCACTTTCCGGGGCATTCTCTTTTGCTTTTATTCAAGATATTGATTCAAAAACATCAACAACCCTTGTCAAAATTTTAAACAAAAAACTTTTTTACCGGGAACCTTTACAAGAGAATCGTTATCACTTTGCATACAAGGCTATGCCCGATATGATCATTGAAAAGGTTGATGAAACAGAAAGTTTTTTAGGTTTTAGCTGTAAAAAAGCACTCGCAACTTTTAACGATAGCACATCGTACTCTTTTGAAATATGGTATACCGACGATATTGTTGTAAACATGCCAAACCATAATACACCATTTGAAGCCATTGATGGTATCATGTTAAAGTTTTCAGTAATAATGTTCAATCAAAAAATGAACATTGCAGCCACTTCAGTTAAATCAGCAAAGCTAGCAAAGGATGAATTTAATATTCCATTGGAATATGAAGAGGTAAATTATGAGACAATGATGGAGTTAATTTACCTTTTTCAATAGTGATACATAGGCTTTTTCGGAATAATTCCCTTACTTTGTAAGGGTTTTTTTATTAATAAAATGCATTTTATAGACTAACTGACACTTATGGCTACAAATAGTGAAAACCATAAAAAGAAAAAGGGTGTAGACAAGCCAAAAAGGAGTTTTTTTAAGGATGAACGTGTAAGATTTACTATTGGTTTATTTATAATATTTTTCTCGTTATACCTCACCATTGCCTTTTTGTCGTACTTATTTTCCTGGCAATCCGATCAAAGTTTCCAGTGGCAATCGGTTTTTTCCCATTCTTCTGTTAGGGTAAATAATTGGGCTGGGAAGGTTGGTGCTTTTTTTGCTTCGCAATTTATTAACAGATGGTTTGGAGTATCTTCTTTTATTATCCCATTTTTATTTGGCCTAATTGGTTTTAGATTGTTGAAAATTAGACTTTTACCTTTGCGCAATTCATTGTTAAAAGGTATAATCGGTATGATTCTAGTTTCACTGGTGCTTGGATTTTTGTTTGGTAGCATGGGTGGTACGCTGGGGAGTGGATTGGGAGGAGCCCATGGTCTTTTTATTAGCGAATGGCTTATAGCTTTTGTTGGGAAAGCAGGTACACTTTTCCTTCTAATAGTTGCATGTACTGCATATTTAATCTATTTAAAAAGCAATGTTTTAAATTTTTTTAAACGAATATCAATCTCTTTAATAAACTATTTTAAAGCAACTTCAAAAACCGAAAATGTTGATTTACTCTTTGAAGGTTTAACAAGTGACGAAGGTAATTTTACATCAAAAGATATTGATGACATTGAAAAACCAGATTATTTTAAGATAATAAAGGAAGAAGAAGATTCTCCTTTTGTTGAATCAGACAATGAAGATGAAATAGGGATTAAATCGGAGACCTCAACAGAAATTGATAAAGTTTTTTCAGAAGACTCAGCAGATGAAGATATCATTATGACGGTTCAGATGAATACTGGCGAGGAGGGAGAATTGGATGTGTTACCAGAACCAGATTTTTATGACCCTACTAAAGAATTGTCCTCTTATGAGTTTCCTCCACTTGAGTTGCTTGAGGATTATAAAAATCGACAGGCACCAGTTACCGATGAAGAGCTACATAGTAATAAAAATAAAATTATTGAGACTCTAGGTAATTACAATATTCAAATTGCTAGAATTTTAGCAACAGTTGGTCCTACTGTTACCCTTTATGAAATTGTACCTGCCCCCGGTGTTAGAATTAGTAAAATTAAAAATCTTGAAGATGATATAGCCCTTAGCCTTGCGGCTCTTGGCATAAGGATTATTGCTCCAATTCCAGGAAGAGGAACAATAGGCATTGAAGTTCCAAACTTAAAACCCGAAGTGGTTTCCATGGCTTCAATAATACGATCTACTAAATTTCAGGAGAATAAGTTTGATTTGGCAATAGCTTTAGGTAAAACAATTTCCAACGAAACCTTTGTTATTGATTTAGCTAAGATGCCTCATTTACTAGTCGCAGGGGCTACGGGTCAGGGTAAATCAGTAGGTCTTAATGCAATAATTACCTCCTTACTTTATAAAAAGCATCCAGCACAGCTTAAGTTTGTACTTGTTGACCCAAAAAAAGTTGAGCTTACCCTTTATAATAAGTTGGAAAGACATTTTCTTGCAAAGCTACCTGATACAGAAGAAGCGATAATTACCGATACACAAAAAGTTATTTTTACACTGAATTCTTTGTGTATCGAGATGGATGCTAGGTATGATCTCCTAAAAGCTGCACATGTAAGGAATATAAAGGAGTATAACGAGAAATTTAGTGCCCGAAGGCTCAATCCAAATAAAGGACATCATTTTCTTCCATACATAGTTGTAATAATTGACGAGTTTGCAGATTTGATAATGACTGCCGGAAGAGAAATAGAAACCCCAATTGCCCGAATAGCCCAATTAGCCAGAGCGGTAGGTATACACCTAATTATTGCTACTCAACGGCCTACAACAAACATTATTACTGGTGTTATCAAGGCTAACTTCCCTGCTCGCATTGCCTTTAGGGTATCATCCATGATTGATTCCCGCACCATACTGGACACCACTGGAGCTAACCAGCTAATTGGGAAAGGTGATATGCTTATTGCCACTGGTAATGATTTGGTTCGAGTACAATGCGCTTTTGTTGATACTCCAGAAGTTGAACGTATAACCGATTTTATTGGCAATCAGAAGGGTTATGCTACTGCATTTTTGCTTCCTGAATATACGGGCGATTCTGCTGAAGATATACTTGATGTTGATCTTGACAAAAGGGATGATCTCTTCGAAGAAGCAGCCAGACTGGTAATGATGCATCAACAAGGATCAACTTCGTTAATACAACGAAAGTTTTCCATCGGATACAACAGAGCTGGCAGGATTGTTGATCAGCTAGAAGCGGCAGGTATTGTTGGACCCTTTGAGGGTAGCAAAGCACGTCAAGTTCTTATTCAGGATGAGGTTTCACTGCAAAACATATTGAAAACCCTGAACGAGAACAAAAACATTTAAACATTCAATTTAATAATTCAGATTATGAAAAGAACTTTTTTTATCTCAACAATAGCTATTGTTATTTTTTCAGTAAACTTGTTTGGGCAATCGGCTCCACTAGGGAAAGATTTGATCAAGAGTTTTTCTGAAAAAATACAATCATATCAAAGCATTAAAGCAGATTTCACTTTTACACTCGAAAATTTGCAGGAGGGAATTACTGATACTCACCAAGGGAATTTGAGCTATAAGGGGAAAAAATACACCCTCTCCCTAATGGGGATGGATGTTTACTTTGATGGTGAAACTAAATGGCAATATATTCCTGAAGCAAATGAGGTTACTATTTCAAAACCTTATTCTCTTGATGGTGGTTTTTTCGACGACCCAACAAAAATATTTACCGACTATGAGAAGGATTTCAATTCGAGATTTATTGGTGAACAGGTTGAAAAGGGCGTAAGCATTTACGAGGTTGATCTTTACCCAGAAGATCTTTCGGTGCCCTATTCTCTTATAAAGATTAGGTTCAACAAACGAACACTTGATCCCATTTCTATAAAATATCAGGGAAAGGATGGAATCAATTACATCATCAATGTTAAGAGTTTTAATGCGAACATAACATTGAAGGATGAAGATTTTACATTTGATGTTAAAAAATATAAGGGTATTGAAATTGTAGATTTAAGATAATTTTTCATTAAACGGTTTAAATATAAAGGCTCGGAATTGATATCCGAGCCTTTTAAAATATATTTATCGTTAAAACCTTTTTTTTAATGAAATAAGAAAAAATGGTTGAAAAAAATCCTTTTATTAATATTTATCAATAAATCAATTATTCTTGTTTAGTTTTAGGATATTCAATACGAGCATGGTAAATATTTAGCAATTTTTTCTTGAAAGCAGATTTAATTATTGTAATATCCTTAAAAGTAATATCAGCTTCGCTAAATTGCTCTTCTATTTGCTGATAATTAATAATATTCTCAACTAAATCATTTATTGATTCAAAAGTTATTGACTTCATGGCACGAGAGGCGGCTTCTACTGAATCTGCCATCATTAGCACAGCTGTTTCTCGCGAAAATGGTTTTGGTCCAATGTAGCTGAAAAGTTTAATGCTGTCTTTAATCTCTGGAAATTTGTCACGGAACATACGGTAAAAGTATTGCACTTTTGTTGTTCCATGGTGGGTTCTTATAAAATCAATAATTTGATCCGGTATATTATGTTTTTTGGCAATTTGGATGCCTTCGTTTACATGTTGAATTATTATATCTGCACTTTCTTCAAAATCAATGCCTTGATGAGGATTAAAACCAGGGGATTGATTCTCGATAAAGTAGTATGGTTTCCCCATTTTACCAATATCATGGTAAAGCGCACCTGCCCTGACAAGAAGTGGATTACCCCCAATTTTGTATATAGCATCCTCGGCAAGATTGGCAACCTGCAAAGAGTGTTGGAAAGTACCAGGTGCAATTTCTGCAAGTTTTCTAAGCAAATCTTGGTTAGTATCAGATAGTTCCATTAGGGTAGTATCTGATAAGAAACCAAAGGTCTTTTCAAATACATAAATGAGTTGATATGAAGTTAACAGCAGAAGGGCGTTAATGGCAAACCAAACAAAACTATAGGGATTAATTGTTAAAATATTCCCTTCTTGAATAACTGCTATTCCTATATAAACTGATATATACGAGAGAAAAACCAATGATATTGACATGAAAAGTTTACCTCTACGATAGAGGTTTGTCAGGCTAATAATAGCAACGATTCCAGCAATGAAATGGAGAAAAACGAACTCGAAGCTGTTTGGAACAAAAAAGCCTACCAAAAAAACAGTTACCAAGTGAATGAAAAGGGCAAGTCTTGAATCATAGAAAGTTCTAATGAATATGGGAATAATGGCTAAGGGAACAATATAAATGTTAATAAGGTTTCGTTTTAAAAGAATAGATGATATAATAGCCATCACTGTTATTAGTAGTAAAATAAAGATGATCTTGCGATCATCGCTAAGAATCTCTCTTCGAAAATTGTATAGAAATAAAAAAAGCATAAAGAATAGTGTGGATACAAGTAGGGTTTGTCCAAAAATTAATACTCTTAAATTCCCAGCAAATCCAATTCTACTCTCATATTCTCTTTTTAGAGAGAATAATACTTGGTAGGTTTCCTGACTTAAAATTTCATCTTTGGTTACAATTTTTTCTCCAGCATAAATTAGCCCCTTTGTAAGAGATAAGTTGGACAACATATCCTGAGAGATAATTTCAGTTGTTTTTTCATCAAAATGTAAGTTGGAGG
This sequence comes from uncultured Rikenellaceae bacterium, assembly GCA_964509385.1. Classification (GTDB taxonomy): domain Bacteria; phylum Bacteroidota; class Bacteroidia; order Bacteroidales; family Tenuifilaceae; genus MWFE01. Next base: position 14,115 of record CAZDXY010000057.1, read on the forward strand.
TAACATAATTATTCCAATTAATTCTTTGAAAAGCTCTTTCAAATTCTTTGTTTTTTGCTAATAGTATTTCAACTTTGGAGTTTAAATAGTCTATCGCTGAACTTATTGTAAATACCTCAGACAAAGGTGTTTCATAAGCTTGATTGCCAATGAGTATAGATATGCCTGTTTTTTGCTTGTTCACAATTTCCTGAAACTCGTTATTGCTGATTATCCCTTTTTGATAAACAAAACTTAAATGCTCCTTCAACTTCTCAATTTCATCTTCGTAGGATTTTTGTTTATTAATTTTTTCTTCATCAATAAATTCAAGTAAACTTAAAATTTCATCTTTAAAATTTGGAAGTGTTTTTAGTATAAGGGTTGAATCATACCTGAAAATTGGTTTTAGGCTAGCCAGGATTGAATTTCGTTCAGCTATTAATTCACTATCGGTTTTATAAATTGGAAAATCGAAAGGGGCGATTAAATCTTCGTGCATCCATGCTTTTCCCTTTTGGAATTCATACTTAAACTTTCCCTCCCTGGGAAGAAAGACAAGAATTGAAATTATGGCAACAAGAAAATAGATTCCACGAATTATTTCGCGATAATATAATTTTATAAAACGGAAAAATTTTTTCATAAAAAAAAAATGAAAAAAATGGGAAACAACAAATATAACATTTTAAATACTATAAAGGTTTTGCCATTAGTTCTTTTGAATTACATTTTTTGAATTATAAGTTGATTTTTTTCAATACTAAGTTTTTAATAAAATAATTGATTTTCAATATTTCTTCATTAACTTGCGTAATATGAACAAGTTTCTTTTTTCATATGCCAATACTCTGGTGTTGCAATTGGTGAAACTAATTCGAAATAGAAAACAAAGAGTTTCACCTAAAAGAATTCATGATTTTCGTTTAACAGTCAAAAGATTACGTGCTCTTATTAGGTTGTTGAATCAATTAACAAATGAACAAGTTAACCCAAAGCTTAACAAATCATTAAGGAAAATATACACCAGTACAGGGAAGCTCCGCGACCTTCATATCCATACTATACTATTGAAAAGTATTAAAGAAAACTCTCCATATGAGGTAAAGAGATTGAGCAAATCTATTAATAAATTTGAAAAGAAAGCGAAAAAGAAAATTGATAAATCTTTCAAAAAGTTGGATTCAAATTCTTATAATTCTCTGATCTCTTTTTTCAAGGAACAAGAAAATAAAAATTTAGAAATAAGTAAAGAAATTTGTTATCAATTTGTTGAAAATAAGCATTTTAAAATCAGATTACTTGTTGGGTCTAGTTATGAAGATATTGTTCTGCACGAAATACGTAAACACCTTAAGGATATAGTATACACGTTACAACTTATACAAAATGAGGATTCAAATTTTGTAATATCAGCGAAGAATCTTAATTGGTTAAACAATTTACAGGAACGTCTAGGACTTTGGAATGATTGGTTTACACTTCATCAAATGATAATTAATGCCAATACCACAAAGCAATTATACCCTCAACTTGAGCATATTGTTGGTATTGAGATGGAAAAATCTAGGTTAGGGATTGTTAATTGTTTGTCGAAGTTTTGTGATTTAAGTCTACAAAACCGTAATTCCAATGAAAACAAATAAGATTATTTGTTTTCAAATATTCACATTGATTCTCTGAAAAGAAATTACGGGTGATAAGATTTCTATAAAAAAAATTGAAATTTTATCACCCGTTATTTATGAGTTTTTTAAGCAAAACGATTATTCGAAGTCCATATCATTATCATCACCATTTGATCTTCTTTCTTTGCGTGTACGATACTCGTTTATCCTATAAGAGAAACCTAGGTAAACAACTCTACTTTCACGAGTTCGTTCAATATTACTGGTGAAGTTGGGTCCCCATGTTTCGGACCGAAATTTTTGGGTATTAAAAATATCGCTTACTCTAAGGGTAACAGTGCCCTTACGGTTAAGTACATTAAGTCTCATACCAAGATCAACCCAGTACATTTCTTCTGTGCGTCCCTGTCCACCACCGGTTTGCCAAAAGCGCATTGAGCCGCCAACCGAAATAGATGGTGATCGGTAGTTGCCATTCATTTGTATTTCGAGGTTTCGACCAATTGACCATGTCGATGTTGCCCTTGCTGACCAGCTATTACCCTCACTTGCTTTTTGATCTAAATCGGCTGCAATTAACTTTGTGCTAAAATAACTCCCACTGGCATTGAATCGCCACCAGGGTGCAATGGTTTGTGTAAAAACACCTTCTAAACCTAAATTTTCGCTCATATCAATGTTTCGGAAAGTTGACATAGCAATACCCTCTTCATCTACTTCAACATATCGTGATATTATATCTGTAGTTTGCCTGAAAAATGCAGTTGCACTAATCCTTGTTTTAGGTAAGTTGTAGAAATAGCTCAATTCATAGCTATTTGTAAATTCAGGATTAAGCATGGGATTTCCTGTACTTAGGTTTAGGGGATCCGAGTAATCAATAAAAGGGTTTAGTAATCGGGTGTTAGGTCGGCTAACCCTTTTGCTGTATGCAATTTGAGCAGAGTTCTTGCTATTTATGTCCCATTTTATATGAGCGCTTGGAAACCAATTAAGGAATTCACGTTTTATTGGATCATCTTCTGTTGCCTTTTGTTCAGCATTGGTGTAAGCTTGTTCCACTCTTAACCCTCCTTGGTAACTAAAATTACCGTTTCCAAAGGTATTTGAGTAAATAGCGTAGGCTGAATATTGCTGTTCATCGTAAATAAAACGATTATTTCTCAGAGGATCAGGTACCCATTCTCCTGCAGTTAGCCTTGAGAATATGTAGTCGCTATCCTGCTTACGAATCATGCCTTTTAGTCCAGTTTCAAGCCTTCCACCATTTCCTATGGGTTGAACCAAATCGGCTTGAATGGTTAAAGTATTACCTAGTAGTTCAGAATTAGTTTTCTCATAAAAACTTGGGAAAAGATCGTACTCCCACCATTGAGATAAGTCGTTTGCGTTTGAACCCTGATTTGAGTTGTAAAAAATATCAGCATTGAATTCCCTTCCGTTTGGCTTACCATTAAGCCTGTAATTCATAGCTAAATTGTACGATGAAAATCCATAACCCCCTTGATTCTTTCTTAAGTAAGAATCATATAGGAAATCAATTGGAACGTAGGAATTGGTTTGTGTTAAATCCCATATGTTGAAGTCTCGATTATTTAAACCACCTGATAAGGTTAAAGTATTTGAATTATCAATAAAGTAGTCCATACCACCACTTAGACTAATAAATTGACCTTTTCGTCTAAAATCTTGATCCTGGGTTAAAAAATTTGTATTATCATTTATGTTTGTAGTTCTATCGGATAGAGTTTCTCCAGTCATTCTCATTTGACGATAACTCAGGTTAGTAAATAAGTTAACTTTATTTTGTCGATAGTTAAAGTTAACAGTACCATTGTACTTATCGCCTGTTCCTGCATTTAGCATTACCATTCCATGATAACCGGGTTCACGTCTCTTTTTCATCACAATATTGATAATCCCCGAAAGTCCATCTGGATCGTACCGTGCAGAAGGATTTGTAATTACTTCAACACTTTCAATAATACTCGCAGGAATTTCTTCAATGCTTGAATAAGTAGAAGGCCTACCGTCAACTAGTATGGTAACATTTTGACTACCTCTTAGGCTAACATTCCCATCCATATCAACTTCAATTGATGGTATTGTCTGCATGATCTCTAAAGCGGTACCTCCCTCGGCGGTTATATCCCTATCAACATTGTAAACCTTTTTATCGAGATTGTGTGTTAGCATTTGTCTTTGACCCGTCACAGTAACTGCTTCAATATTCTCTGTTGCTTGAGACAAATATAGTTCTCCCAATACAACTTCGGGTTGACGAGGATGAATGGCAAAACTTTCAATTTTTAGTGTATTGTACCCTATAAACTTTGCCTCGCCATAGTATCTACCCATGGGAACCTTATCAATCTGAAATTCACCTTTCTCATTGGTTATTCCCCCAGTAACCATAACTGAGTCTCTCATGCGGTAAAAAACAATGTTTGCGTATTCAACGGGTTCTCCATCGGATTTATCAATAATTTTTCCCATAACAGTTCCTGTAAAATCCGACATTGATTCTTGTCCACTTCCAGCACCAGGTCTTTGTCCTTGGGAAAAAAGGTGAAATGGCATTGAAAAAATAATTGTAATCAGTAAGATAGTTTTCTTATTCATATTTTTTAAATAATGATTTGAATTAATAATCATCCAATAAACACCTGTTAGACTATTTTGTTAATGAAAACTTGCGTTAGAAATTTTTTTTAAGATGTTGATTAAAATCATTTATCTGATTAAGTATGCCAATAATTAATAATTAAACTTTTTTAAATAAGTCAAAAAGACATGAAGTGACTAATTAACAAGACATTGTGGCATTTTTTTGATGTATGGCAAGTGATTTGAATAACCTCAGAATTAAAGAAATCAATAAGAAAACTTATAATTATTTGCTATGAATTTGAATAGTTTCACCATAAAATCACAGGAGGCAATACAACAGGCATTTTCAATTGCTCAAGGTTATCAGCATCCTTCTGTTGAACCCATCCATTTACTGAAGGGAATTCTGAGTCAGGCAGAAAATGTTAGTAGTTTCATTTTTAGCAAGATGGGTATTAATATTCTTAGTTTCGATACAGTTCTTGATAGTATATTAGATAGATATTCGAAAGTTACAGGAGGCGAACTATATTTAAGTTCTGCTAGCAATAGGGTTTTGCAAAAGGCTTCCAGTTTTGCAAAGGAATTGGGAGACCAATTTGTATCAATTGAACATTTGATTTTCGGACTTCTGGAATCGGGAGATCAGGTTTCTCAGATTATGAGGGATTCCGGGATGACAGATGGTGAAATGAAAAAAGTCATAGATGAACTTAGAAAAGGATCAAAGGTCGTTTCCCAATCTGCAGAGGATACCTACAATGCGCTGAACCGTTTTGCACTTCATTTAAATGAAATGGCTCGGAATGGTAAACTCGATCCGGTTATTGGTCGCGACGATGAAATACGTAGAGTATTACAGATTTTATCACGAAGGACAAAGAATAACCCAATTCTTGTTGGTGAACCAGGTGTAGGTAAAACAGCCATTGCTGAAGGAATTGCACATCGAATTGTTAATGGTGACGTACCCGAAAACTTAAAGTCGAAGCAATTATATTCTCTTGACATGGGTGCATTGATTGCCGGGGCAAAGTATAAAGGTGAATTCGAAGAAAGATTGAAATCTGTTGTCAAAGAGGTCATTGCATCCGATGGGGAAGTGGTCCTTTTCATCGATGAAATCCATACATTGGTAGGTGCCGGAAAGGGCGAAGGGGCAATGGATGCAGCCAATATCTTAAAACCTGCGCTTGCACGCGGTGAACTTCGTGCAATTGGAGCAACCACATTTAACGAGTATCAAAAGTATTTTGAAAAGGATAAGGCGTTGGAAAGAAGGTTCCAAACCGTTCTAATAGATGAACCAAACGTAACCGATTCAATATCAATTTTAAGGGGTTTAAAGGAAAGATATGAAAGTCATCATGCAGTAAGGATTAAGGACGAAGCCATAATTTCGGCCGTTGAACTCTCAAATCGTTACATTACCGAAAGGTTCCTACCCGATAAGGCCATTGACTTAATTGATGAAGCAGCATCGAAACTTCGACTTGAAATGAATTCAGTTCCTGAGAGTATCGATGAAATTGAAAGAAAGATAAAACAACTTGAAATCGAACGTGAAGCCATTAAGAGGGAAGGTGATAAGAAAAAAATGGAAATGTTAAGCCTTGAAATTGCCAACTTGAATGAGGAAAGGAATTCGCTGAGGGCAAAATGGCAATCTGAAAAAGCCATTATTGAAAAGATACAAAACCAAAAGCAAACCATAGAAAGTCTTAGAATTGAGGCCGATGAGGCTGAACGCCGGGGTGATTACGGAAAAGTTGCCGAAATTCGATACGGTCATATCAAAGAAGCTGAGCAAAATATTGAACACTTAAAGGATGAATTGGCTAAAAGCCAATCCGATTTTTCCCTTATCAAAGAGGAGGTTGATTCGTCAGATATTGCCGAGGTGGTTGCTCGTTGGACAGGTATTCCGGTTAGCCGAATGTTGCAGAGCGAACGTGAAAAGCTGCTGATTCTGGAAGATCACCTCCATAAAAGGGTGGTTGGACAGCATGAAGCTATTGCTGCTGTTTCTGATGCTGTTAGAAGAAGCAGGGCAGGTTTGCAGGATGCGAAACGTCCTATAGGATCTTTTATCTTTTTGGGGACAACAGGTGTTGGAAAAACCGAACTGGCCAAGGCACTTGCAGAGTTTTTGTTCAACGATGAGGAACTAATGACAAGAATCGACATGAGTGAATACCAGGAACGACATTCAGTTTCGCGTCTTGTGGGTGCTCCCCCAGGCTATGTGGGATACGATGAGGGTGGTCAACTTACAGAAGCAGTTCGTCATAAGCCATATTCCGTTGTGCTTCTGGACGAGATAGAAAAGGCTCATCCCGATGTGTTCAATATTCTCCTTCAGGTTCTTGAGGATGGGCGGTTAACGGACAATAAAGGTCGATTGGTTGACTTCAAGAATACCATCATTATTATGACATCCAACATTGGATCACATATAATTCAGGCTAATTTAGGGGAAGCAGCTAAAGGAATCACACAATCGGTAATAGAAAAAACAAGAGATCAAGTTTTTGAGTTGCTTAGGGTAACAATTCGACCAGAATTTTTGAACAGGGTCGATAATATCATTATGTTCTCCCCTCTAACAAAGGAAGATATTCGTGAAATAGTCAACATTCAGTTTCAAATGATTCGGAAAATGCTTGAAGAACAAGGCATTGCTATTAGTATTACCGAAAGTGCAATTGATTGGATAGTAAGATCAGGTTTTGATCCACTTTATGGAGCACGGCCAATTAAAAGGATAATGCAACGTTACATAATAAATCAATTATCCAAAGAAATATTGGCTGGAAAAATATCAAAAGAAAAACCAATCGTAATAGACTATTTTGATGATTTTGAGCTGGTATTCAGATAATTTATATGCAAAAAAACCGCTTATTAAAGCGATTTTTTTAATTACATAAAACTCTTTAGGCAGTCATCAACACTTTCTTTTATGTCGAACACAGAGTGAAGTTGGAGTAGTTTAACCAACTCCATAACTTCTTTCGAAATACAGCAGAGTTTGAGCTGCGATGCACTATTCTTAGCTGATCTGAGAATTGACAGGAGTGAACCAAACCCCGAGCTATCAATATAATCAACTCCGGCAAGGCTAACTACCATTTTAACTCCCTCCTGATCGAAAAGCATGGAAACATCCTGCTTAAACTTTTGAGATATGGCTGAATGCAACTTATTATCTGTTGCCATGGTGACAACCAGAACATCTTCAATTTTTTCAACGTTTATCATGGTGCTCTATAGTTTATATCGGTTAATAATATCCTTTAGTTCTTCAATTGCTTCTGCTGATATTGACTTGTAATTTTCAATAAGTTCGGGATACCTGTCAACTTGCTTGCTTTCTATGGCTAAATTTTCAAGAACTTTCATGTTTTCAGCTAGTTCATAAATTCCCATTGTAGAAACTGAACCTTTAATTTTATGAGCAAGTTTGCCAAGAGCCAAATGTTCACCTTTTTGGAGAAGCAAATCAAGTTGCTCTGAGAAAATGGGTACTTGTTTAATAAACATGTGGATTAGATCATGAATTAGTTCATTACTTCCCTCTGCCATGGCATTGAGAAAATCATAATCCACATATTTGTACTGATCCACTTACTAAATAATTTAATTAATGCTAAAGCAAAAATATATTTATATTTTCAGTGTTTAACTGGATATACAAATATAAACTAAAGAATCAAAAAACAATAAGAAGTATCCAATAATATTGAGTTTATTTATTGTCAAATAATAAAAAAACCTTTAGGTTTGTAGTATAAAATTTCCTAATTATTACAAATAACTCCTTATAATTTATGCTGCTATGAAACAAACTCCATTTACAAAATTTCACATTGATCTTGGAGCAAGAATGGTTCCTTTTGCTGGTTATAACATGCCCATTGAGTACTCTGGGATAAATGATGAACATATAACTGTTCGCGAAAAGGTTGGGGTATTTGATGTGTCGCACATGGGTGAGGTTTGGGTGAAGGGTTCAAAGGCACTCGATTATCTACAGTACGTTACATCGAACGATGTTGCTGCTCTTGTTGATGGGAAAGTACAGTATTCCTGTTTTCCCAATGGCAAGGGTGGTATAGTTGATGATTTATTGGTCTACCGTGTAGATGCTTTAACATACCTTTTAGTTATAAATGCAGCAAATATTGAAAAAGACTGGAATTGGCTTTGCCAACATGCTTCAAAATTTGGGTTAACACCAGGGAAGGAATTGTATAATGCTTCGGATGAAATAGCTCAGCTAGCAGTACAAGGCCCTCTTGCTCTTAGGGCAATGCAAAAACTTACCAGTGAGCCCATTGAAGATATGGAGTACTATACCTTTAAGAAAATTTCATTTGCAGGTATTAAAGAGGTAATTTTCTCAACTACAGGTTACACTGGTGCAGGAGGTTGTGAAATATACTGCAGCAATGAGGATGGAGAAAAACTGTGGAAAGCAGTTATGGATGCAGGCACTGAATTTGGCATTAAGCCCATTGGGCTTGGTGCTCGCGATACTCTTCGGTTAGAAATGGGTTTTTGCCTTTACGGAAACGATATTAATGATAACACTTCACCCCTTGAAGCTGGTTTGGGTTGGATAACAAAATTTGTCGATCACAAAAACTTCATCGATAAGGATTACATGCTTGATCTTAAGGCAAACGGATTGAACAGAAAACTTATTGGTTTTGAAATGATAGACAGGGGGATTCCTCGTCAGCATTACGAAATTATGGATGAAGAGGGTGAAGTAATTGGCGAAGTAACTTCAGGCACCATGTCGCCCATGATGAAAGTAGGTATTGGAATGGGGTATTTAACACCAGAATATGGCAAACCAAGTACAGAGATCTTCATCAATATCAGAAATAAGAATTTAAAGGCAAAAGTTGTTAAATTGCCTATCTATAAGAAGAACAATTAGTTTTAACATCTATCAATTCAAGAGGTGTGGGGCTTGTTCCATGCCTCTTTTTTTACATTACACTGAGAGAGAAAGAATTATTAATTCATCAATGTGTTGACTAATCATATATTTTTTGTATATTGATCGGGTTCCCTTTTTTAACCAATAGTTGAATGGAAACTTTGTGTTTTTAATTTGAAGGCATTTTTATACAAACTCAGTGAATGGTACCTTTTATTTCTGCTTTAAATCATTTCAGATTTTTAGGTAATGTGAAAAAATAGT
>CAZDXY010000058.1:0-23301 GCA_964509385.1 uncultured Rikenellaceae bacterium
TAAATATCAATGTATTCCTTATATCCCCATACTTGATTGTTTTTGAAATAATTTGTTTTTAACAAGTTCCTGTCAAAAACAGGGGCAGTTATTATTGAATCAACTAACTTCTGAATATCATAAGCGCCAAATTCTATCGCTAAGGTGAATATTCCATTTTCATACAATAGTGGAATTAGATTTAAAATCAATTCAACGTCATGTTTAATTCTGTGATATTCTCCTATAAAAATATAATCATGGTCATTAAATTTGCTTATAACGTATTCTTCCGGTGTTTTCCAGTTAGTATCTAAGTGTTTACGAAGTTCATCGTAATCTTGGGAAAAAGTTTGATTTATCGTAATTATTACAAATAAAAAGAACATAAACTGTTTCATCTGGCTAGTTTTTTTTTATGGTTGCTAACTTGTTTATATATCCAATAAAAGTTGCTTATATTTCAAAAATATGTTGTTAAAGACAACTTTTTGTGTCTTTTGATTAAAGGCTAAAATATATTTTCTCAAGATTCCCGAATAAGTGATTTTCCAAGCCTGATATAATTGTTTAAATATATCCACATTCTTGAAAAACTACAATAAAATTAAGCTATTATTTCAACATATTGTAATCTCCCCCTTTTTTCACAAAATGCTATTTTCAATTTTTATTCGTTATTTAGCATAAACAATCCTATACTTTGGCAAAAGGGCTTGGCATATTAGCTTTTGTAATGGTATCAATTTTCTATTCCTTCGGGCAGGAATTGGGCAACCTGCGGAAGAGGGAGTTGATCGTTAACACCAATACCATTGCTGTTGATACGCTTAGCATTATCCCGGGCACCCTTACATTACTTTACCCTTCGGGCCATCAGGTTGATTCCTCCTTTTACAGCGTAAACTATGCCAAGGCAACCATAACCTTTTCTCCGGAGCTTATTTCGGAAAAGGAAGTTTATACCATCGAGTATCGGGTATTCCCTCTGCTTTTCGAAAGGACATATTTCCATAGGAGTTACCAGGAGCATTTATCGCCCGACAGCTTAATGGACAGAGAGCCACAGCGATTTGCCCTTTCAGCAATCCCAGAACCAATATTTGGTGAGGGCATTCAAACCAGCGGATCAATCATGAGGGGTATCCGTTTTGGCAACAATCAGGATATCTCGGTGAACTCCAGCATGAATATCCAGCTCACCGGTGAGCTGGAATCGGGGCTGATGATTGAGGGTGCCATATCCGACCAGACAATTCCCCTGCAACCCGATGGAACCACCTCACGAATAGAGGAGTTCGACAGGATCTACCTTAAGGTTTATCGCGATAACTTCGCTGTACAGGCAGGGGATATCGAGATGAAATCCAATACCGCAAGTCCAATGTTTAGCGTTTCGCGCAACATTCAGGGGATAGCGTATAACGGGCTTTTTGAGACAGGTAATCATGGTGCTGATAATTTGATGGTTGCTTCCGCTCTGGCTGTGCCCAAAGGAAAATTTTCGCGAAATGCCATCAATGGCAGCGAGGGAAATCAGGGGCCATACAGGCTTAGCGGTGCCTCGGGCGAGCCGCATATATTCATTATAGCGGGGTCGGAGAGGGTTTATGTCGATGGTATTTTGCTTCAGCGTGGCGAAGATCAGCACTATACCATTGATTACAATCTGGCTGAGCTTACCTTTACTCATCGGATGCCCATTAATCGGAATAGCCGTATTATCGTAGAGTTCGAGTACTCCGAGAGGAGCTATGCTCGCTTTATCATCCATGCCAATGTCCATCAAGTTAAGGGAAGATGGCAATGGTATTTCTCAGCGTTTTCGGAACAGGATGCCAGGAATCAACCCTTTGATCAGGAGCTGACCGAAAACCAGAAACGCCTTTTGTCTCAGATCGGCGATAACCTCGACCTTGCCTTTTACGCTCAGGCCGATAGCGTTGCCTTTGATCCGGAAAAAATCCTTTACCAGCAGTTGGATACTCTCGTTGGAGGTGTTAATTACTCAATTTACAGCCATTCCACAGATCCCGATTATGCATTTAACAGGGTTTACTTCTCTTTTGTGGGACAAGGGAAGGGTAACTACAAACCCGATTTTGGCCATGCCAATGGCAGGGTTTACCGATGGGTTGCCCCCGAAAATGGGATACCCCAAGGGAGCTATGAGCCGGTGAAACGTTTGGTTACCCCTCAGAAACGGCAGATGTTTGCCACTGGAATTTTACGTAAACTTGGGAAGGGTTCGTCGGTTAAAGCCGATTATGCCCTTAGCAATACCGACCTGAATACCTTTTCAAACCTCGACTCTGGGGATGATATTGGGCACTCGGTCATGCTATCATTTAATCAAAGAATTAGCGCCGATAGCATTTCGGCGTGGAACATTGGGGGCAATTTCCTGAAAACTACAGAGGGTTTTCGTATCATCGACAGGAATAGGGATGCAGAGTTTGAAAGGGATTGGAGCATTAACCAGCCACTTGATGGCGGACAAGAGCAGCTGATAGGTTTATGGGTCGACTACAAAAACTCCCAAAAAGTTTATACACGTTTACTGTTTGAGGATTTTCAGCTGGGAGATTGGTATCAGGGTAGCAGAATTGGTGCAAAGGGTTGGCAGAAGAGCAAAAGCATCTCCACTGTCTGGGAGGGAATGTTTTCAAACGTTCAGGATTCGCTTTACGATATTAGGTTTGATAAGGCTAAGCTGATGGTGAGCAAACCCATAAAGTTCATCACTATTGGAGTAATGGGTGAGTTCGAAAGAAGCCATACCCGATCGCAGGCAACCGACAGCTTGCAAGGGCAGAGTTTTGAGTGGTATCAAACCAGGTTGTCGTTATCAACCTCCGATTCGCTCTCCGGGCAAGCATCAATATCCTATGTTTTTCGTGAGGACTATAAGCCTAATGAAGGGAAAACCCTACTGGTGGGACGATCGGAGGAGTTGATGTTTGACGGGAAATTTGAAAACGAGAGGCTTGGCAATATGGGTTTGGGCATGGGTTACAGGTTTTTTAACCCCAACGATTCGGTTTTTACCGATATTGGCAAAAAGGAGCGAACGCTACTGTCGCGATTGGAATACTCCAACAGGGTGGCAAAGGGTTTGCTTTCTGTTTCTGGTTCTTACGAGCTGGGTTCGGGCCTAGAACCTGAATACGAGTACTACTTTTTTGAGGTTCCTGCTGGCCAGGGGGTCTATACATGGGTCGATTATAACGATAACGGAATCATGGAACTGGATGAGTTTGAAATTGCAGCCTTTGCCGACGAGGCTCGCTTTATCAGGATAAACATACCCGGCTCAAACATGATAAGGGTGCGTACCAGCGCATTTAGCCTTAGAAGCAACCTGATACCCCACAATTTACTGAAGGACAAAGGGAAATTTGCCGATTTCATGGGTCGCTTTTCGAATCAGAACTCATATATCGTCAAGCATAAGAATAGGTACGATGATTTTTGGTCTGCATCCAACCCCTTTGGTCAGAACGAGAAGGATTCTCTGATTACCAGCCTTTCTTCTCAATTCAGGAATTCCCTGGCTTTCAACAGGGCAAACCGAAAGTTTGGAGTTGAGTATATCTACAATCAGAGCCTGAATAAAGCTTTGCTTGCCAATGGCTTCGAATTAAAAGGAATACTCTCGCACAGAGCATTGATTTGGCTTGGATTAGGCAAGAACCTGACCTTTCGTACCGAGGGTGAACAGCTTGTCAATACAGCCAATTCGCAGCTATTCACCTACCGTAATTATGCCATTGAGGGGAATAGTTCCACTTCAAGCTTAAAATACGTTGGCAACCGGCAAATAACCTATGAGGGTGGTTATAAATGGAATCAGTCGAAAAATACTTTGGGTGAAGAAAAAATTTTGGCCCATACAATTTTTGTTCAGATTGATATGGTTTTCCCCGGAAAAGCATCCTTGATGGCAAAATCCTCCTTTGTGGCAAATGATTTTATTGGAAATATTGACTCTCCGGCAGCTTACGATATGCTCAGGGGGCTTCAATCTGGTCGAAATGCCACATGGGATATCTCATTAAGGCGAAGGCTTTCGAAGGTTTTTGAATTGGAACTGGGTTATGGTGGCCGCTACCTGAACGATGGACGAATAATTCACAATGGAACCATGCAGGCAAGGGCACTTTTCTAGTGGAACCGCCTTTTTAAGGACATAGTTCAAATGCCACGAAGTGGAATGCAAAATATATTTCGTAATATTGTAGCCCGTTTTATCACAATGCCATTAAATTAGCATTGTTGGATAATAACAAGCGATCATTTTAGTTACTATATCAACAAGTTTTTGAATGGATGAATCGGAACGCTTTAAATAGAATCCTATACCTTATCTCCTTTGCACTGCTAATGGTAGTTTGGGGTTGTACTACCAAAAAGAATACGGTAACCCATAGAACCTACCATAATATTACGGCAAAGTATAACTACTTCTTCAATGCTACAGAGAGCTTTAAAAATGCCACTCGGCGGGCATCAAAGGATTATGACTATAACTTCTCATTACCCCTTCCCGTTTCTTTGGCCGGAGATCCTCAACTGGCAAGCTTGGTTGGGGGCGATATGGATAGAGCCATCCTCAAATCAACCGATTTAATCAGCAAACACTCCATAACCGTTAAGCCCGAACTCAGGAGAGGAGAGCTAACCCCAAAGGATAGGCGTTTTTATAACCAGAACGAATTTGTAATGTATGTTCGCGAGGCATGGTTGCTAATAGGTAAGGCAAGGGTTTGGAAGGCAGCATTAGACGAAGCAAGCATGACCTTTGAGTACATCCTTGTACAGTTTCCTGAAACCCCCATATGGTACGAGGCAAATGTATGGTTAGCACGTATTGATATCCTAAAACGCGATTTTCTATCTGCAGAGGATAGGCTGAGATCAATCTCGGCAAATAGGAAATACCCTAAAAATAAATACTTTACCCATTTGCTTGAATCGACTTGGGCCGATTACTACTACCGACAGGAAAAATACGATCAGGTAACCAAACCCCTTGAAAAGGCACTAAAAAATGCCCCCGATAAGGCATATCGGTTACGATATACATTCCTTTTAGCGCAGCTAAAACAGAAGCAGGGCAAGTATGCCGAATCGAATCGTTTATTCAGCAAAGTGATCCGCATGAGCCCTACCTATGAGATCAGCTTCAATGCAAGGGTCAACATGGCTGCCAATGCACAAAATCTTGGAAAGGGTATGGATATGAAAAGGCAGCTACTTCGGATGTCGCGCGATGAAAAAAACCTTGAGTACCTTGATCAGATTTACTATGCATTGGGGAATATTGAGAACAAGGAGGGTAATGTTGATAAAGCTATTGAATACTATAAACTTTCTGCACGTTCAAGCGTTAGCAATAATCACCAGAAAGGGATTTCGTATCTGGTACTTGCCGATTTCTACTTTGCCAAGCCAAATTATACGGTAAGCCAGGCTTACTACGACAGCGCATACAACGCTCTGGATCAGGATTTCCCTGGATACCAGGAGTTGGAGACCAAAACTCTTAACCTCAATCGGCTGGTGGAAAATCTCAATATTATCCAGAACGAGGATAGCTTACTGCTGGTAGCAGCCATGAACCCAAGGGAGAGGGATGCAATCATTGCGGAGCTGATTAATAAGGCTCGTGAAGATGAGGAGAGGCAACGAAGAGAGGAGCAGGAGGGCCGCGATCGGTTTGCACAATTCCAGCAAACCCAACGGGGGAGAACAACACAAGCTCAGCAGGGGGGGGCATGGTACTTCTACAACCAATCGTCGTTAAGCTTTGGATTATCCGAATTCAACATGAAATGGGGACGACGAAAACTCGAGGACAACTGGCGTAGAGTAAACAAAAGGATTGTAGTCGGCGATTTTGCAACAACTACTGAGCAACCTTCTGATACAAGTGGATTGCCCATGAAAGTTCTCGATAATAAAAGCCGTGAATATTACCTACAGGATTTACCCTTGAATGATTCGCTGGTTGAGTTGGCTCATAAAAGGATTGAGGAAGCCATGTTCCGAGTGGCAGAAATCTATGAAACCTTGCTGAAGGATTATCCCGAAGCCATTAAAGCCTATGAACGGTTGATCGCAAGATATCCTAATGGATCCAATGCTTTGCAGGCCCATTACAACCTATATCAAGTAGCTAAATTCACTGAGAATAATGTCGCAGCCGAAGGTTATAAACAGGCAATAATCAGCAAGTTTCCAACCAGTCCATACGCTCTTATGCTAAGCAACCCCAATTACATTGAAGAATTGCGACAGAAAGAGAAAGTGCAGGCCCAGCATTACGAGGAAACCTACGAATTATTCCGCACCGGAAATTGCAGGGAGGCCACACAGCGTTCGAAGGTTGGCTTGGAATTATATAAAGGGTTTGGCAATGAACCTAAGTATCAATTCATAATTGCGCAATGTGCAGGTAAATCAGGCGATATTCGTACGTACAAGGAGGAGTTGGCTAAGGTGGTTGATCAATACCCGAAGGCCGATGTGGCAAAAACTGCTTCCGATATTATTGCTTATCTCGATAAAATCGAACTTCAACTTGCCACAGGACAAATATCAGATCTTTTCGCAACCACCGAAGAGGAGGTTATACCAGTTTCTAAGGTAGGCTATGTTGAGCCTGATGGCACACACCTTTTCGTTGCTGTTGTTCCCAAAAATTCTCCCCTTAACCAGCTGCGATTTAACATGGTTTCATTTAACGTAGATAACTATTTAAACCTCAACTTAAATGTTGGGAATAGGGAATTGTCCCAGCATCTCGATATAATCACCGTTGAACCATTGAAGGACAAGGAACAAGCATTGGATTACTACAGAAAAGCCAGTGCTGAACAGGGGTTGATGGGTACGCTTGCAGAAAAAGATTACTCAATTTTTGTGATTAGCCAGGATAACTTTAGCATATTCTTGGAGGATAAGTCGGTGGTAGAATACCTTAACTTCTTCCGAGCCAACTATAAATAGAAAAACTTATTAAGAATGTCTGTATCCATACTTTGGGTGGACGATGAGATTGACCTGCTCCGATCGCATATACTCTTTCTCGAGCAGAAGGACTACCGGGTGATTACCGCCACTAACGGTGAGGATGCTCTTGATCTTGTCTCGCATAACGATTTTGACCTTGTATTTCTCGATGAGAATATGCCAGGACTTAGTGGGCTTCAAACCCTTACCCTTATTAAGGAGACTAATCCATTGCTCCCAGTTGTGATGATCACAAAAAGTGAGGAGGAGAATATAATGGATCAGGCAGTGGGGGCAAAAATCGACGACTACCTGATCAAACCAGTCAACCCCAATCAAATACTACTTTCCATAAAGAAGAACGTGCATAATCGAGTTTTGGTGAACGAGAAAACAACCACCGATTACCAGCAGGCATTTGGGAAAATTGGACAACAGATTGGCATGGCACGTACTTTCAATGAATGGGTCGACATTTATAAGAAACTTACTCAGTGGAGCCTTCAAATATCCGAATCGTCCGATTCAAATATTGGTCAAGTATTCGAGATGCAGATGTCGGAGGCAAATAACGAGTTTGGCAAGTTCATCAAGAATAATTACTTAAAATGGTTTTCGCCTTCAAATGAGAATAAGCCATTAATGTCGCACAATGTATTAAGGAATTTGGTTTTCCCAACCATTGATGCTGGTCAGAATGTTCTACTAATACTTGTCGATAATTTCAGGTTCGACCAATGGAAAGCCATTCAGGGCTTAATTGCACCTTACTGGAGGTTGGAAAAGGAGGTTATATACTCCACCATTCTCCCTACCTCAACCCAGTACGCCAGAAATGCACTTTTCTCAGGGCTTATGCCCCTCGAAATCCAACGAATGCATCCCAACCTGTGGGTGTTCGATGAGGATGATACCGGGAAAAACCTTTTCGAAGAGGAACTCCTAAAGCTTCAGCTACAAAGGCTGGGAAAGAATTACAGGATCCATTATGAAAAGACCAGTACCCTGAAATCGACCTCTTCATTGAAATCGAATTTGAAGGAGCTCCTGAAGAATCACCTTACAGTGTTGGTGTACAATTTTATCGATGTTATATCCCATGCAAGAACCGAGATGGAGATGATGCGCCAACTTGCCTCGGATGAAGCTGCATACATTTCGCTTACACGAAGTTGGTTTAAACATTCCGATCTTTACACACTCCTTAAGGAAGCCTCTGCGGCTAAGGTTAAGCTGGTTATTACAACCGACCATGGAACAATACGTGTGAAAAATCCGGTTAAAGTTGTTGGAGACAAGGCCACATCAACAAATTTAAGGTATAAGCTGGGGAAAAACCTCAATTATAACCCCAAAGAGGTTTTTGAAATTCGCAAACCCGAGGAGGCTCATCTGCCCAAACCCAATGTCAGCTCATCGTATATCTTTGCGTTGGGCTACGATTTCTTTGCATACCCCAACAACTTTAACTACTATGTGAAGTATTATCGGGATACTTTTCAGCATGGGGGAATTTCCATTGAAGAGATGATGGTTCCATACCTTGAATTCAAGCCGGTATAAGATGGAACCCATTATTGTTGAAACCCTCTCGGAATTACCTAAAGCAGCAAAAAAAATTTTGCATTCAATGGGTGATAATAGAATTGTATGCTTTTACGGAGAAATGGGTTCGGGCAAAACAACTTTAATTCAATCTCTTTGCCTGGAGCTGGATGTTATTGACAATGTAGTTAGTCCAACCTTTGCCATTGTTAACGAGTACAAGACATCAGGAGGTGTCCCAATTTACCATTTCGATTTTTATCGCATCAAAAAACTTGAAGAGGTTTACGACTTTGGATACGAGGAGTATTTCTATTCTTCATCTGGATATTGCTTTATTGAATGGCCTGAACTGATTGAGGAAATTCTGCCAACCTCAAGGGTTTTACGTTTAATTATTAGGGTTCTAAACGATGGGAGTAGAACTATTGAAACTCCTTAAAGATCCCAGATTTTAATAGTTACTTCCTATTCGTCCACTAATTGGGCTGTGTTAATCAATTACAAATATCAAAAACAATCATTGATATTTGAAAAGGTTTTTCTTTTGCTTTTAACTGCCCATTTAAATCAAAAACATTAAATTTAATGGTTTAATAGAACTTAAAGATTTTTAGTTCGTTTAACAAACTATTCCAAATAATTGAATAAGCTATGAGTCGTTTATCCTCATCAACTGAATTCCCTTTTGCCAAAGGTCTTATGCCTCAAGAAGAAAAGTTGGAAGTTGGGAAGCAAACCCAGAGGTTAGTAATTGGTATTCCCACTGAAGCTGATAAAACCGAAAGCAGAATAGCACTTACCCCCGAAGCTGTGGAAATGCTTGTAAATCAAGGGCACGAAATCATTATTGAAAAGGATGCAGGCAAATTGGCAAATTACACCGATCATAATTATAGCGAAAAAGGTGGATTAATTGTTCCGACAGCCCAGGAGGTTTTTAAAAGCCAAATAATTCTAAAAATCTCACCCCTTCTTCCCAATGAGATCGAAATGCTTACAGAGAATCAGGTAGTTATTTCTTCATTACACTTAACCGATTCGGCGGGAGATTATATTCGCAGTATGATGAAGAAAAGGGTTACAGCACTTGCATTCGAAAGCATTCGCGATCAGGATGGTGCCTACCCTTTGGTAAGGGCTATGAGCTCTATTGCTGGTAGTACTTCAATTCTTGTCGCTGCTGAGTACCTCAGCAATGTAAATCAGGGAAAGGGTGTAATGCTTGGGGGGATATCGGGGATTACGCCCACCGAAGTGGTGATTTTAGGTGCTGGCACTGCAGGAGAATTTGCTGCAAGAGCTGCTCTTGGGCTGGGAGCAAGCGTTAAAATTTTCGACGACTCCATCAAGAGATTGATGGAACTTCAGGATATTCTTGGACAGCGACTCTACACTTCCATTTTTCATCAACAGGTTCTCGAAAGGGTTCTGAAAACAGCTGATGTGGTGATTGGAACCATACTACCTGAAGAGACAAAAGGACGTATAGTGATTTCAGAGGATCAGGTAAAATTGATGAAGAAAGGATCGGTAATTGTTGATTTGAGCATTGATAAGGGTGGATGTTTCGAAACCTCAGAGGTTCGCAATCACGATAACCCTGCATTCGAAAAACATGGTGTGATTCATTACTGTGTGCCAAATATTACGGCAAGGGTTGCACGTACATCATCCATTGCCATAAGCAATGTTTTTGCTCCATTGCTCACCGAAATTGGGGATGCTGGCGGCGTAAAACAGCAGCTCAAGGAAGATACTGGGCTTAGGCACGGAGCATATATTTTCAATGGTATACTTACCAACAGCTACCTGGGGAACCTCTATAACATACCATCCAGGGATATAAATCTACTGATGGCTGCCTTTTAGTTTACTGTGGCACAAAAAGATATGTAATGCTGCCCTTTTGGCGGGTAACCGCCTGAGGAGATTTGGTGAAAAAGCTGGCTCGTGCCGCTTCAATTGCAGCAGCGTTCATGCAAGGATCCTGAATAGAATTTACAATATCAATGGTTGCTTTGGCAACGGTTCCATTGCTCAAAACCTCAATATCAACAACCACTCTACCCCCAAGTTCACATTTGTACGAGGGAACAGGGAGATATTGAGCTTTTCGCCCCTCTAAAAAGTAGCTGATCACAGTAGGGCCCTTGTATTGACCCTCGTCAAGAGGAGTTATTGTTTTATCCTCAACATTTGGGATATCCAATTCTTCTATACCTTGCGATTCTTCCCATAACTCCCGGTTTCGTAACATCTGCTCACGAATCCTTTGCGCATCCTGATAGAGTTCATTAGCATCAATCTTTTTCTCATCAACCAACCCCGGGTTCAAATCCTCCTTGGTGGCATCAAGGGCAATATTTCGAATGGCTTCGTACTCATAATCGGGAACCAGTGCATCCCTGGGGAGAAGGGGTTCTGGCTCCGACTCTTCCTCTTCGGGGATGATTGCATACTCCCTATCGAAGTCAACCATAACAATGGTTTCGTAAAGGTGGGTTCTACTCCTCAATTCAAAGGATAGAAGTAGAATTAATGCTATCATGTTGAGGGCAATAGTTCCCAGAATCCCAACTTTATGCCTATCCCAAAATATGAAGAATAGATCGGCTACTTTTTCCAGCCAATGCTCGAATTGGGATATTCTATTGTGGGATTTGCTCATCTTATGATCTCACTTATATTCAACAAAAATACTAAACATGTGGGTTTTTTATTACTATATGGGAAGTTTTAGCAAAACAACAATCTCATTACATTTTAATTTTTTAGCAGTTTCTTAGTTCAATGTTGATAATTTGTACTTTTGTATAATTAACCCCTAAAAAAAATTAAACAGATGAAAAGAATTGCCCTTATCACATTCGCATGTATCATTTTTGGAAATATAAGCTTTTCTCAGGAAACATCAGATGAGTCCAATGTAAACATTGGTCTGGGTTTTGGCTTGGATTACGGAGGTTTTGGAGGAAGATTATCGTTATTGCCCACTCAAAACATTGCCCTTTTTGGCGCCTTAGGATACAATTTAAATGGAGCGGGTTTTAATGCCGGAGCCCAGTATCGTTTTTCTCCCGATAAACCAATTTGCCCAACACTAGGAGCCTTTTATGGATACAACGCAGTGATTGTTGTACAGGGCGCTGAGCATTATAACAAAACCTACTATGGTCCAAA
This sequence comes from uncultured Rikenellaceae bacterium, assembly GCA_964509385.1. Classification (GTDB taxonomy): domain Bacteria; phylum Bacteroidota; class Bacteroidia; order Bacteroidales; family Tenuifilaceae; genus MWFE01. The sequence continues at coordinate 11,722 of CAZDXY010000058.1, forward strand.
TTTTAGTTTCGGGCTTGAATTTAAAGCGAAACGAAATCCAAAAAACTTTTCCAGCATCGAGTTGATTCTTCCCCTTCGATCGGATGAATACAGTAAGGATTTCAAGGCCCTTGAGGATGATCCTTTAATAGAGATCAAATCAAAACCATTGCCCATTGCAATTAGCTTTGGAATTCATTTTGGTCTTTAACCTGCTTAATCGTATTATTTATTTTTAAAAGTAAATAAAGTAATTGTAATATTTTGAGGGGAGATAAGTATTTCCCCTCTTTTTTTTTAACTTTGTGCCTTATTATTGTGGAAAGATTTGATTGATTGCAACCACGGTAAAAAATGCTAAAACAGTATTTTATCCTGCCAATCTTCAAAACCTTCTCCATATTTTGATTACTTTAAAAAAAATAACAATGGGATATTTATTTACATCCGAAAGCGTTTCCGAGGGTCACCCCGATAAGGTAGCCGATCAGATATCTGATGCACTTCTTGATGAGTTTCTCCGTCAGGATCCTGATTCAAAAGTAGCATGCGAAACACTCGTTACCACTGGCTTGGTTGTTCTAAGTGGCGAAGTACGCACAACAGCATACGTTGATGTTCAGCAGGTAGCACGCGAGGTGGTAAGGCGAATTGGCTACACCAAATCGGAATACATGTTCGATGGTGATAGTTGTGGGGTCATTTCCTCCATTCACGAGCAGTCGCCCGATATTAATCGTGGAGTGGTTCGTGCCAGCGAGGAGGAACAGGGTGCTGGCGATCAGGGTATGATGTTTGGGTATGCATGTCGCGAAACCGATGATTATATGCCGTTGGCAATTGTGCTTTCGCACATTCTGCTGATGGAGCTGGCAAAAATCCGCCATGAAGGGAAGCTGATGAAATATCTCCGCCCCGATGCCAAAAGCCAGGTTACCATTGAGTACGAAGACAATGGACAACCAGCTAGAATCCATACCATCGTCATTTCAACCCAGCATGATGAATTTGATACTGATGACCGAATGCAGCAGATCATTAAAAATGACGTTGCCGGAATCCTCATACCTCGGGCAAAAAAACGTTTATCCGAGCGTGTTCAGAAACTATTCAAGGGCGATCACATCCTGCATGTAAATCCCACAGGAAAGTTCGTAATAGGCGGACCCCATGGTGATACCGGTCTTACAGGGCGAAAAATTATTGTGGATACCTATGGGGGTAAAGGAGCCCATGGTGGAGGTGCCTTTTCAGGAAAGGATGCTTCAAAGGTTGACCGTTCAGCCGCTTATGCAGCACGACACATAGCCAAGAATTTGGTTGCAGCTGGTGTCGCCGACGAAGTTCTCGTTCAGTTGGCATACGCCATTGGAGTATCACAACCGGTTAGTATTTTCATAAATACTTACGGAACATCTCGGGTAAATCAATCGGATGTTGAAATAGCCAAGCTGGTCGATAGGATTTTCGACCTCCGCCCGGGAATGATCATTAAGCGATTTGGTTTGAAAAATCCCATCTTCTCAGCAACTGCTGCATACGGACATTTTGGTCGCGATTACTTTAAAGCCAAAGTAAAAATGGGAGGAGGAAATGGCAGTAGTTACGAGAAAGAGGTTGAATTTTTCACATGGGAAAAACTTGACTATGTTGATAAGATAAAATCTGAATTCGGTCTTTAACATTTGAACTTATACATCGTACCATTTGGAGAGCCAATTAATTGCTTTATTGATTTAAATGATCCGATTTAGCTTTTGGTGATTAGAATTTTTTGCTTATTCCTTATAACTTTGCCATATATTTTTTAGGGAATATAAAATTTAATTATCCACCATTGTGCGACGAAAACTGATTGTCATTTCTCTGTTAACCCTTCTGTTTATAGTAGTTGGGACAACACTTTATCTCTGGTTTTTTGGTGATCGTAAAACAACCTCCGAAGCTCTATATGCAATACCCATCGATGCTGCAATAGTGGTTAAGATTGACCCATTCGCACAGCTTCACAAACAACTTCAGTCCGAAAATGAGTTTTGGTCTGGCATCAGAGGTTTCAAAATGGTGGATGATGCTGCTTTTTTCTTTTCCTTATCTGATTCTTTGAAAAATCGATCATCAATATTTAATCAGCTACTGTTCGACAATCAGGTTTTTATGTCGGCTCACGCCGTGGGAAACGGTAGAGGTGAACTATTTTTTACGGCCAATTTACCCGAAAGGGTAAAACCCTCCGATGTTTGGAGTTTGCTCTCTGATATATACGGTACCACTCGAACGGTTACCGAAAAGGAGTATAATGGTGTAACTATTTTCACTTTTTCGAAGGATGCAAAACAAATTGAGAATAACCTTTCAATTGCTGTAAATAGGGGAGTTGTATTGGCAAGTAAATCATTTCTCCTTGTTGAATCGGCAATTGGACAGATGGAGAGCAATGTTTCATTGCTTAATGATCAATCGTTTAACGAGATACTGAAAACAGCAGGGACGCGAGTTGTTGCAAATGTTTTTATAAATCACACAAAGTTGCCTTTGTTTTTGGAACAGCAGATTCACCCAAACAGGCAGAGGAACTTTAAAAATCTATCCAGAGTTGGACGATGGAGTGAGCTGGACTTAACCATTAGGAACGATTTTTTCTTTTTGAATGGATTTGGACAGGTTAACGATACGCTTAACACCTTTTATAGGGTTTTAGAAAAGCAAAAGCCTGTATCCATGACAGTATCCGATGTATTACCAGCGCAAACCGCAGCCTTTGTTTTTCTTGGGATATCGGATTTAAACACATACTTGTCATCTTACCACAGGTACCTTGATGGATACGGCTTAATACATTCATACAAACATGCATTGGATAAAGAGTCAAAGCAGGTGGGGGTAGATTTGACAACACTTTACAAATCAATATTTGGAAAGGAATTAGCCTTGGCGTTTATTCCTTTCGAGGGTTTAAAGTTTTCCGATTGCTGGTTTGTTGTATCAAATACCAAGGGACAAAGTCTTGCAAGGCAAGAGATGGTAAATGCCATTGAAACTTTTGCTAAGCGAAGCGGACAAAAGGTATCGTCATTTCAAAAGATTTTTGCGATTGATAGAGATAAGTCTGTGAATATTTATCAGTTTCCCATAAGTGGCATGCATAAAGCCCTTTTCGGCAATCTTTTTGCCGATGTTAGTGATCAGTATTTCACTTTTATCGATTCGTATGTTGTATTTGGGTCATCTGTTGAGTCGCTCTCACGTTTTATCCTTACTAACATTCACAATAAGCAACTTTCAAGCGAGTTAGGCTTCAATAAGTTTTCGGAGGGATTAACCCAAGAGTCCAACTTTACCGCATACATCAACCCCGGTAAATCCGAAATGCTTTATGGACAATTGCTTGCCCCAAATTCTGCTGCACGTCTTTTATCGCGAATTGAAGTGGCAAGAAAAATTCAGGGGATAGGAATTCAGCTCACAGGAGGGCGTGGAATGATCTTTAACAACATTTATGCTCGCTACTCTCCGTTTTCGGTTGATGCTCCACAAACTGTGTGGGAAACAAAGCTCGATACCAGTTTTTCCATGAAACCGCAGCTGGTTATTAACCATAATACTCAGCAACGCGAGATATTTGTTCAGGACAGGAAGAACAACATATACCTGATAAACAACGTTGGACGTGTGCTTTGGAGAAGGCCGCTACAAGAAGATATTATGGGAGAGGTAAACCAGGTTGATATTTTTCGAAACGGGAAGCTGCAATTCCTTTTCAACTCGAAGAACTACCTTTACCTTATTGATAGAAATGGTAATAATGTGGAAGGTTTCCCTGTTAAACTTCGTGTATCGGCCACCAACCCAGTGGCAGTTTTTGATTACGATGGGAATCGCGATTATCGTTTTTTTATTGCAGGAGAGGATAGAAAGATATACGTATACGATCGTAATGGAAATATCGTAACTGGTTGGGATTTTGACAGGACTGAAAAGATCGTAAAAAAGCCACTTCAACACTTCAGGGTTGGAGGACGGGATTACATCCTGTTTGCCGATGAGAATAGACCCTATATTCTCGATCGACGGGGAAATGAAAGGATTAAACCAAATCGTTTCTTTGCTCAGGCTACACATAACACATTTATTTTGGATGAAAATTCGCCGGGTACTTCTCCAAGGTTTGTAACCACCGATAGCATTGGAGTTGTTCGTTTTATTTACCTTAACGGTAAGGTTGAGGAGTTGGGGTTAAAGAAAGTTAAGGCTTCGCATGTCTTCGATTTTCAAGATATTAATGGCGATGGACTAAGAGATTTTATTTTTCTCGATGGCAATCAACTATTTGTTTATCGGAATAACGGAAAAGAGTATTTTTCCCTTAAGTTCCCTGGCAACCCAATCCCACAAATTGTATATTTCCATTTTGGAGCAAGAGACCGAAAATTGGGTATTACCTGCGCAGAAACATCACAAATTTTTCTGATAAACGGAGATGGTAAGCTGTACAATGGGTTTCCTCTTAAAGGAATAACTCCATTTAGCATTGGTCAGTTCCCCAACACTCAAACTACCTTTAACCTAATTGTTGGCTCTTCATCGGGGTTTGTTTTAAACTATGCAGTGCAGTAATTTTTTATATTTATTTAGCTCACAGATTTATAAGTGGTTTGGTTGGTTCTGTTAAATTTGTGATTTCTTATTCAATTTAGCTGAGAATATTTAATCGAAATCTGATTTTTCTTTAATAATACACTTGAAATGTTATATCTATTGAGGTTTATTCTTATTTTTATTTTAGTTGTTTTTCTGCTAAGTTTTATTTTTAGGCTTGTTATCAACTACTTTTTTAAGCGGTTGGGTAAAAAATATGGAGAGCAAGGGAATAATGAGGAGAGAAGACCCGAAGGTGAAGTTCATGTTAGCCGTAGCCCCAAAAAGGATAAGGTAGTTGACAAGAGCGTTGGGGAGTACATAGATTACGAAGAAGTTAAGGGAGATGATTAGATAACCTACATTTATTCAAAATTGGTTTTCTAATTTCGTATTGATACTCTAAATCACACAACAAAATAATTTTAATTATGTCCATCGAGGTAAAGCACGTAACCAAAAAATTCGGAGAACAAAAGGCGCTAAACGACGTGACTTTTACAATCCCTTCGGGACAGGTGGTGGGTTTTCTTGGCCCTAATGGCGCAGGGAAATCGACCATGATGAAGGTTATTACAGGCTTCATTAAGCCCACTTCCGGGGAAGTGATGGTTAATGGAGTTTCAACGCATAATCCTCGAATCGATTTTCGAAAACACATTGGATATCTCCCCGAAAACAATCCACTCTATACTGAAATGTTCGTAAAGGAGTACTTGAGTTTTGTAGCCAAAGTTTACGGACTGGGAGAAATTGGGTCAAAAAGAGTAAAGGAACTGATTGAGTTAACTGGAATTAACCACGAGCAGAACAAAAAGATTGGGCAGCTATCAAGAGGTTATAGGCAGAGGGTTGGACTAGCTCAAGCGCTTTTAAACAGACCATCAGTGCTAATCTTGGATGAGCCCACAAGCGGGCTGGATCCAAATCAAATAGTGGAGATTCGACAGCTTATTGCCGATGTAGGCAAAGAGAAAACGGTTATGCTTTCAACTCATATCATGCAAGAGGTTGAAGCAATCTGTAGCCGTGTAATTATTATCAATAATGGGATTATTGTAGCCGACGATAGCACCTCGAAGGTAATGCTTCATAATAAGGGATGCGTACAGGATATCTTGATTGAATTGGTGGATGAAGTCAATGAGGATGATTTTAAACTTATTCCAAATGTTTTAAATATTACCCGAGTCGAAGGAAAAACTTGGCTTTTAAGCTCTAATAGCGAAGAAGATATTCGTCCTGCCATTTTCCGTTATTGTGTGGAAAAGGGCTACACCATCCTTACTTTAAAGCAGAAATCGAGGCAAATGGAAGAGGTGTTTCAAACCTTAACACAGATTAATTCGTAGTTCACACCCATCTTTTTAAATCACCTTTTCTCGGTTACTTTCTTTATAGTACCTTCGTAAATTTTTTTAATTTAGCATAAAATCAAATAAAAAATTTGCCATCTTTGAACCTAAATGTAAATATTTTAGGGTTTTAAAGTTAATCCAAACTGGATGAATGCAATTGTGGCAGGCATAGATATGGGTGGTACAAACACCGTAGTGGGACTTGTTACATCCCATGGAGAATGTCTTTGCGAGAAAACTTTCCGAACACAGGAGAGTCCAGATTTTTCCGGTTTTATTGATAAAGTTATCGCAGTTATTGGAGATCTTAAAAAAGGACTTGATGGTAAGTACACCCTTGTGGGTGTTGGAGTTGGCGCCCCAAACGGATCGTATATTACCGGTGAAATTATCGATGCTCCAAATTTACGCTGGAAAGGGGTGTTGCCATTGAGTTCGGAGTTATCATCAAAACTTGGAGTTCCAGTTTTCATTACAAACGATGCCAATGCTGCTACCCTGGGTGAGATGCACTTTGGAGCAGCCCGTGGGATGAAGAATTTTGTTTACATCACTCTGGGAACTGGTCTTGGGAGCGGTTTCGTTGTTGATGGGAATCTGTTGCTAGGCAGCGAGGGATTTGCAGGAGAACTTGGTCATACATCTGTTAAGCCATCGGGCAGGAAATGCGGTTGTGGTAAAAAGGGATGTTTGGAGACTTACGTTTCGGCTCCTGGGCTTCGACGAACAGCATTCAAACTGCTATCCGATTCAATACTTCCCAGTGCATTGAGGTCTCGTACCTATGAGAATATTTCTGCCAGAGTTATAGCAGAGTTTGCATTGCAAGGTGATAAAGTTGCCCAGGAAGCTTTTGAATATACAGGGGAAATACTGGGAATTGCTTTGGCCAATGTGGTGGCAATGCTGAACCCTGAGGCTATTTTTCTATTTGGCGGGTTAAGCAATGCGGGAAACCTCATTTTTGAACCCACTAAGCGCCACATGGAAAAAAACCTTTCCCCCATTTTTAAGAACAAGGTTAAACTTTTACCATCGGGGTTAGGCAATAAAAATGCTGCTGTACTTGGTGCTTCTGCCTTGATATGGGAGGGAATAGCAAAGAAAAATCAATAGTATATCCATTTTGGGTTGCTACTCCAGTGTTCTTTGCCTTCTATCGCTTGTTTTATATATCTCATATCTCCATGCCAAACAATCAATTAATTCATTGTTGGCATTGAAAACATTCTGCATTCTAATCCGATTATCCTTACGGTAAAAATATTCGTTTCGAATAAGCTGTTTGCCTTTTTCGTCCCTCAACAACAATTCTATTAGATTCCCATTTTCGTCGTAAGCATAAGACTTTTTCTGAGTAGTTCTTCCAGTTTTAAGTTTTTCTAAAACAAGATTTTCTTCAAAAATTCTTCCTAAAGAGTCGTAGGTAACAGAACGTTTAAGATATAGAATAGAATCAGGGGGAGTGGATCGCGTGCCTTTCACCTTTCTCTCGATTTCTGTGCCAAAGGCATCGTAGGTGTATTTTGCCCTGAAACCTCTACGGCCTTTTTCGTTGAATCCAGTTGCCTGAATGACCTTGCCTTCGGGATTGTAGCTGTAGTTCACTCTTACCTGAAAATCTATGATGTCATCTTTTACCGATTTAACGATCAATTTGCTTAATAGGGAGTCTTTTATGTAGGTGTACTCTTCAATTCGGGCAAGTTTTTCATTTTCGAAGTATTCGGTTTTGTATTTGGTTTGCCCATCGAAATAGTGCCAACGGTAATTGTTTGGATAGCGAGTTTCCCAATCGTAAAAAACTTCAGTATGTAACCTGTTCAACGAATCTCTTATCTGCTGCGCTAGGGCAAAATACTGGTTAGTCCTTTTACCATTTTCAAGTATATATCTTGATTTAACCATAACCCTATACACATTCTGAGGCTCTCTGGGTTGTGCAGATAGAATCGAGGGTGCAAAGGTTATTAGGATGATAATAACGATGGCTATACTATAAAAAAATCTTTTCATATTCAACTATTTAGTAAATGTAGAAGAATCCATCATTGATGTATAGATATAAATTATAAATTTTACTGTTTTTTAAAAAGCATATATTCTTGTTTATAGCTATTTTCTTTTTTGTCCAAAAAAATGATGGCTATCTTTAAATTTCTTAAAGAGGGTATCTTTTTGATTATTTGTTTGGCTTGGTAGATGAGAAAATGGTAACGGGTAATAGGTAATTGAAATGTTTTTCACCTCTGCATGCTTTTTCCATTCCCCCCTCTTTTCTTGATGGTACATTAAGGAACCCATTAAATGAGTGGTAAGGGTATCAACTATGGCTAAGGTAAGAGAAACATTTCTGGTTTCACCGTCCTTAGAATAGTACTCAAATTTTTCGCCAGTCCTATAACCTTCTGTTGTCCTATCATCGTAATAAAACCAAGCAGCCATGGCAGGAAACATAGATTCATCTTTCTGATAAACCGTTACATCAGCGTTGATGATATACTCACCATAACCTTTTAGTTCAATTTTAAAATCTATGCTTCCTTGCTTGCCATCGTTGGGTAATCTCCAGGTTTTTTTACCTTTCCAAAGATTTTTTAAATCATCATCTGACTTTTTTTGCTTTAGACCGGTCAACTCTGTGTTTAATTTTGTTTCTATTTGCGACAATTCATTGATGACTTTATCCAGCAAATGGTCAAGCATTTCCGGGTTTTTAATGTAATGGTTTATGGTTTTTTCAAATTGATAGGTTGAGTAACCCATTGGTTCGTAAATGCTTTGGTAATATTCTATGCTATCCTTTTTTTGGAAAAGACCACCAATTTGAGGAGTACCTACTGTAGCATCGGTTAGAAAAACACGAACCATAATAGTAACCATATCCTTTTCGGGGATTAATTTATCCTTACAACCCCCAAAAAATACTGCCATAAAAATCGTAAGGATCTGAAGAATTTTTGTTTTTTTCATTAAAATCATAAACAGTAGAAAAAAGCAAGCAGAATTTGCTTGCTTGTTAAACTCAAAGGAATACCCAAAAATGTATTTTTGATCGTAATTATAACCCATTAAAATAGAAATACCATCCTGCCAGCGAAGCGATAAGCCACCCCAGAACTGCTTCCTATAGGTAACTTTGGCATTTAAATCAATCTGAACGGGGGCGTTTATCATGTACTTCAAGAGTACTGATGGTTCCAGTTCATAGTCTCTGTTCAGCATAAGCATGACACCTCCACTTAGCATGTAGTGTTGCTTTAGCTTATTTAACCCATATATTGTATCCTGAAATTCCTCTCTGGGCAGTAAGGTTCTGTAAAGTCTTTGTCCAAAAAGTTGATGAACCGAGGCTCCAAAGAAGTAAAGAGAAGTATAGCAGAGGACTCCTATGGAGGCATCGGGGGTAAACTTGGATTTTGTCCCTCTAAAAAGCGCTTCATCGTTATGATCGAAATTCTCACCAAATTCAAACTTTGAGGCATCGGCCCTAAACATCAAGCCACCCAGCGATATACCACCCGACATTCTCAGTCCGCTTTCATGGATTTGCATGTTGTACGCATAGGTGAAGAGAGCACCCATACGACTAGTCGGTCCAGTAATATCACTGTAAAGGTAGCCACCAAATCCCATGTCCTTTGAAGCATGTGGACCGTATGCACTTAAAGTATTTGTAAGTGGTGCATCGGGAACCCCAACCCACTGGTAGCGGTTGTTCATCCGAATTTGATAATAGTTATGTGTTCCAGCTACAGCAGGGTTTATCATGTAGTTGTTAAACATGTACTGGGTGAATTGGGGCAATTGCTGACCAAATAATTCGAAATGACCCATGCATAGCATGGCGAATGCAAGGGTTGATATGATTACCTTTTTCATGGCTTAAAGGTTTTTATTTCGTGCTTTATTGTTAATAGCTTCATTATTAAAAATCATATGGCAAATGTTATGCTATCTCACTATAGTAATCGATCCAGATACTGGTTTCCATTTGCTGGTTCCTTCTACGTTGAAATTGATAACGTAGTAGTACGTTCCCACAGGCAAATCCTTGCCATTCTTATTCTTACCATCCCAGCCCCTGGCTGCCTCTGAGCCTTTTGCTGACCATACAATTGCTCCCCAACGATTGAATACTTTTATCTCAAGATTTTCGAACAGGTCTGCGTAGGGCAATACCCATCTGTCATTAACCCCATCATCATTAGGTGTGAACACATTAGAGGTTGCAATCTTATTAAGGATTCTTGCCTTCAACTCAATATCCTCTCTACAGCCATATTCCGATTGAACCATACCGGTTATGGGAATATACTTCTCATCCTTGTTTGTAATGGGGTTGGGTATTGTTGGCCCATTTTGTAGGATTGACTCGTAAACACCTGTTGCGAAAATCATTGTGGGAGTACTAGAGTTAGATGGCTCAAAGAAAATAGCAGGATCCCACGAATAGGTAAGTCCAATACCAGAACTTATCGTAAACACTTCAACAGGATAGTCGGTATCAGCAAGAACCGAAATCACAGTCGTATCACCGAAGGTGACAAGGTCAGCATCGGAGAAGAATGAGTGTAGTGAACGCGGTAAGTACGGTCCAATCTGTGGATATGTATTTAAGGTATCCCTGCGGTTTTCTCTACACCCAATGGTGCTCAATACAACCAAATCAATAACCTTATCTTCATCAAGAGGATAGGTAATGTAAGTGTCAGTTGTGCTGACAATGGTATTGGGATCGTCGGTTACATTATACCATCTGTAGATTGGGTTATTCCCAATATTTCCTTCAATTACATCAGCACTTAGGTGTGCACTTTCGCCCCAGCAGAAAATATCCTTTTCCTTTTCAATCCTTAAAGTGAAATTGTTTGCCTCATCAAATGGAACGTGGAATAACGTGGTATCCCAACACGAAACACTTGGATTGCTGTACGTTGGGTATGAAATACGAGCGATGTAATTTCCTGATTTCAGATCATTAATTGTCCAGTGTCCATTTAAGTTGGGTAAGGGTTCAGCATAGTTTTGGTAGTACCACCTAACATCGTAACTGGAGCTAAAAATTCCGTTGCCTCCAATCACATCGTATATCTGAATGGCTCCCACATCACCTCCTGGCGCTACCCTACAATTTGCAATGGTAATGTTTGTTAAATACTCTGGCTCACGAGGACCAGGTATATCAACTAAAAGTGATTCAACACAACCATTTGCATCCGTAACTGTAATCGTATACTCGTTTGGAGTTGCATTGATCAGATTCAGGGTTTGCTGCCCATTGTCCCAAAGGTATGTGTAGTTTGGCGTCCCTCCTTGCACCTGAAGAACAACTTCGGGTACGGTAAAGTAATGACATTCAAGCGCTTCGATAGGCTGTAATGTGCTAATAATAATTGGATCAGGCTCGTTAATAACAACCCTATTACCTTCGGGGAAAGTGAAGTTACAACCAAGGGCATCAGTAATAAAGAGGTCGTAAAATCCTGCCGAAAGGTTTGTAAATATCCCATTGTTATTCGTTAAAACAAGACCATCAGGACCATAGATGGTGTAGTTTATGGGCTCAGTTCCGCCCTCTACCCACATTGATATTTCACCTTTG
>CAZDXY010000059.1:0-18546 GCA_964509385.1 uncultured Rikenellaceae bacterium
AACTGACTAAATTGATTATTGCAGCAGTTGTAATTGCTGGTGCTTTTACACTTGTAAGTTGCGGTGGTAAAAAGAAAGCCACTCAAAGTGCATTGGGAACTGAAATGGAAGTCCCCTGTAGTGATACCGAGTATCGCTCCACTAAAACTCACTTCCGTGGAACAGGACAAGGTGAGAGCACAAATCTTTCCACTGCAAGGCGTAAAGCTAACCTGGATGCTAACGCAATGCTTGCTGCAGGTATTAACCGTACCATTAAATCTGTTACCGATCGTTACACTCAGGACATTACCGTAGGTGATGCCAACGAATTTGCTGAAAAATTCGAAATGATGACCCGTGACGTTGTTAACCAAGAGTTGAACAACGTTTCAGTTGTTTGCAACAAGACTTTCCAGAAGGAGGGTAAGTACTCAGTTTATGTTGCCGTTGAGGTGGCAAAAGACGAACTGCTAAACAACATTTCTACAAAAATTAGCAAGGACGATAGACTTCGTCTTGACTATGACAAGATGAAATTTGAAAACATCTTCAATCAGGAGATGGATAAATTAGCTTCTGAACGTCCATAGTATATTTAAGGGATAATTGCCAGCAACCCTTCGGGGTTGCTGGTTTATTTTACAATGGAATGATTCAATTTGATTTTTATATAATTTCATTCATTCCGTATTTATTCGGGTACCCTTTTACCCTAACCATTTTCAACAATTAAGACACAAAAAATGAAAAGAATACTAATATTATTTCTTTTGCTACCAATTACATGTTTAGCTCAAAAGCCTTCAGAAACGAGTAGCAAAAAGCAGCCAAGTTGGGTTAATGGACTCGAAAAAGATTTTATAATCGTTGTTGGTTCGGCTTCAAATATTCAGGATGCTCAACAAAACGCGCTCAATATGGTTAAAGAGCGAATTGTAAGCGCAGTGGCTGAAAATGTTAAAACCTCTTCGGAAATGAGAATCGAGGAGAATACCATAAATAACATATCTTCATACCTCGAAAATTTTGCCACAACCACAACAACTACTTCTGGTCCTGTACCTTTTTTACAGGGAATTTCACTTTCAAATGTAGAAGAATTTTACTGGGAGAAGTTTGAGAATAAAGCCGACAAATCGGTTCGCTATAATTATCATATTAAATACCCTTTCTCACAGGTTAAACTCTGGGATTTAGTTAACGAGTTCAAAAAAAGGGATATAGAAATGACAAAGCAGCTAGATGAGCTGTTGGATATGGCCGAAAAGGTTAATAGTGTTGAGGAAATTGAAAAGAATATAAGCGAGTTGGGTATTCTTGCCAATTATTTCATGGATGGTAGAAAAGACAAGGCAAACTTGGGTATTGCACGTTACCGAAACCTATATAAAGGCATCGAACTGGTTGAACTTGAATGTGGTTTAGGTGAACTTAAATATGCATTACGACTGGGCAATAGGTATATTGAAACCAGTCGCAGACCACAGGTTAAATCTGATTGCGCTAGAATTACAAGCACCGTTAACAATAAAGATCATACTATTATTAAGTATGATTACTTTAACTGTTACGAAGACCCTGAGAATCATATTTTGGTTTCATACCGATTTGGCAATGAAAATGTACAAAAACCCTTTTACTTCGATATTACAGCCGACAAAGCAGCCATATTTGTTAATGAACCTTTCCATTTTGTGGCCATCTCAAAAGGTGATGGAACTGTTGAAAGTTTCACAGTTAACCTAACTATTATTTCAAAGTACCAAGCGCCCTTTACCATTAATAAAGTAATTCTGGAGTGGCCAGGACTGCCACCAGTTATTGTGGATAATATTGGACAGAGTTTTTCGGGAAAGGGGAACCATTCATTGGTGCTTAACATAGATCAACCTGTTAAAGTGGATGCAACATCTACCACTGGAAAAAGGATATCAATGCTCTCGGGGTATATTCATTTTACATCCGATGCTAAAGGAGAGAAGAAAACCTATCGAATTTATAACCACAACTATACAACTAATTGGTAGAAAAAAACTGGCTTAATAGCCAGTTTTTTTATTCTTTAAAAGGTTCCAATTGAAATGGAATCTTTATGCTTTCTGATAAATCTACCCCCGCATCGCGCATATCGGAATCTTCCTCTGGATATCTCCAAATAATCTTTATAGCACTTTTTCTTAAGTGTATTGATTCAAATTTCTTTAGAATTTGAAAAAGGAATTTTGAGCTTGGTGTATTATAATATGTCATTTGGAACGATATGGATGTTTCCAAACGGGGGGATTGAATATAGTTGTCAATCCAATCTAAGATAGGTTCAAAAAAACCTTTTGCATCTTCTGGGAGAGAGTTGCCAGAAAATTTAAATATGCCCGTATTCATATCAAGAAGTACCTCGGGGTACTGACTTGTTCCTTTTATTGAGAGTACATCCATGTCTATGTTTTTTTAGTTAATCTAGCAGAATATAAAAGTATAAAAAAAACATTATAAAGGTGAAATTTTTATTAATAATTTTCTTACATAGCTTATTTTTTAATTCTCGTTAATTTCATTGAAATAGCTACATCCTTTTTGTAAAATATTAATCTTAAATATGTTAATGCAAAAAGTTCTTCACTTTTTTTGATAGATTTCTAACATTTTAAGCAAGAAAAGCTTTTAATAATATTTCATATTAATATTAAGAAAGTAAAATTCGATGATTTGGTTAAGCAACATAGTTTTTCTGAAAATATTTAAAAAATTAATCTCCTAATCCGACCCTTCTTTAAGTATAAATACTCTTATTGAATAAGTAATTATTCTTTTCAATAGCGATCATTGCTACTCATTTTCAGTATTTACTGTTAGAAATATCATTCATATTCTAAATAATTTTGTATTACAAATTCATTAAAAAAACTTAAAGTGTCAAATTATTTAGAATTGATATCAAAAGATATTAGGTACGTGGATGGACTAAAGGCGTGTATGAATTGTGGTGTTTGTACAGCTATTTGCCCCGCTGCCGAATTCTACGATTATGACCCACGTGATATCTGTAATGTGCTGATGTCTAAAGATGAAGAGAAGATCGAAGATCTTCTAAAGGGTGATAAAATATGGCACTGTGGACAGTGTCTTTCCTGTAAAACCAGATGCCCCAGAGGGAATGTGCCAGGATTATTGGTATCTCTTCTGCGGGAAGTTTCAATACGGGTGGGATTATTTACTGAGAGCGAAGAGGGACGCAGACAATATGCCATTAAGAAAACTTTAGGCGAAAATATTATTAATTCTGGATACTGCGTACATGTTATGCATGTTAAACCCCACCTGCATCCGGAACAAGGTCCTGTATGGAAATGGTATTTCGATAATGCAGAGGAAGTGGCTGACCGGCAGGGAGGAAATTATAATAAAGAAGGATCAGGAGCCTTACGAAAGATTAATGACGTAAACTTAAAGGATTTGAGAAAGATTTTTGAAGTTACTGGGGGGAAGGATTTTTACGATCATATTGATAAACTATCAAAAGTTAAGGCGGTTCAGCTTAAGAAAAACATTACCGATAATATCGATGATAATGAATACTTCTACCATGTTTATAGGGATAAAAGCCAAAAACAATAACAATGAGTAAACAGTATTGGAAAGACTATCAAAGTGCAGTTGCTGACGATAACTACTACTACGAACGTAGCTGTATTCGACAGTCATTTTTTACAGGATCTGAAGAGATTTTTCTTAAAATAGTAAAGGATATCCTTAAAAAGGATATCGTTGACGATATGAATCTACATACTTGTTCTGGTATTGGATATTATTCTGGGGTAGTTCCTTTGGATACAACCATGACCGTAGTAGCACGCCTTTTCGCTTTGATGACTGAGGCTGGATATAAAAACTTTGTGCCATCATGCATTACTTCATTCGGCCTTGTTAATGAGATGGTGGATATGTGGCATCATTTCCCTGAAAAACTTGAGGAGATAAAGGGTTACCTTAAAGAAGCTACGGGTAAAGATTTTAAAATGCCAGAAAACATAGCTCACCCCTGTGATATTATTTACAAAAATCGCAAAGCCTTAAAGGACAAAATGAAGTATAGCTTGACCAATGTGAGAACAGGAAAACCTCTTAAAGTTGTTGAGCATATAGGGTGTCACTATGCAAAAATTTTTCCGCGCCATGTGAAGGGAGGAGCCGAATTTCCTCAAGTTCTTGTTGGTATGATAGAGGAATGGGGAGGTGAAGTTGTTGACTACCCCGAAAGGAGGCATTGCTGTGGATTTGGATTTAGCCAATACTTAGTTCTGGCCAACAGGGGTTATTCTGCTGCTAACTCAAAAAAGAAATTTGAGTCGATGCAACCCTTCAAGCCAGACTTTATCCTCACCAATTGTCCTGGGTGTAACATGTTCATGGACAGATGGCAATATACCATTGCTGAAACTGAAGGCATTACATACGACGATGAAAAGAGGGGAATCCCTGTATTAACTTATGAAGAGCTAACAGGACTATTGCTCGGATATAATCCTTGGGATTTGGGATTGCAAGTTCATCAGGTTCAGGTAGAGCCTTTGCTTGAAAAGATGGGAATAGAATACAATCCCAAAGATAAGTATGTAGGAAAAACGGGAAAACAACTCACAGAACCAGAAAAACCAATGAATTTGAAAGTTTAGAAAAAACATGAAGAAAACAGATGTAATTATAATTGGTGGAGGGCCTGCTGGCATTGAAGCAGCGTACGACCTTGCCCGAAACGATGTTCAGGTTTTCCTTTTCGAGAAAGAAGATGAACTATTCGGGCACATGAATATAGCTGCAACTCTATTCCCAAATTTTCAGGATGCCTCAGAGATAAGAAGTTTATTGTTACAGAAAACAAAGCATAACAATATTAAAATTTTCAAAAATACTGGGGTTGCAAAAGTTCATAAAGATGATAAGGATTGGCATGTACAAACCGAAAAGGGTGAAGAGTATACAGCAAAAGCTGTTTTACTTGCCAGCGGTTTCAAAACTTTCGATGCCAAATACAAGGAAGAATTAGGCTATGGTATTTACAAGGGTGTTATTACTTCGGTGGAATTCGAGGAAATGTATAAAGAAGGTAAAATCCTGACTCCATACGAAAAAAAGCCACAGAGAATAGCCTTTTTGAATTGTGTTGGATCGCGTGATGAAAAAGTGGGCAACCACTATTGTTCGAGAGTATGCTGCATAAATGCAGTTAAGTTATCCATTGAAGCCAAAAAGTTACTTCCAGATGTTGAAGCATATTGTTTTTACATGGATATTCGCATGTCGGGGCAATTCTACGAAGAGCTTTACCGAAAATCGCAAGAGGATTACAATGTGAATTACATTAGGGGTCGAATTTCTGAGGTTTCGCCAACCATTGACAACCGTTTGCAGATTAAATGCGAAGATACCCTAAGCCAAACTCCCCTGAAAATGTCTGTAGACCTGTTAGTTCTAATGATAGGTATTGAGGCTTCTGAGGGAACATCGATGATTGCCAAACAGGTTGGAATAAATGGTGAGTATAGTTTTGCCAAAAGTTTGAGTTTACACAGCGCTGATAACAAGACAAAGAACGAGGGCTTTTTTTTAGCGGGTACTTGTAAAAGACCTTTAACAATGCCTGAAACCATGGCAGATGCACGTGCCGCAGCCCTTGAAATTGGCTATTACTTAAAAGGTGTGCCCGAATGAAAGATTTAGGATTTTCAATATCGAAATCGAGAACAATCGATCTGGATAAAGCGGATTTATCGGTTTATCAGAAAATAATTGATAAAGTTCCATCAGCAAAGCTTTGCCTTATGTGTGGAGCTTGTACGGCAACCTGCTCCGCAAGAAATCATACTGATTTTAACTTCCGTAAAATTCATTTGCTGTTTCGGCGTGGACAGTTTGATGGTTTAGCAGATGAACTGGACAAATGTATGCTTTGTGGAAAGTGTAGACTGGTTTGCAACAGGGGAGTAAACACCAGAGCAATAGTATACAATATGAGGATAATACTGGATAACCTTAACTATAAAAGGATAAAATAATGAGCTTTCATCCGTTTGTAATTCCATTTACTGCTGGAGCTGCAATTCTTTTTGCGGTTATAGTCTATAAAGTTTATAAATGGACTACCAGCTTAGACAGAAAGCAGAAATTCATTGTTAAGCAAAACATCTTTACCATAAAAACGATTCGTGCCATAAGCGAGGTTTTTAGGGAAGCCCTTATCCATCGTAACATCTATCGGAAGAATCCGGTGCTTGGTTACATGCACATGAGCTTGGCTTTTGGTTGGTTCTTGCTTATTGTTTTTGGAAAAGTAAAGGCTTCATTATATGCAGGTACTTTTTTTGAACCCCCTTGGTTAGCCATTTTCTTCAACTTCTTTGCAGTTGAAAAACATACATTTTTGTTCAGCACACAGCTAACCTTTATCATGGATTTCTTGCTTCTAATTGTCCTTTCAGGACTTGCTCTAGCCTTTATTAAACGCATGAAATCCTCCCTGCTTGGCATGAAAAAAACTACTCGACATAGTAGTTTCGATAGAATTGCACTAACCTCTTTATGGTTGATATTTCCATTAAGACTTTTAGCCGAGTCAACAACCGATGCACTTCATAGCAATGGAGGTTTTTTAACAGGATCTATCGGTCAGCTAATACCTACATCTGCAGCATCTTTTATGGAGTTACCACTATGGTGGGCATATTCCCTTTCGTTGTTCTTCTTCTTTGTGGCATTACCTTATTCAAGATATATGCACATTCCCATAGAGGTAGTATTAATATTCCTGAGAAATTGGGGAGCCACTGCTGGCGAACATCATTCGGGATACACAGATATTCAGATCAACTCCTGCTCTCGATGCGGAATTTGTATTGATTCATGCCAATTAAATTTTGCAGCTCAATTGGGTAATGTTCAATCGGTTTACTTTATCAGAGATACTCGTTACAATACATTAAGCGATGAGGTTGTAAACAATTGCCTGATGTGTGGCAGATGTTCCAATGAATGCCCAGTTGGATTGGAATTGACTTTAGTAAGGCAACAATATAGGAATAAGGAAGAGATCCCCGGAAAATTTTACTACGAATACACAAAAAGTATTGAAAATCAAGAAAATATTGATGTGATTTACTATGCTGGCTGTATGACCCATTTGACTCCCAGCATAATTCACTCAATGAAAAAAATATTTGCAAGTGCTCAGGTCAGCTACTGGTTTATGGACGAAGATAAAGGCGTTTGCTGTGGTAGGCCCATGAGACAACAAGGCTTTGTTCAGCAAGCGAAAAATTTGGTCATTAAAAATTCAAGAATGATCAACTCATCAAAAGCGAAGTTGCTCGTTACTTCTTGTCCGATCTGCTATAAATCGTTCAAGGAAGAGTATAATTTGAATATTCCTGTAATGCACCATACCGAGTACATTGAAAAGTTGATTAACAGTAAAAAAATCAAGTTAAAGCCAACAAATATCACTGCCGTTTATCACGATCCTTGCGAATTGGGGAGGGGTACAGGCATATATGAACAGCCACGAAATATTCTGAAAAACTTTTCTCTTCTTGTATCAGACAATGAGAGAGAGAACAGCCTTTGCTGCGGAGGAAGCTTATCTAATGCAATTCTCGACCTTAG
This sequence comes from uncultured Rikenellaceae bacterium, assembly GCA_964509385.1. Taxonomy (GTDB): domain Bacteria; phylum Bacteroidota; class Bacteroidia; order Bacteroidales; family Tenuifilaceae; genus MWFE01. Next base: position 7,639 of record CAZDXY010000059.1, read on the forward strand.
ACTTCAGCTCAAAATTCGTGATCATGCACTTGATGAACTTACAAAAGAAAGACCTGACGTTCTTGTTACTGCATGTCCCTTATGTAAGAAATCATTTGTTCATGGTAATAAGGCGGCAGTAATGGATATTGCTGAAATTGTTGCAAAAAATATTGTGACAAACAAAAAAGTCTCCGAGAAAGTATATTCAAATGAACTTTACGGGGTTCTTATAAATGAATAATTATTTTTGTTCCTTGATAATGCGAAGTGAATTTATCTGAAGTCCATATTTCAACAATAATAATTTCGATTCATGCAACAAAACAAGTATTTTTTGGAGTGTAAAAACTGCAAACACATAACGCCCAGCTTTAAGCATTGGTTTGAGCAAAATCAGCTATGCCCAAAATGTGGAAGCAAGCACTCAGAGGTTTGGTATCATAGCGATTACAACAAGTTAACATCAAACTTTAATGGAGCCCCGGAGAGTTTTTGGCAATATTTCGATTATTTACCCTTAATCCATAAACAAAACATTGTTTCATGCAATGAGGGAGCAATACCTCTTGAAAGATGGAATTTTCTGGAAGACTATGCTCAAAAAGAGCATGGAATAAAATGTGAGGTGTGGGTTTATAGAAACGATCTAAATGGTGGAACCGGTACTTTCAAAGATGTTGCGGCATCGCTTGCGGCAAGTTTATTTAAAGAGCATAACATACAGCATTATATTGTTGCTTCTACGGGAAATACTGCCACATCCTATAGTAAATACCTAGCACTAGGCGATATATTATGCTCTGTTTTTATTCCCGATAATGCCTTAAAAGCATCCGAAGCGGTTATAAGTGCATTTTGCCAAAAAGTGTATAGGGTAACAGGCGACTATGCCAAAGCAAAGGTTATTGCTGCACAATTTGCGCAGCAGAACAATGTACTCATATCATCCGGAAATATTGATCCCATTCGAGTTGAGGCAAAAAAAACTATGGTGTTTGAATGGCTGAGACAGCTGAAAAAATTTCCTGATGTATACATTCAGGCAATCAGTGGAGGCACTGGCCCCATTGCCATTGATAAGGGGGTTAGGGAAATAGCAAATGTATTTCCACATATCAAAAATCCAAGGCTACTAATGGTACAACCCGATAAGTGTGATCCTATGGTACAGGCATGGGAGAATGCAGAAAAGAATAATTTTCCTTCAGGTTTTGAGAAAGAGTACCCAGTTCTTGAAGCGCCCCAAACAGCCGTTCCCACTTTGGCAACAGGCAACCCTGCTACTTATCCCCTTATTGCCAAGTTGGTTGAAAAGACCAATGGAACATTTATCCGAATTAAGGAAGAAAAGCTTGTTGACATTGCGAGATTAGTTGCATTTGAGAAGAAAGTATTACTAGGACCCGCTTCGGCTGTTTGTATGGCAGGTTTTTTCAAAGCCCTGAAAGAGAACAGAATAAAGAATAGCGAAACGGTTTTAGTTAATACAGGGGAAGGTACAAACCGTGCTCCCGATTTTCTGGAGCAAATGATATACACTACCGATTACGTTAACCAGCTTCAGGATTGTAAAATTCATAACAAGGAGTACCATCGAGAAAAACTTTGGAATTCCATAAATGAGCTATAATTTTTGACTCGTTATTATCTGGGGTGAAAGGTAAAAAAATTGTATCCTAGTAGAGATTTACGATCAGATATTTACAAGGCCATTTTTAATGGCATAAACTACCAATGCGGCTGTATTTTTCGAATTAGTTTTAAAAAGAATATTTGACCGATGCTTTTCCACAGTTCTTTTGCTTAGCAAAAGTTTTTCCGCAATTTCATTGTTGCAGAGCCCTTGGCAAATTAGAGAAATTATATCGATTTCACGATCTGATAGATCGTCAACCTTTTCAGGCTTTTCAGAAGTGTTTTTGATAAGAGTGATCAAATTTTGTAGCAGCATTTGAGAGAAATAGCTTTTACCCTCAATAACATTGAACAATGCTGTAAATACCTCATCAATTTCCGACTCCTTTAAGAGAAAACCACAGGCTCCCGCTTCAAGCATTTTGTAGTAATAGTCCTCATCACCAAACATTGAAAGTGCAATTATTTTCAGTTCCGGGTGGTTTTTTAGGGCAATTTTAGTTGCCTCAACACCATCCATCTCAGGCATTGAAATGTCCATTAAAACTATATCGACAGGCACAATTTCAAGGGCATTTAGAAATTCAAAACCATTCGATGCTTCGGCAACTACATTGAATGATTCGTGTGCATTCAACAAAATTTTAAGACCATTGCGAAACAAAGCATGATCATCAACAATAATTATGTTGTAGGTTTTATCGCTTTTCATAGTTAAATGGAATCGAAATTTTAATAATAGTTCCTTTCTCGTCCGAAGAATTTGTTACGATTTGCCCGTTGATAGAGCTAATTCTTGAGAACATGCTGTAGTAGCCCAATCCCTTTACGTAAGGTTTAAATAGCGAATCTACCTCAAAGCCTAAGCCATCATCCTGATAATCTACGTACAGGTTTTTAGCATCGTGATCAATCGAAATGTAAATGTTTTTAGCCTCAGCGTGCTTAACTGTATTTGTAATCAATTCGCAGATCACTCGGTAAAGTACAATTTCAATATCATTGTTGGGGCGAGTGTTGTTTAGATGATTAGAAAAATTGATTTTGATTTTTTTTGTGGCGTTTATTTTTTGGATGAAGTTTGACAATGCTTTAACCAAGCCAAAATTTTCAATCACATGAGGGCTTAAATTATCCGAGATATCCTTAATGGACTTTATAGCCTCATTGATGATCGTGTCAAGATTATTCAGAATTACAACCTTATTGGGTTTGTCATCACCCTTTTTTAAAGCCGAAACTGACATTTTTATTGTGGATAGCAATGGGCCTAAACCATCGTGAATATCCTTTGAAACTCTAGCCCGTTCTCTTTCTTCGGCTTGGATTGTAACGGCTAAAAATTTCTTTTCTGTTTCACGCTTTTCCTTTTCCATCTTTTCCATATACTTGAATATTCTCCCAACAAGAATCAACCCTGCCGTTAGGCAAAGAGAAGCAATAATGCCGAACCATATGTAAAGCATTCGATATTCCTGAGGATCAAAGTCAATGAAAAACGGTAAGGCTTCAATAACGCGTCGTGTCAAGAGGAAAGCAAATCCTATGGTTATTAAGACCCATGACACATTGTACTTTGTTCGTCGGGTTAAACGTAATGATACTACTGTTGCAGCAATATGCAGCGCCAATGTTAGAAAAACCATTATCTTAAAAACCATCTCGCCCTATTTTATAGTTTTGATTATTTGAAGGTGTTCGTGCAAATATAGACTACAATTTAATCCTTTCAAAAGACATGGTCAACAGAATGTATTGGAACAATATCTTTTTTTCATGAGAGAGACTAACTCCATGCTTTCATTTGTTGCCAACCTCAAGTTCGGCGTCGTCAATTAACATTCAGATTTACAATTAGATAATGCCACAAAACAAGTGCTGATCATTTGTAAGAGTAAGCCAGTTAAATAGTTCGGAAATTTTTTTAGAAAAAAAGTTATTAACAAAGTGGGAAAAAGTGGGAAAAAGTGGTTGAAAATGGAAATTTTTAATATAATTTTACTTTTTGAAATAAAAAAGTATGATCACTTCATTCATTGGCGATTACGTATGCAGGGTAGACGAGAAAGGGCGGATGCTTTTCCCTGCTGCCTTTAGGAAGCAGAATAAGTCTGCGTCCCCCGATCGCTATGTGTTGAAGAAGGACATTTTCGAAGGTTGCTTGGTACTCTTCACCATCGAAGAGTGGAATAGACAGAATGAGCTGATCAGGCGAAACACTAATCCCTACAATAGAGAGCATAACCAGTTTCTGAGAGAATTCTATCGAGGGACAGCGGAGCTTATCCTTGATTCAAACGGACGGCTATTATTCCCAAAACGTTTGCTGGAAATGGTAGATGCAGGGAAGGATTTGGTTCTCACTGGGCAGGATAGCCGAATAGAGATTTGGGCAAAAGAGAGATATGATGAACACAAAACCGACGAACAACAATTTGCCCAGCTTGCAGAAAAAATTTTGGGTTCATCTCCTTTAAGTGGTGAGTAATGGCTTATCATGTGCCTGTATTGCTGGCAGAGAGTATAGAAGGGTTGAACATCAAACCCGACGGAACTTACGTCGATTTAACCTTCGGTGGGGGTGGGCATTCGCGTGAGATCATCAAAAACTTATCTCCTAAAGGTACGCTAATCGGATTTGATCAGGATAAAGAGGCAATGGTCAATGGCATTCAGGATCCAAGATTTCGTTTTGTCCATGCAAACTTCAGATACCTGTCAAATTATTTAAGGTACTTCAACATTGTTACAATTGACGGAATTCTGGCAGATCTGGGTGTGTCTTCGCACCATTTTGATTCCCCGGGGCGTGGATTTTCGTTTCGTTTTGATGGTCCGTTGGACATGCGAATGAATTTGGATGCAGAATTAACAGCTAGGGAAGTCATAAATTCATACGACCCTGAAAGGCTAAATGGTATCATTAAAAATTATGGGGAGTTACCCAATTCAAAAAGAATTGTAAACCTAATCTGTAAAGAGAGAGAAAAGGTTGCTATCGAATCAATGCAGCAGTTGAGTGGGTTAATTAGCCCACTTTTTCCTAAGAACTCACTCAATAAGGAGCTATCGAAGTTTTTTCAGGCATTAAGGATAGAGGTAAACAGAGAGATCGATTCGTTGCAGCAGATGTTAAATCAAGCGGGGAATGCCCTTAAGAGCGGGGGTCGATTTGTTGTAATATCCTATCATTCGCTTGAGGATAGGTTAGTGAAAAACTTTATGAAAACAGGAAATTTTCAGGGTAAGGTTGGGAAGGATTTTTTTGGAAATGTAACATCTCCTTTCAGACAAATAAATCGAAAGGTAATTATGCCCTCGGCAGAAGAAGTGGATAGAAATCCCAGAGCTAGAAGTGCCAAATTAAGAATAGGAGAGAGAGTATGATAAATGAGGAAGGGAAAACCGTTGAGTTTATCGATGCAAAGGCCAGCCCGAAGGAAGCAAAAAGATTGGGGGGATTGAGGAGTATCCTTAACGGTAATGTGCTGAATAGGGAATCCGTAACCAGTCAAATCCCATACATCTTTTTCCTTGCCTTTTTGGCTATTGTCTACATCGCAAATCGGTATAGATACGAGAAGCTAGTAAGGGAAGGACAAGCATTACAGGTTGAAGTAAAGAATCTAAGGGCCGAATCCATTACTACAGCATCGCAGCTAATGTTTATTAGTACACAAAGTCAGGTTTCGCGACTGGTTGAGGAAAAGGGATTGGGATTAGAGGAATCGGTAGTGCCACCAAAAAAGATAAAAGCAAAGCTTTAAAAGAGATCGAAATGTCGGTAAAGCGGGAAATACTGTTTAGGTTTGGTTTTGTATATGTGGTTTTCATCCTACTTGGATTGGCCATTCTTGGTAAAATTCTGCATATACAACTCGTTGAGGGTAACCGACTACGTGCTATTGCAAAAACTATAACCTATAAAGATATTACCATTGAACCGAACAGGGGAGATGTTTGTGCCATTGATGGTAGGTTGTTGGCCACATCTGTTCCGTACTTTGAGATTAGAATGGATTTACGCGCTGCAGGGCTAACTGATGAACTTTTCAATGCCAATGTTGATTCCCTTGCCATTTTGTTGGCGAGATTTTTTAAAGATAAATCCCACTATTCTTACAAATCAGAGCTTGTAAATGCCAGAAAATTTGAACGAAACAACAGGTATTATCTCATAGGTCCAAGGCAAGTAAACTATTTGGAATTGAAAGAAATAAGCAAGTTTCCATTATTTCGATTAAGTCCAAACCAGGGTGGGTTTATCCCTGCTCAAGTCAATAGAAGGATCAAGCCCCATTCAAGTCTCGCTTCAAGAACAATTGGATTGGTAAACGAAGATGGAGTGGCAGTGGGTGTTGAGGGAGCCTATGATCATATACTACGTGGAAAGGCAGGGGTTAGCCTATGGCAAAGAGCTTCAGGAAATACATGGGTTGAAGTTAGTAGCCCAATGCATATGGAGCCACAGGATGGTATGGATGTGATTACCACCCTTGATGTTACCCTGCAGGATGTTGCTGAAAAGGCATTGCGGATGCAACTAAAGAAGCATGAAGCTAGTCATGGTTCTGTTGTATTAATGGAGGTTAAAACAGGAGAGGTAAAAGCAATTGCAAATCTTCGCAGAAATAATGATGGCTCTTACTCCGAGGCATTTAACTATGCCATTGGAGAAGGAGCAGAGCCAGGGTCGACCTTTAAATTAGCGTTGCTTATAGCCTTACTGGAAGATGGCTTTATTACACTTAATGATACGATCAATACAAAAAAGGGGCAAGTTCAGTATTACGATAAGGTGATTACCGACTCCAAAGAGGGTGGTTTTGGAAAGATATCCATAAAAGAGGCGTTTGAGTTTTCATCGAACGTGGCTATGACAGAATTAATTACCAAATATTATAAGGATAAGGAGAAAAACTTTATTGATAGGCTATATGCGATGAATCTTAACCAACCCTTAGGCCTTTCCATAAAGGGCGAAGCTGTTCCGTACATTAAATATCCTGGGGATAAACTATGGTCGGGAATTTCGCTTCAGATGATGAGCATTGGTTACGAGGTGAAACTTACACCCCTTCAAATTCTTACTTTTTACAATGCCATAGCAAACAATGGCAAAATGGTTAAACCTAGATTTGTTCATTCAATTCGCAAGCATGGTCAAACTGAAAGGATTTTTAGAACAGAAGTGATCAATCCCTCGATATGTTCAAAAAGGACATTAAAAGAGGTTAGAGAAGTACTTGAGGGAGTGGTAGAAAATGGTACTGCAAAAAACCTTAGGAATACAAACTATAAGATAGCTGGCAAAACCGGTACTGCTCAAATTGCAAGAGGGGTTTCGGGGTATAGGGGTGATTCCGGTGTGAGCCATCAGGCTTCGTTTGTTGGTTATTTCCCAGCCGAAGATCCAAAGTTCTCCTGTATTGTAGTGGTTAATTCGCCTTCGCGAAGCGTTTACTACGGAAACGTGGTTGCAGGCCCAATTTTTAAGGAGATAGCAGATAAAGTATATTCCACCAATTCGCAGTGGTTTCCTGAGGTTAGCAGAAAACCACAGCTGGTTGAATTGCCCGAATCAAAAAGTGGTTATAAGCCTGAACTATTAACAGTTTTTTCATCATTAAAGATTCCAACCGTTGATGAAGCACCTAATCAGGAATGGGTAAATACTCAAAGAAACCATGAGGCTATTGATATCAAGAACAGAACAATAGTTGACAATTTAGTTCCTGATGTGGTAGGCATGTGCCTTAAGGATGCCATTTTCTTACTCGAAAACGCAGGGCTTAGGGTGGTTGTAAATGGTAGAGGAACAGTAAGAAGTCAATCCATTTTACCCGGTAACAGGGCAAGGAATGGGGATAGAATTATTCTGGAAATGAGCATGGGGTGATGATAATGAAAAGACTCCCAGACATACTGTCAAATACTCAAATCCTTCAAATAGAGGGCAATACAGATATTTCTATAAGTTCCATATCATTTGATTCGAGGAGGATTGAAAAGGGAAGCCTTTTCATAGCGATAAAAGGGACTCAGGCTGATGGACATGATTTTATTACCCTTGCCATTGAAAAGGGAGCCTCGGCTGTGGTTTGCGAAATCCTTCCAAAGGGTGTTTCGAAGGATGTGGTTTATATCAGGGTTAAAGATTCTTCAGTAGCGCTAGGTGAAATTGCATCGGCATTTTACGATTTTCCTTCAAGATCGATAAAACTTGTGGGCATAACCGGAACCAATGGTAAGACTACAACAGTAACCCTGCTATACAGATTGATCAATATGCTTGGAGGAAAGGCTGGGCTTATATCTACAGTGAATAATTACATTGGTGAAGAACTTGTTCCTGCTACCCATACTACACCCGATGCCATTGAGTTAAACCGACTGCTTAGAAGTATGGTTGATTGCGGGTGCACACATTGTTTCATGGAGGTAAGCTCTCATGCAATTGTTCAGAATAGAATTGCTGGAGTTGACTATGCAGGTGGGGCGTTTAGCAATATCACCCACGACCATTTGGATTACCACAACACTTTCAGTGAGTATATAAAGGCAAAAAAACAATTCTTCGATAATCTTACACCTAATGCATTTGCGCTTATCAATGTCGATGATCGCAACGGAAGGGTGATGGTGCAGAACACTTCGGCTAAGGTTTACACCTACTCACTTCGAGGAATGGCAGATTATCGATGTAAAGTTATTGAACACCAGATTGATGGTATGTTGCTTAGTATCGATAATACCGAACTCTGGTGTAGACTTATTGGTGGTTTTAATGCATACAACGTTCTGGCAGTATACTCCATTGCTCGAATCCTTGGATTCGAAAAGCATTCAATACTTACTGCCATTAGCGGGATGGGTACTGTTAGTGGGCGATTTGAACAGATTGTTTCAGATAGCGGCATTGCTGCTGTGGTTGATTATGCTCATACTCCCGATGCTCTGGATAATGTGATATCCACCATAGCAAAAATTCAGAAGGAGGGACATAAATTGATAACGGTAGTTGGTGCAGGGGGCAATAGAGATAAATCTAAAAGACCCGTAATGGCTCAGGTAGCAGTTCAGGGAAGTCATATGGTGATTTTAACCTCGGACAATCCAAGGAATGAGGATCCTTCTGATATAATAAATGATATGAAAAAGGGTGTGGAAGCATCACAGGTTGGAAAAGTCCTTACCATTGTCGATAGGCGTGAGGCCATTCGTACGGCTTGTTTATTGGCTTCGTCAGGAGATATTATTCTGATTGCCGGAAAGGGGCACGAAACCTATCAGGAGGTTCAAGGAGTTAAGCATCATTTCGATGATAAGGAGGAAGTACTAGAAATCTTTAAAACCTTGAAAGCATGATCTATTACTTAGTCGATTTCCTCGATCGTTTAGATGTACCCGGAACAGGAATGTTTCAGTATATATCCTTCCGATCAGGTCTTGCGGTAATCACATCGCTGTTTTTTTCGCTGCTGATAGGAAAAAGAATCATACAGTATCTGCAGCGAATGCAGATAGGAGAGGATGTTAGAAACCTTGGACTCGAAGGGCAAATGCAAAAGAAGGGAACTCCAACAATGGGTGGGATCATTATCCTTCTTTCAATCATTATTCCGGTGATTCTTTTTGGCAACCTAAAAAACATCTATGTGATTGTAATGCTGGTTACTACAGTTTGGCTTGGCATAGTAGGTTTTACCGACGATTACATTAAAGTTTTTTTGAAGGACAAGAAGGGTTTATCGGGTAAACTAAAAATTTTAGGACAGGTTATGCTTGGACTTTTTGTTGGGCTTACAATGTATTTAAGCCCCGATATTGTAGTTCGTGAAAAAGTGGCGAAAAGTCAAGTTGCCGAAAGCATTGAGATTGTTGAAGGCGAAGTAACGACACCACAGCAACGCTATAGCCTAACACCCAACCAAAAAACGACTAAAACTACAATTCCTTTCTTCAAGAATAATGAGTTTGACTACGAATACCTTATTCCCTTTAAGGGCGAATGGTCGCAAAAGCTGGCATGGGTGGTATTTGTGCTAATTGTAATTTTTATTGTTACCGCAGTATCGAATGGTGCAAATTTAACAGATGGACTTGATGGGCTTTCGACAGGGGTGAGTGCAGTTATTGGGACAACATTGGGGGTGTTTGCATATCTCTCGGGTAACGTAATATATGCCGATTATCTTAACATAATGTATATCCCCCATACAGGGGAACTGGTTGTATTCATGAGCGCATTCATTGGTGCTGCCATAGGATTCTTGTGGTACAATAGCTATCCTGCACAAGTGTTTATGGGCGATACAGGAAGCCTTGCCATAGGTGGTATCTTAGCAGTTTTTGCCATTCTTATCCGAAAGGAACTCTTAATTCCTATACTTTGCGGGATTTTCTTTGTCGAAACCCTCTCAGTTATGATACAGGTAAGCTATTTCAAGCGAACAAAGCGAAAGTATGGAGAGGGAAGAAGGGTTTTTCTGATGGCTCCTTTGCACCATCATTACCAAAAGAAAGGATACCCCGAATCTAAAATTGTAATTAGATTCTGGATTGTTGCCATTATGTTGGCAGTTTTCTCAGTGGTTACACTTAAAATTCGGTAAAATGGAAGCCCAGAAGAAAAAGAAACGAATTGTTGTGTTGGGTGGAGGCGAGAGCGGTGTGGGTGCAGCAGTGCTAGCGATGAAAAAAGGCTTTGATGTTTTTCTTTCCGATTCGGGTGGAATTAAGGCAAAGTATAAGGAGCTGCTTAAGAAGTATAAAATTGCCTGGGAGGAGAATAATCACTCGCAGGATCTTATCCTTTCGGCCGATGAAGTTGTAAAATCACCGGGAATTCCTGATAAGGTACCTATCATACAGGAGATACTGAAAAAGGATATTCCTGTTATATCCGAGATTGAATTTGCAGGACGTTACACCAATGCCATCAAGATTTGTATAACGGGTAGCAATGGTAAAACAACAACAACTACACTTATCTACCATATGATGCGAAAGGCTGGGCTAAACGTTGGGTTGGCAGGCAATGTAGGTAACAGCTTTGCCTTTCAGGTTGCAGAGTATGAGTATGACTACTATGTGATTGAACTCAGCAGTTTTCAGTTGGATGGTATCTTTTCCTTCAAACCTGATATAGCCATTCTGTTGAATATTTCACCCGATCATCTCGACAGGTATGACTATAAAATGGAGAACTACGTGAATTCCAAATTCAGAATTACTAAAAATTTATCGGAGGATGAATGTTTTATATTCTGTTCCGATGATGAAGTAACC
>CAZDXY010000059.1:18633-23124 GCA_964509385.1 uncultured Rikenellaceae bacterium
AGATAATTCAATGTTCGTAAACTATAACGATAGCGACTTCAACATGTCAATTAACGACTTGGCGCTCAAGGGGCGTCACAACGTTTACAACTCCATGGCTGCTGGTATTGCTGGCCATGTGTTAAACATCCGTAAGGATGTTATTCGGGAAAGCCTTTCCGATTTTCAAGGGGTTGAGCATAGGCTCGAGCGCCTTATCAAAGTTCGAGGCGTTCAATACATTAACGACTCCAAAGCTACCAATGTGAACTCAACTTGGTATGCGCTTGAGTGCATGGATGCACCCGTTGTTTGGATAGCAGGAGGTGTTGATAAGGGCAACGATTATTCAGAGCTATATCATTTGGTTCAAGAAAAGGTGAAGGCTCTAATTTGTCTGGGTATCGACAATGCAAAATTACACGAGGCATTCGCTGACAAGGTACCTATGTTGATTGATGTAAGATCAGCTCAGGATGCCGTTGCCCAGGCATATAGATTGACAGAGCCTGGTGATATTGTATTGCTTTCCCCTGCCTGTGCAAGTTTCGATCTATTTGAGAATTATGAGGACAGGGGAAGACAGTTTAAACAAGCTGTACGTAATTTATAGTAAAGAAAATGAGTAATGGAAGGAGTATTTAGCAGGTATTTCAAAGGCGATAGGGTAATTTGGCTGATAGTGATATTACTATCAATCTTTTCACTGCTTGCTGTTTACAGCTCAACAGGATCGCTGGCTTATCGCTTTCAGGGAGGGAACACCACATACTACTTCATTAGGCAATTGAGTTTTTTGGTGGCCGGGTTAGCAATTATCTTCCTAACTCATCTAATACACTATAGGGTCTATTCGCCATTTGCCCCAATGCTTCTATATATTGCCATACCGTTACTTGTAATTACTCTTTTTTTTGGTACAAACATAAATCAGGCTGCCAGATGGCTAGAGCTACCTGGTTTGGGTGTGACCATACAAACTTCCGATTTTGCCAAGTTGGCATTGATAATGTATGTTGCTCGTATCCTATCATTAAGACAAAATGATATTAACGACTTAAAAAAAACATTTTTACCGCTTGCTATTCCCATAGGCATTGTATGCTTGTTAATACTCCCCGCAAATTTTTCTACCGCATTAATGCTTGGTATTATTTGCTGGATAATGCTTTTTATTGGAAGGGTTAGCATGAAGCATTTGCTTGGACTAACAGGAATTGCTATAGTAATTGCAGGAATTTTTGTTTACATCGCTCTACAAACAAACACCATAAATAGGGTGCAAACATGGAAAAACAGGATAGAAAATTATGCACGATCGGAGGGTGGTGAAAACTACCAGGCACAGCAATCGAAGATTGCCATTGCCACAGGAGGCTTTATTGGAAAGGGACCTGGTAATAGCACACAGAGGAATTTTTTGCCACACCCATACTCCGATTTTATCTATGCTATTATAATCGAAGAGTATGGAATTATTGGTGGTTTTGTGGTATTGTTTTTATACTTAATCCTATTGTATCGGGCTGGCTTAATAGTGAAAAAAGCTCGGAGAACTTTTCCTGCATTTTTGGCAATAGGATTAACCCTTATCATTGTTTTTCAGGCTATGGTTAATATGGCTGTAGCAGTAAATCTAATTCCTGTTACAGGACAAACCTTGCCACTGGTTAGTATGGGGGGAACATCTTTACTGTTTTCGAGTGTTGCAGTTGGTATTTTACTCAGCATAAGTAGAAGTCAAAATAAAGCGGAACTTTTTGATGGAGAAGAAGAGCTTAAAGGTGATAGTTAGCGGAGGTGGAACGGGGGGGCATATTTTCCCCGCAGTATCCATTGCCAATGCCCTTAGGGAGATCAATCCCGAAGTGGACATCCTTTTTGTTGGTGCTGAGGGAAGGATGGAGATGGAAAAGGTACCTGCTGCTGGCTATCGTATTGTGGGTCTACCCGTTGTTGGTCTACAAAGAAAGTTAACGCTAAAGAATGTTAGTTTCATTCCTAAGTTGCTGAAAAGTATTAGGTTGGCTTCTGTTATTGTAAAGGAGTTTAAACCCGATGTTGTGGTTGGTGTGGGTGGATATGCCAGTGGACCTATTCTAAGGGTAGCACAACGCAAGGATATACCAACATTAATTCAGGAGCAAAATTCATATGCTGGAATAACCAACAGGTTGCTGGCAAAAAAGGCAAAGGCAATTTGTGTTGCTTACGAAGGAATGGATAAATATTTTCCAGCCGAAAGGCTTGTTATCACAGGGAATCCAGTGAGACAGGGACTTGATAGTATTATGCCAAAGGCAAAAGAAGCGTTGGACTTTTTTGAAATTCCAACAAATTCAAGGGTTATACTGGTTGTTGGAGGTAGCCTTGGTGCAAGAACAATCAATCAAAGCATATTGGCAGACGTTGATCGTTTTGAAGAGCAAAAAGATACATTCCTTATTTGGCAAACGGGTAAACTTTATTACCATGATATTAAGGCGGAGTTGGATGCCAAAAAGTTTGAAAGTATTAGACTATTTGATTTTATCAATCGAATGGACTTTGCATATTCTGCAGCCGATTTGGTGATATCAAGAGCAGGAGCCTGCACTATTTCGGAGTTATGTTTATTGGGGAAACCAGCAATTCTTGTACCCTCACCCAATGTTGCTGAGGATCATCAAACCAAAAACGCAAAGGCATTGGTGAGGAGGGAGGCGGCAGAGCTTATTACAGACTTCGATGCTCCTACAAAATTGATTGGTAAAGCCATTGAATTGATAAGCAGCTTGGAGGAACTGAATAAGCTATCAATTAATGTAAAAAAATTAGCACTACCCAATTCAGCAGTTTCTATAGCGAAGAAGGTAGTGGAAATTGCAATAAACAATAAAGCTTAAGGATTGATTTAGCATGAACCTGAATGACATAAAACGGGTATTTTTCATTGGCATTGGTGGCATTGGCATGAGTGCTTTAGCCCGCTATTTCAATCGTATTGGAAAAATGGTGGCTGGGTACGACAGTACCCCAACCTCCCTTACTGCGGAGCTAAGCAACGAGGGAATTGCCATTCACCATGAGGATAATATCAACCGCATACCAAAAGATTTTTTGGATAACCCCAACGAACTGCTTGTAATCTATACACCGGCTATACCAAAGGATCATAAAGAGTTTAACTATCTTTTGAGAAAAAAAAATACAGTAATAAAGAGAGCAAAAGCGCTTGGCTTGATAGCCAATGATTACGCAACTGCTGCCATTTCTGGGACACATGGTAAAACCAGCACATCAACCATGCTGGCATACTTGCTTTCAAAAACCCCTCAACGATGTGATGCTTTTCTGGGTGGAATTTCAAAGAATTTTAATGGCAATTTGGTGTTGGGCGATAAGGGAGCAAATCGTTTGGTTGTCGAAGCTGATGAGTTCGACAGGAGTTTTTTAAGCTTAAATCCGCAGTTAGCCATTGTAACATCGGTGGATGCGGATCATCTTGATATATATGATGATCACGCTAAGGTTAAAGAGGCTTTTGAAGCATTTGTGTCCAATATTACTCCTGGTGGCGTGCTAATCATTAAGAAAGGTTTAGAAGAGATTGCTGGGAAAAGGAAAGATATTTCGATTTATACCTATTCAGGTGAAGAAAGGGCTGATTTCTACCCTGAAAATGTGAGCCATAAGAATGGTTTCTACTCTTTCGATCTGATTACTCCATTCGGTAATTTTGAAAAAATTAGCCTTGGTGTATTAGGAAGGTATAATGTGGAGAATGCCATAGCGGCTTCGGCCGCTGCCTTGATTTGGGGAATATCCGATGAGGTGTTACAGAAAGGATTGTTTTCATTTAAAGGAATATCCCGTAGATTCGATTTGCGCTATAAGAGCAAGAGGATCGTTTATATTGATGATTACGCACATCATCCCAAAGAGTTAAGCGCTGCCATTGGGTCGTTAAAAGAGATTTTCCCAAATAGAAGGATCACCGGAATATTTCAACCCCACCTGTACACACGCACAAGAGATTTTGCAGATGAATTTGCTGAAAGCCTAAGTCAACTCGATGAGCTGATAATGCTTCCCATATATCCAGCCCGAGAGCAACCCATAGCAGGGGTAAATTCTGAAATGATCCTTACAAAGGTAAAATGTAAAGAAAAAAAGATTTGTAAGCTTGATAATCTAGTTGATGTGCTAAGAGTGAAGGAGATAGATGTGCTAATAACGTTGGGGGCTGGTAATATTGATAAAGTCGCGGTTGATATAGTTAATATGCTCAAAGAAAAGGAGAAGAAGTAGATGAATTGGAAAGCAATTGCATTCGGAATTCTTAAGTGGTTTCTAGTGATATCCTATCTACTGGTAACGATTTCTTTTGTCCGATCAAGAAATCAGCAAGTGGTTTGTTCCGGAATTCAAATTAACATATCCGACAGTTTGCAAAACGCTTTTATTAGAAAAGAAGAGGTGAAAAAGCTAATTGAGAAGCATCATAAAAATTTGGTTGGTATACCAATAAGC
>CAZDXY010000060.1:0-22922 GCA_964509385.1 uncultured Rikenellaceae bacterium
TAATTAATTGAAGGGGTGTAATAATTATAAATACATTTTTTGTTTTCACATTTACAATGTAATTGCGTTTTTTGAACTAAACTATTTTATTAAAAACTTAAAGAATGGTTTTATGTTTTTAGGGTAGGGACGCAGATGTCTTAAATAGGAAAAGGCTTGCTTAAACTTAAAGTTTTTAAGCGAAATTGAAAAAAGAATGGTTGCGTAATAGCTACGTAAACGGAGAGCATGATTATGATATTTTGATGGAATAACTTCTTTGTAAGCACAAAAAAGTGCATAGTATGATTTGTTTCGCTTTTCTTTAGTAGCATTACTCCAAACTCCTCCTTGATGATTTCGATATACGGAAGTAACAGCAGGCAACACAACTAGATATCCTCCATCTTGAAGAGCTCGCATTAAAAGCAATTTATCTCCATTATAAACACCTTCAACACTAATTAAATCTTTTATAAGTTCCTTACGAAATAGGTTTGTGCTTGTGTGTGAAACGGCTCTACCATAAAGAATATCGAGGTAGTTGTAGTAAACAAATTCATCATTCCCTTCAATTTCCTTAAACACATTTTCTCCATTTACTAACCATTCGCGCCTCACTCTTGTGCCGCAAACAGCACAGTCCTTGTTTGCCTCTAAATAATCAACTTGCATTTGTAATTTATTTGGATCAATCCAATAATCATCACCTTCACATAATGCAAAATACTTCCCTGAAACTCTTGGAAACTGGTATTTAATTGAAATACCAATTCCTAAAGAATATTGGTTAACCCTTTGATAAATGGGTTTAATTATTTCAGGGTATTTTTTTTTAAATTTTTTAATTATTTCAGGAGTGGAATCTGTTGATGAGTCGTCGTGAATCAGAAGTTCAATTTCAAAATTTGTTTTTTGCATCAAAAATCCTTCAATAGCTTTTTGAATAAATTTTTCATGATTGTAAGTTATACAACAAATGCTTACTAATGGTTTAGGGAAATTATTCATAATACCAAACTCATTTCAAGATTATTATTGAATATATGTTTTCTTGAAATCTCAAATCCTAACTTTTGATATAAAGTTATTGCTTTTATATTATCTTGTTTTACTTCAAGTTTAATTGATATGTAACTCTTAATCTTTGCTTCTTTTATTGTCCTGTTTAATAATGTTTTGGAAATCCCCTTCCCTTGATAATCTGGTAGAACAGATACGTTGGAAATATAAGCTTCTTTTTTTTGATCATTCATATACGTAGCAACTAAACCAACAAGTTTCCCGTTTTCCCAAGCTTCAAATGTGCTTGATAATTTATATAACTTTTTACTATAATCGTTAATATTAACATAACTTGAGAGTGGTGGGAAAAAAGAATCAGAGCATTCTTCAAGGTGTGTTTTTATCTCTTGTAAACTTGCTTTTTTGACTACTGTTTCAAATGAGTTCATAGGAATCTAGCATTAAATTAACTGTTTCCCGATCATTAAACATTAATACATCAACTATTGACAATGCTGGCTCAAATGTTGTTTCAAATTGCTTATAAGGCATAACCTGAAATTTTTGAAATGAAATATTAATATTATTTTCGAAAAATTTATTTTTTTCGAAAAATTCAAGCCCCCCTATAGGATTTATATAATTACTTGTGCCTTTGTATGACTTACATATATTTAAGGCCCATTCATCTGGAGCCTTTGGTGGATCAATTAAAATGCTCATCTTACTGAAAACATTAATTTTTGTTGTTAATCCAATATAATAGCAAATCTCTTGTATGGCTTTTTTATTAAGAGAAACTATATCAGTATAATCGTTTAAGAAAATTTTTCTAATAAGTTCAACTGTTTCATTATAATACTTTGCCCTTTTCTTATAGTGACCAAGTTGTGAAAGAATCATTTCCTTCCATGGCAAGGAATTATTAATCTTAATGTCTTTAATAGTGGTACTTCGTTCGTGTTTTTGTAAAGGGACTTTTATGTATTGCCATCCTGCTGTTGGTTTTAGAATTCTATTCCTTTCAATCCATCCATGTCTAATAAACTGGACATCATCTAAGAGAATAAACTCATCAGCTTGTTTAATTAAACTGAAATATCCAAGGTAGGGTAAAAAATATGGCTGCATAATACCTAGTGTCATAACTATAAAACCTCTTTTAGTGAATCAAAAAGTTGGTGTGCTTTATCTTTAACTTTAGGAATTCTTTCTTCAAGAACTTGAATTAAGTGCTCTCTATTTGACCAACACATATTAACCTTTTGCTTCATGTCTTCTAGTGAAGCAGGATCTGAAATGTAGTCTTCAAGCCCCACGCTTTTTGCAAAACCAATGTTTCTGTGTGATCGACCTCCATGTCCCCTATTGATAATTACTGTTGGAACGCATTGCGAAACGGCTGCAACGAAAGCATGGATTCTGCCAGATATGAACATGTCAAAATTCTTAATAATTGCCTTTGTTTCCTTTGGCGAAAAAGGTCCTTTCGGACATATGACATTGCTGACGTCTACTTTTCCCCTGCGCTTTACTAATTCAAAGAGTCTCTGTGCAAAAGGATAGTCTCTTCCATTAATAAATCTGAATTGAGGCTCCTTTTCAAAACCGTTTTGATGAGACATTAAAAATACTCTTGCTTTTAATTCATTGATAATAAATTCAATAAGTTCTACAAATTGTATAAATTCTGAGTCCTCTCGTGGTTCTTTGTCATAAGGTCCATCCAGCATATTAAATCCACACAGGACAAATCCTATGGTTTTTTTTTCAGAGGATATAATATTTTCATTTTTTATTATTTCAACAATTTCTTCTTGACTTGCTGGCTCAAAAAGGAAGGCAGGATCTGTAAAATCTCTAACATTGGAAACATTAAACCCATTTTCAGCGAGTAATTCTTTTGAAGAAGCTTCTCTGTTTGCAACTGTTTTAAAATTCTCTAAAACCACTTTAGCAAATGACTTATATTTACTTGTTTTATTAAAGGGTCCTTGTGAACCTGCAAGCAAAACAGTTGGTACTTCTAAAAGTTGAGCTACCCTGTTTTTGATTAAGTTTACAATAAATCGATTTTCTCCAACCGGTTCTGCATGATCGCCCCACATTTCTCCACTAAAATCACAAACTAAATCGCATTTTAATATTTCACTAATAAATGGTGTCGTCTCAATTAGTGTTCCTGTTTCTTTATAAACTTCTGCTATTCCAAGTTCCTTTAATGCAATGTTTAAGTCATTTTCTGACCAACTATAAAACAATTCAAGGGGAAGAACAGTTACTTTTTCAATGCTACAAAAATGCTTCGTCATTTGAAATGTAGTTACAATTTCACTACCAGGAAAAACTCTATGTAATTCCCTCACTGTTGTTTCTACAATATAGTAATTACCTATGTTTCCATATTCTACTCTGCCCCAATGTACGGAGACAAGTCCTGTTAAAAGTATTCTCATAATTATTTATTTTCTAAAAAAAGTTCTTTTTGTTAATTAACTACTCTTAATGATGTTTGTTATTTTGTTAAGCTCAGTTGAGCTTAGGTTTGGGTAAATAGGTAAGCAAATCACTTGCTCGGCTACTATTGTGGCTACCGGGAGGTTTTCCTTTGCAGAGGAGGGTAATGCCCTATATGTTGGCATTTGACTAATAAGCGGATAGAAGTATCTACGGCCAAAAATATTTTTTTCTTTAAGTTTTTCGTAAACTTCATCTCGTGTTTTCCCCAATTCATTTGCATCGATAAGTATAGGAAAATAGGGGTAGGTGTGAGTTACTTCATCCATATCTCCTAAAAATGTTACTCCATTTATTCCAACAAGAAGATCACGATATGTATTTGCAATTTCCAATCGCTTTGAAATATAGCCATCTACATATTTAAGCTGGAGGAGACCATAAGCAGCCTGCAACTCGTTCATTTTGGCATTAATGCCTGGTTCAATAACGGTGGTTTCGCCAGCAAAACCAAAATTTTTAAGGTAATCAATGCGCTTTTTGGTTTTCTCGTCGTGGCAAATAATAGCACCTCCCTCAATGGTGTTAAAAACCTTTGTAGCATGGAAACTAAGAATACTTAAATCACCAAAATTAAGCACTGATTGCCCTTTTACTTTTACCCCAAATGCATGTGCAGCATCATAAATTAGCTTTAAGCCATAAGTGTCGGCAATTTCCTGAAGTCTCTCAAGATTGCACGGGTTGCCATATACGTGGACAGGTAGTATTGCAGTAGTTTGTGGTGTAATAGCAGCCTCAACCTTTTCGGGATCAAGGTTAAAAAACTCTGGCTCAATATCTACAAAAACGGGTTTTATATTGTTCCACCAAAGCGAGTGTGTTGTGGCAACAAAGCTAAAGGGTGTTGTAATTACTTCGCCGGTAATTCGTAATGCCTGCAAAGCAGTAACCAGGGCCAGAGTTCCGTTTGAAAATAATGAGATGTATTTTACCCCAAGGTATTCGGCAAGTTTGGTTTCAAATTCCTTGTGAAAAGGGCCATTATTGGTAATAATCTTATTCCCCCAAATTTGCTTGAGATATTCCACAAACTCCTCTAAAGGAGGAAGTGCGGGTTGGGTAACGTATATTGGTTTATCTTCTTCCATTTCTAAACTCTTTGATTTTGGAAAAGGCTATCTCTTTAATGTAAAGGTAAGCATCAATCCTAAATATTTCACTTATAGTTAAAACCAAACTGCCTCCAAGAATTAAAAGAATAATTAATTTATATAAATTTCCAAAGGGTAGTATTAGTCCAATGAAAAATACAATTGCACCTACAACCATTGAAAGGATAAATGAAGGGGCAATATCAATAATCTGCTCTCGCATTGGGTAATTTATATGTCTGCCCGAATAGTAGCTATTTATATAATATGCGATAAGGGTATTTACCATCATGCCTATTATCATTATTTTAATTCCCCAGAAAACTCCAATAACTATTGTTGGAATGGCAATTAGTTTTTTAATAATTTCTAGCCTTAAAAATAGTCCCGATCGACCCTGAACATTCAGCATATTCAAATTGAGGGAGTGAAGCGGGTACATCATTCCAACAAAAGATAGTAGTTGAAGGTAAATAATTGATTGACGCCATTGTTCCCCTATTAATGAAAGAATCATTGGTTCTGCAACAGCGGCCATAATTGCCATAAGAGTAAAGCTGAGAAACATTATGCTCTTAATCATCTTTTTATAGCCGTACTTTAACTTTTCGGGGTTATCCTGCATTTGAGCTAATACTGGGTATGTAACCCGAGACATAATTGTTTCGTATCTTTTAGATGGTAAATCCTTAAACATCTGCGCACGGGTGAAAAATCCAAGTTCCTGCGCTGAAAAATACTTGCCAATTACTAAATAGTAAGCATTTTGATAAATCGTGTTTATTAGTTGGCTTAACATTAGTTTACTTCCAAATCCAAAATGTTGCCTAAATGAATCCTTGCTAAACACAAGTGAAGGAAACCACTTATTCCATAACCATAAAAAAAGTGAAGTAAAGAAAAAGCCCGTAAGGGTTCGTATTACCAGACTCCAAACACCATGGCCAGTGTATGCCAGCCAAATACCAATACAACCAGATAAAATTGATGAAACAACTGTGATTTTCGCATTCAGTTTAAAATCGATTCTCTTTCTAAGAATTGTTGTTTGTATTATTGTAAAGGACCTAATTATTATGCCAAGCCCCATAACCCTAACCATAGGCTTCAGCAATGGTTCGTTGTAAAAATTACTGATGGGTTGAGCGAAAAGAAAAATTAATAAGTACAAAGAAAGACCTGCAAGCAAATTAAAATAAAATACAGTGGAATAATCGGTTTGAGTACAATCTTTTTTTCTTATCAGGGAACTCCCAAGCCCACTATCAACAAATGTTTGCGAAACGGCAATGAATATTGCTAACATACCAATAAGACCAAACTCACGAGGGGAAAGAAGCCGAGCTAGAATGATGCCTACAATAAAATGAACTCCTTGATTTGCAAAGCTGTCAATAAAACTCCAGATAACTCCGTCTATGGTTTTTTCTTTTATTGAAGCCATAAGGTTCTATTTACTAATAAGAATTTATGAATTTCTCGGAATTATTTATACCCTCATTAAGGATACTGGGGGTAAAACTGGATAAATAAATAGCCATAATGGTGTCATTTAGCTGCTTTGAAAATCGATCGGCTGCTTTTGGAGTTAAATGCGTTATGTCTGCAAAATCATCGATGCTATATGTTGTATCGTTGGTGAAATTCAACAAGAAGACATTTTCTGTTAAATACTGATCTAAAAAGTTATGAAATTCCTTGATTTGATTATCTGTGTAACTTTTCATTTCGTTTTCTCTTGTAGGAAGAAAAAGAAGAAAAACCTTAATATTATTTTCAGCACAATAGTTCAAAATATTCTCAAAATATTTTACTTGAATTTCCTTTCTTGAAATATCCCTATTCGCCCTATCGTTAGGAGTAGCTTTTCCCTCTCGATAAAACTGGCCATTTTGTTTTAAGTATGGTCTGTTTTTTCGAGGAAACCGTAATCCTTCTGCTCTGTTTGGTTTCAGTTTTCTTAAATGATATAATAAAACATAATTTTTGGATGGATAGTCATTTAAATAATCCGAATCGAAATAACTTGCATAAGCATAATTTCTTGTGTCAGAAATAAAACTAAACTGAAAATAATCCATCCCTAGAATAAGTGCTTTGAATTTTTTATTATTTGTCTTTAGATATTTGAGTTTGTAGTATAGTTGATTATAGGTGTCGTTGTCAAGAGAAAAATTGTATGTTGGAATTTCAATTAAATCAGGGTTTATACCGCGATAGGTTCTACTATTACCCAAAACTAAAATATCATAGTCTCTATTTAAAGCGTTTTTAAAAGATTGATCTACTTGGTCCTTAATGTTTGGCCCTTGGCTTATAACCATCAACCTTGGTAACACAAATAGAAAGAAAAGAATATATAGAACTGAAAATAATCCTATAAATCTAAATAGTTGCAATACAAATAAACGCATAACTTAAAATTGAAAATATAAAAACTCCTGCTGTTTACCAGCAAAAAAAATGATGGTAATCAATATTGCATAGTAAATAGACCATCTTGTAGGTTTGTTTAATACAACTTCCAACTGAAATAACGGGTGAAGTTTATCTCTAGTGAACCATTCAATTAAAATAAAAATACAAATAAGGATAATTGTAGTGAAAACACTATTAAATAAGGTAAATTCCGGTATTGTAAAAATTGATGGTGAAAAAATTCCTGAAATATAGTCTAATGCATGCCCCATACTCTCGGCTCTAAAAATTACCCAGAAAACAATGATTATTGAAAGTATATATATTCTTTCAAGTGCTATTAAAAAAAGATTGTCTTTGTTGACTTTTAAATATTTCAACAATTTCTTTCGCGGCTTTTTTAATACTTGATAAATTATTAGAAAAAAGCCATTTATCCCTCCCCATATTACAAAAGTATAATTTGCACCATGCCAAAGCCCTGTTAACATCCATGTAATACTTATTCCTACAATATATATGAAAATATCTGTTTTTATTACCCACAATTTATCTGAAGGTATCTTACGAGAAATTGCATAAGAGATTGGTAAAAAAACATAATCTCTAAACCACGTAGTTAATGAGATATGCCATCGTTTCCAGAATTCGGCAATGTTTCTTGAAAAATAAGGTAAGGAAAAATTTCTCATTACATCAAACCCCAGTAACCTTGAAATCCCTATAGCAATTAACGAATATCCAGCAAAATCGGAATAAACTTGTATTGTAAAACAAATGCCTCCAAAAAGCAATGTGCTTCCACTGTAATTGATAGAATTATGAAATATCTCATTGACAATAATAGCACATCGATCAGCAATAACTATTTTCATAAAAAGGCCCCAAAGGATTTGTCTTAGTCCATCGGTGGCAAAAGAATAATTGAAGGTTCTTTTTGTTTGGATCTGCGGTAGTAGAGAAATGGGACGCTGAATAGGTCCAGCCAATATTATAGGGAAAAAACTTAATGTTAATAATACATCTATCAAATTTTTCGATGCTTGCAGTTTTTTCTGATAAATATCAATAATATAACTTATCGATAGAAAGGTGTAAAAACTTATACCGAGTGGTAGAATAATATTAATGGTTGATTTCTGTAATGAAAAACCAAGTATTGAAAATAAATTAATAAAACTTTCTATGAAGAAGTTGGCATATTTAAAATACGACAAAATACCAATGTTTGCTATAATCCCAACAATAAACCAAATGCTACTTCTGGTTTTCCAAAGTGGTTTATTTATTAGAAGCCCTAATAAAAAGTTTATAGATGAAATAAATACTAGTAGGAGTAAGAAACGCCAATCCCAGAATGCATAAAAAACGTAACTTGCTGTAAGCAGCAATATGTTTTGAATTTTTAGATTCTTACTAAAAACAAACCAATAGAGGGCAAAAACTATTGGGAAAAAAATTGCAAAAGCAATTGAATTGAAAAGCATTTTTAAAACTGAGAATTAAATTATTCTAAAAATTTTCCACTTATTATTTTTGAATAAATGTTTTGGATATTGTTTTTTTGCTCGGTTAGTGTTTTTGCTTTTGGTGAATTTGAAAAAAAATCAATGACTTGTTCATAAAAACCAGGCTTATACCTTAACTCTATAGGGTTCATAACAAAATCAAAGTCTTCTATACTAACTGTACCTAATTTCAAAATCTTTATCCCTTCTAGCGGTTGGAGGATTATTTTCCTTTTGCTTGTTAAGAATTCAACACCCCATCGTCCTGGAGCATCCCAATTTGCTTTATAGGTGAAAAGTGCTTTTTTCTCAGTAAACCCAGCCCCGACAAAACTTGATGGACTATGCCAGTTTAGACCACCCTGTGTGTATGTACAAAAATCAATTGGATTTCCCCCCACATAAAACGCTAAGTCAACTACATGTGTTGAGTTAGCGAAAAACCAGTTCTTCTTCACTGGGTCAGGTATAGGTAGTGGTTCAATTTTAAACGCCCATTCAGTAAATTCAAAGTGAAATGATTTCAATCCACCATCCTCTTCAATCAGTTTAATTGTCTTTCTAACCGATGGGTAAAACCTACGATTATAGGCAATGAAAACCTTGGCGCCATTTTCTTTGGAAATTTTTTCAAGTTGCTCAATTTGTGAAAAAGAAACAGCGCCTGGCTTTTCAACAAGTATTTTTTTGCATCCCTTTTTTATTACTTCTACAGTTGCTTCAAAGAGTTGATCAACGCTTACAGCAATAATGGCCGCATCGGGTATCTGGTTGGTCGAGGCACAGTAGTTTTCAACTCCCCCTGAAATTGCTTTTATCCCGGTTTCTTCAAAAAACTTTTGGGCAGATTCTTCGCCTCTACCAATTATGGTTAGTTCGTGGCCCAATTCGGTTAGTATTTTTGCATACTCAATGGCTATTGCTCCTGCTCCAATTATCCAAGTTTTCATTTCGGTTTCTGTTAAGTAATTGAACAACTATTTAATGCCTTCTTGGTGATCTTTGAAGCGTGTGCAATAAATGCGTCTATCATTTTTATGTGCAGTTTTACCGATTCGTCAAATGAAATTAATTCACAGTGCCCATGGTTCAGAACATCTTCTGCAAACAGGTTTGTCAACTGGCTTTGGAATGGAAATTCAAAGCTTTTCTCAACCGGATCCCAGTTGCTTTCTGCAGAGTAAAACATTGCTTTTTTAAGGTGTTCGTGAACAACAACCCTCTTTGTATTGTTGAAAAAAACGATGTGGGGAGGTAATGATGACGTTAAATCGGATTGCAACGTTTGTTCGGCTCCATTTTCCCAGGTGGAAATGGTTTTGCCTGTAAATTCAATGTAACCCTTACGTTTACTTTCTAAGATCTCATTATCGAGGAAATCAGTGTTAACCGATAGGAGATTGCAGCTACCGTTAATATATGCCATTGTGTCAAGAAAATGAATGGAGTTACATCCCATTCCCCAGTTCCCTCCCTGAAGGTAGAGGTTAACAGGTTTTGAGTCGAAGAATTCTTTTATATCCTGGTATATTTTAAATGTTCTTCGGGGACAATTTACCCATGCATTAACGCCTGTATCATTAAGCATTTTTTTTACAAAGTAGTAATCCTCGGGTAATTGGAATAACACCTTTTCAAAAATGATATTTTTTACACTTTTTTTCGAGATAAGTTCACCCGCTAATTTTGCCCTTATATCAGCATTCGTGGAAATGATAACAAGATCGAGTTCTTTAGGCAGGTTATCAATGCTATCAAGCTCACAGTTGCATTTTAACACCTCGTTAATAGGCATTTCGTGGAAACGCTCCTTTGCTCTTACCCTGTTCTCGGGATTTGGCTCTACAATAAATATCTCCGCGGGAATAGTAATACGTGCAAGACCTTGTAGGTGTCTACTGCCTAGTTGACCCGCTCCTATTATGGCTATCTGCTTCATTTAATCATTCCTTTTTCTATTAATAGTTCTGCTAGCTCCCAGTCAATTGGTTCATCAATATCAACTGAATATTCGGAGGGCATTTCATACTTTATTATTCTTGAGAAGTTTGCGAAATCTTTTTCTCGTATTGAATCCGGATTAATAATATAAACAGATCCGTTTACCTCAAATACCGGAGGACAATCTTGCCTTCGCTTAAAGTTGCCCGGCTTGGATTTAACCAAAAATCCACCTGTGTCCTCTTCAAAAAGGTTATAGTATGGATTTGCTAAAGATTTTTTTACCGAAACAACCATGTCAAGGGTAGGATTGAATTTCGATAAGCAAACGTTAACATGCTGTAACAATCGAAAGGGTGATGTAGGTTGTAGCAGAATAATCGCGGTAAAGGTTATTCCTATTTTCTGGTAGAAGTCCAAAGCATGAATTATTACATCGCGAGAAGGAGTAGAATCAGCGGCCAATTCGGGTGGTCGCATAAAGGGTATATCAACTCCGTAGTTTCTCACTATTTCAGCAATTTCTTCATCATCGGTGGAAACACATACTATAGTGTCACTAAGCTGTAGGGCAATATTCAGGCTGAAATAAATCAACGGTTTCCCACCCAACGGGCGGATATTCTTTCGGGGAATACCCTTTGATCCTCCCCTAGCGGGGATTAAACACAGGTATTTCATAGGGTATGAAGATGTTTAACCATTTCCTGTGCTTTGAGGTACTCTTCGGGTTTGCCAATATCAATCCAGTAACCAACAATCGGAAACCAAATCACACGCCGTTGGCTATCAATAAGCATAGAAATAAAATCTGTTGCATTAAACGTTTGATTGGCCGGTATTAACTTCAGAAGCTCGGGTTTTGCCATGTATACTCCGGCGTTGCTTTGGTATGTATACGTGGGCTTTTCCTTAAAACTTTTAATAAGATTTTGTTCAACATTAAGTACAGCAAAAGGAATGTCAACAGTGTAAGGAATGGCTGCAACAGCCATATGTGCATCCTTCTCGATAAAACTATTGTAAAGATCCTCGAAATCTATATTCGTGAACAAATCCGAATTCATAACCAGCACCTGCTGGTTTTCGAATTTATCAATGAGTTTTACTGCACCTAGGGTACCCAAAGGTTCTTTTTCTTTAATGTAATTAATCTTTATGCCCTTTGACCTTCCATCGCCCAGATATTCCTCAATCTTTTCGCCCATATGTCTAATACAAATGTGAAAATTTGTAACGCCATATTCAATTAACCTGTCAATATTATGCTCAATTATTGGCTTTGAGCCGATTTTGAGCAATGGTTTAGGTATGTTGTCGGTAAATGGCTTAAGCCGTTCTCCTTTGCCTCCAGCCATCAGCACTGCATCTACCGGAAGTATTGTTCTTGTTTTCTTAAAATCAATAACTTTTAGTATCCTGTTATTCTCATCAACTACTGGCAGTAATCTCACCCCTCTGGATTTTATTTCCTTTATTTCAGAAGTACTGATCTTATCTGCTTTTATCTTTCTAAAGTCCCTGTACATAAACTGTTCAACTGAGGCATCAAGTCCCAACCCTCTTAAAAATCCCCGACGGATATCGCCATCGGTTAGGGTTCCTACCAGAACATCATCACTGTTAAGCACAAAAAGGGTAAGATTATCAGGTAAGTTATTGAGTTTTTCAAACGACTTATAAATGCTTTCCTCCTGGTAGATTAGATTGTCTTTCATAGGGTATACTGTTTCGAAAATACTCTTTTTTCCAAAAAATCTACAATAATTGATGATGCATTCCCTTCTCCATAGTAATTCTTTTTACCATAGTAACTCTCTTTAAACTCATTGCTTAAAGCCTTTTGGTATGCTTTTTCAACTTCAGATAGATTCGCTTCACAGCTTATAGTGTTTGGATTCAGTATCCTTCCCTTCTGTCTTTCTCCAATATTTATTGCTGGTATATTAAACGATTGGGATTCAAAAATTGCGCTTGAAGTATTCCCAATAACTAGCATTGAACTTTTTAGCAAAGAGTAATACATCTGCGATCCCAGATTTTCAAAAAAGAAAACCTGCGGTATTTCATTGCTCAGCCTTTTCAGTAGCTGGTTAATCTGCTCTCCCCCTGGATCGAAATTTGATGCGGTTGTAATAATTGTGTGATTACCGCTGTTTGCAAGAAATTTAATGACTAATTCTACAAAATTCAATGTAATTTGGTTGTTTATAGTTTCTGGGTGAAACGTACAGGTAATTATATTTTCTACAGCTTTCAGACCTAAGTTTTCAAGCAGTTTTGTCTTTGTGAGCAGCTTTGTGGTACATATTGATTCTATTCCCAGCTCTCCACACATACAAACGTTGTTCTCACAGATGCCCATGCCGATAAGTCGTTCCTTTGATTCAGGGGTTCCTGGAAAATGCCAGCTTGAAAGCATTGAAACCGCATTTCGGATGTTATTATCAATTGCTCCTAGGGTAACATCTCCTCCCGAAATATGTGCTATAGTAGTTTCGCTAAAAAAAGCTGCGGTTGAAAAAGGCAGTAGTTCGTACCTGTCGCCAAGTATAAAAAGTAATTCGGGGTGGTTTTTCCTAAAAAAATCTACGGCCTGATAACTTACTCTCAAAGATATTTCAGATAGGGTTTCGGTTTTATTATCGTCTATAAAAGGAAAAGAAAAGAATGGCGTAAATCCTAATTTTTTAATGTCATTGATGGTATTCCCCTGACTCGTTAAGAGATGGCCTCCACCAACCAGAAGTTGCAGGTTGAATTCGCTATGAGTTGCCAATCTTTGAATGAGCGGCAAAGCTGGATAAAAATCGGCTCGCGAAGAGGTAAATAACGCAATATTCCTTTTAGCTGAAGTCAATGTCTCTCCATTTTAAGGGTTTTCCGGCGAGAATGTTGTTTAAAGCCTTTCTGTTCACAACATGTTCGAATAGTTGTACAGGGATTTCATCCACAGGTCTCATAAACAACATCTTATCCTCACTGATTATCTCCCCTTTATTAATGTTTTCTCTTAAGTAAATGCTTTTTGTCACTACTGCTTTAGTTTCAATTTCAATGTTTTGAATTTCTTTGAGACCACTCCCCATGAGCCCCAACTCAATATTCCTAATCTGCTTAACAAGCAGCAAAAGTTCTCTGGGTTCAATTGATGCTTTATGATCTGGTCCTGGAAGATTTTTGTCTAAAGTAAAATGTTTTTCAATAATTTCTGCTCCAAGGGCAACAGCCGCTACTGATGCCTCAGTGCCTTGTGTGTGATCGCTGTACCCTACCCTAGTTTTAAATGCGCTTTTAAGTGTTTGTATTGCATATAGGTTTAAGGTCTCGAAAGGTGCCGGATAGCTGGATGTACAATGGAGTATCGAAACCCTTTTTGCACCATTTGTTAAAAGTGTTTGATACGCTTTCTCTACTTCGCCTAACGATGACATTCCGGTTGAAAGGATAACTTCAACTCCTTTTTTTCCAATTCGTTTGAGGAAAGGAATGTTGGTAACCTCGCCAGAGCCAACTTTTACTATACTTTGCTTAAGATTGTCGGTGAGAAAATCAAGACTTGGATAATCATCCGGGGTTGCCAAAAAGCCCACTCCAACTTTTTCGCAGTGTTCCTTCAACTTTTTGTAATCATCAAATGATAGTTCCAACCGTTTAGCCATTTCATATTGAGAACTTTGTCCATCGTTCTCAATTTGATATTTTGCCTTAGGCGCATTTTGTGCAAGTATTTCTTCGGTTTTCCATATCTGAAACTTTACGTAATCTACTCCACTTTCTGCTGCGGCATCAATGAGTTTTTTTGCCATATCAATACTGCCGTTATGGTTTACTCCTGCCTCAGCAATAATAATTGTTTTACTGTACATGCTTAATACCTGTATTTTAGGGTTTGTTTAGCGTACATTTCCACTTTTTCTGGGTATTTGTCTGACCACTCCTTGACTATCTGATCATATACTGTTTGATCGTATATGCTTTTCCCTGTGTAAAAGTCCATCAACGTGTTTGAGAAATTCATTTTAAAATTTAATAGAGTGTCGTTTAAGTCACCACTGTTTCCTCCGCCAACATGAAGGATTTTGAAGCCATTTTTTACCCCATAATTAACCATTTGGTAGTATAATAAACTAAAGGGGTGCATTGAGATGTACTCGGTTGATGTTCCCCCTAAATGACCATGTAAATAATTTTTATATTTTAGTACAATTATTGCTGCTATTGGATTTTGCTCGCTGTATGCAGTTAAAAGAACACTACTCTTAAGGTTTAAAATTTGTTTAAAATAATCTTCATTGAAATAGAGGTAGTCTGAAGTATTAATTCTTCGCATTGATTCGTGGTAAATATTTAAAAAATAACTTAAATGAGACGAAGAAATTTTTTCAGCTACATCAACAGTTAAATTATATCTATTTTGTGCTCTTTTTATTTGTTTTTTGGTAGATGTTTGAAACAATCTAAAATGGAAAAGAGGATCGTTTGAAAGATTTAGAAAAACTGTTTTTCTGTTGAATGATATTGTGTTATGATTACAAGAAAAAAGATGGTTTTTTAGTACAGGATGAAATCGAGTAAATTCTACTACAATTCTTCTATTCTTGGCATACTGATTAAACGTTTTAAAATAACTGTCAATGAAAGATTTATCATAACATGAACTTACTACCCCATTATACCCGTAAGCTCCTTGTATGTCAAAGTACTCTTTTTCAAGTTTATATCCTAAAGAATTGATACTATTTATCAGGTATGGAAAAAGGGCAATTTCTCCATCTTTTTCAAAAATAAAGCATTCTGCAATTCCGTCGCCTAAATTTTGGTAAAGGCTATAGTACTCCGGTGTAAAGTAAATATCTTGCTGCTCAACCGGAAGTTTGTCTATAAATGAATTCCATTGTTCACTCTCATTTAATGTTAATATTGAGTACCTCATAGGGATGGTTATAGAGTATGAATAACACTACTCGGAATGTTTACTAG
This sequence comes from uncultured Rikenellaceae bacterium, assembly GCA_964509385.1. Taxonomy (GTDB): domain Bacteria; phylum Bacteroidota; class Bacteroidia; order Bacteroidales; family Tenuifilaceae; genus MWFE01. Next base: position 15,446 of record CAZDXY010000060.1, read on the forward strand.
CCTTTCTTCTATATAATTTGCATTTATTAGTCCGTCGCACTGTGAACTTTCAAACATTGGTAATTTATTAATTAGTGTCCAAGCAGGACGAGTCATAACCCCAACTTCATTTGAAAATTTTAGAAAATCGTCGCGTTCCTCTTTACTATTTAGCAAAATGCAATTTAGCCAAAAGTTAGATTTGGAATGGCTTGGTTCATCAACGAATATGATTGGTTGATTGGTTGCACTTCGACTTCGCTCAGTGTAAAATTGATCGATTGAGAAAAACTCTTTATATGATTGTGCGATTTTGCGTTTGGATTGGAGAAATTGGGGGAGCTGCTCGAGTTGGGCGAGGCCAATGGCGGCGTTAATATTGGGCATTCGGTAATTGTAGCCAACGGCATCATGATTAAATTCCCAGGGGTGGGGTACTTTAGCCTGTGTTGTTAGGTGTTTGGCTCGTTTTGCAAGTTCTTCATCCTTAAAAAGGAGCATACCCCCGCCTCCAGTGGTTAACACCTTGTTGCCATTAAAACTAAGCACTCCTATTTTGCCAAAGGTGCCTGTGTGTTGCCCTTTGTAATATGAGCCTAAACTTTCAGCAGCATCCTCAACAACGGGAATGTTATACTCATTGCATATTTGAATGATCTCATCAATACGGCATGGATGGCCGAAGGTGTGCATGGGGACACAACACGAGATACGGCGGCCTGTGCTTCTGTTGTATGGTAGAGGTTGAGGTAAAGGTTGAGGTTGAGGAAGTGTGCACTTAACCTTAACCTCAGCCTTAACCTCTCTTAGTTCAACGTTTTGTTCTAACCAACTCTTGAGGGATTGGGGTGAGAGGCCCATGGTGTCCATGTCAACATCGAGGAAAACTGGGTGGGCACCGCAATAGGCAATGGCATTGGCGGTGGCAACAAAGGTTAGGGGTTGGGTAATTACTTCGGTGTCGCGTTCTACTCCAACTAGTTGTAGTGCAAGATGAAGGGCGTTGGTGCCGTTTACGCAACTAACGGCTTTGGTGGAGCCGGTGTATTCGGCCATTTTTTCTTCAAAAAGATCAACAAATTTGCCTACAGATGATACAAAGGTAGTGTCGATACACTCGTTGAGGTACTTCTTTTCATTGCCATTAAATACAGGGGCATGGAGAGGTATAAAATCAGATGGAGTAATGTAAAGTTCTCTAATAAACCTTATAATGATTTCAAAATGAGTCATTAGCATTAAAAGTTGATTTTATAATTCCCATACTTCTCTTTGTTCGATAAAGAGTCTTTGTATACCCCAATTCGCATTGCCTCGATAAGCTCTATAATACCATCTCTAACTGAAAATACAGGTTCAAATCCAAGAATGGTTTTAACCTTATCGAAAGAAACCTTGTAGTTTCTTGGGTCGCTCCCCTTTTCTCCATATTTTACTTTCCCCTCTGGAATATTTTGAAGGATTTCATCAACAATCATTTTCTTTGTATAGTTATTAATGTCACCGCCAGCATTGAATACCTCAAAATATACTTTTTGCTTATCTGCATTAATAACAATCTCTAACAATCGGGCAAAATCGCGTACATGGCAGTATGGCCGCCAAGTATGTTCATCGTAAACAATTAGTTCTTCACCAAAGAAAATATCCCTAACAAATTCCGAAACGGAAAGGTCAAATCGCATTCGTGGCGATAGGCCAAAAGCAGTGGCAAACCTTAAAACAACGCCAGTATAATCAACATTTCCCTTTCTCCCTATTAATGATGTTTCATTTGAAACTTTTGCTTTGGCATAAAGTGAAAGAGGATTTAACTCAAATTCCTCATTTGCTAATTCGTTTTCTTTAATTAGGCCATAGTTTGAACACGTTGATATAAAAATTAGTTTATCGAGATTTTTCCCTTTAAAAAAATTAAAACATTTTTGAATTCCGTTTTCGTTAATAATGGTTGATTCTTGAGGATACTTTTTAGTAATTGGATCACCAACGAGACCCGCTAAGATTATAACATCACTTATATCCTTTGATACGTTAATTAAAGCATTTTCATCATTCATATCCCCGTAAACGAATTTATAATTTGGATCTCCGATATAAGGTGTAATTGCAAAATGGTGATCATAAATTAAGTTGTCCAATACAGTAACCCTATAACCAATCTTTAAAAAATGGGAAGTAACGATTGTTCCAACATAACCTGCGCCTCCAATTAGTAGTACATTTTTCATTCTTTTATAGTGGATTTATAAGTAAACTTCTAACATATTCAGCAATTGAAAGGCAACTTGTTAGCCCTGGTGACTCAATTCCAATTAAATTAATAAAGTTTGGGAAACCTCTATCGGCTTCATTCTTAATAACAAAATCTCTAACCGTATCGCCCGGCTTTTGAAGTTTTGGTCTTATTCCTGCCTGATCGGGTCGTAAATCATCCTCTTCTAAAAAGGGGAAAAAGGTTTTGGCCGATTCATAAAAACTATTTAAGTGGGTTTTGTCAACCGAGTATTCGAACTCCTGTCCATCCAAATAAATTGCATTTGGTCCCAACTTTAGCCCTTTGTTTAAATCAATTGTTGCATGAATGCCTAAACCAGTTGTGTTCTTGAGGGGTACAGGGTAGATTAATCGGTTTACTAGTTTGTTTTTCCCATTTCCAACAGAAAAGTATTCCCCTTTCCAAAAGTGAATTTTATAGTGTGGGTCGGATATGCCTGCTAATTCTGATATTCTATCGGACCAAAGGCCAGCAGAATTAATAACTGTGTTTGTAGTAAACGTAAATCCACCTTGAGAGTCATTCACTTCAACCTGATATCCTTTTTTGTTCTTTTTTATGTTAACAACTTCTGAGCAAAAAACTACCTCCCCCCCATTTACCATAGTGTCGGTTAATAATTGTTTCATCAACCCGTGGGAATCAATTACGCCAGTGGAAGGAAAAAATAAACCTTCAAGGGCGTTTATATTGGGTTCAAGTCTTTTTATTTCATTGGCAGTTATTCTAACACCATCGGTTACTCCATTAATTTGAGATTGATTTAAAACTTTTTCGAGCTCAGTCACCTCTCGGGAAGATGTGGCAACCATTATTTTCCCACACTTATTAAACGATACATTCTTTTGATTGCAAAAATTGTAAAGCATTGCATTCCCTCTAACACAAAGTTTTGCCTTAAGAGAATTTGTGGGGTAGTATATGCCCGAATGAATAACTTCGCTATTTCGGCTCGATGTTTCTTGCCCAAACTTCTGGTTCTTCTCCAACACATAAACGCCTTTGTACTTCTCCGAAAGTTGGGCTGCAATTGCAAGACCAACTACACCTGCTCCAATTATGGTTATGTTTGTGTCCAATTATTTATTCTCAAAACTTACCCAAAAAACCTTTTTATAAACCCAATTACCTTTCCTCCATTCTCTTCATCGGTATAGTATCCTTCACCATATCCATAGCTGCTGTCGTAGCCGTAATTATAGCCGTAGCTATAGCCGTATCCATAATTATAACCGTAACCATATCCCTTGGGCTTTTTGAAGTCGTTAAGGAGCAGAGCCATATTTGCAATGGTTTTGTTTTTTGAGAGGTCTTCCACTAGGGAGAGCACATTTCGTGAGGTGTAGCGGTGACGGAGTACGAATAGAGTTGTGTCGCAAAGGCGGCTAATAAGAACTGCATCGGTAACCACGGCAACAGGTGCTGAGTCAATAACAATGTAGTCGAAATTCTTCTTCAACTCTGCAAAAAGCTCATCGAGCTTACTGCTGGCCAATAGCTCGGCGGGGTTGGGGGGGATTGGTCCGGCGGGTAGCACGTATAAATTTGGAATATTGGTGGCCGATACCAGATCGTCCCATTTATCCCTGCCAATTAAATAAGTACTTATTCCCCTTGAGTTATCAACGCTAAATAGGTTGTGTACTTTTGGTTTGCGAAGGTCGAGGCCCAGCAGTGCGGTTTTCTTACCCAGCATGGCCAGGCTAATGGCCAGATTGGATGCCATAAACGACTTGCCCTCGCCGCTAATGGTTGAAGAAACCAGAATAACCTTCTTCTCTTCCTTACCAAGCATAAAGTCGAGATTTGTTCTAAGCGCTCTGAACGACTCTGCAAAAGATGATTTAGGTTTGTCGTAAACTGGTAAAAAACTTTCATATGGATTATGACCAATTGCGCCAAGCAAAGGAACTTGTGTTTTTTGTGAAATGTTAGATGGGTCTTGAATGGTATTATTTATAATATCAAATAGAAATACTATTCCAAGTGGTAGTAAGATTCCAATTAATAAGCCTAATGTATAGTTGTGTTTTCGTTTGGGTTTTATAATTGATGCCATTTCGCCCCGGGCCAAATCTATAACTTTATTATCTGATACATTTGAAGCCTTGGCAATTCCAGCTTCTATTCTCTTTTCCATTAAGTAAGTATAAAATTTTTCGTGAATGCTAAACTTTCTCTCCATATTCAGAAGCTCTCTTTCGGTTACAGGTAGAGCTCTTAATAAAACTTCTTGATCTGCAATTTTTTTGTCTAATTCAAATTTTTTTATCCTATTAATTTCTCGCATTCCTTTTGTCTTTTCTAATAGTAGGTTTATTAAATTATTTAATTTTATATCCAATTTCACTAACTGAATATTATCTTCTTTTATTGACATTTGTAATACTTCCTTTTCCATTAATAATTGGTTAATATTTGTAACAATTGTTGTTATACCAATTTCATCAATACCAATACTTGCTGGGGAAATCATATTATTCAAATCCTTCTTGTCGATTAAGTACGACTCTAAGTAATTAAAATATTCTGTTTGTAAGATTAAAATGTTTTTTTCAGAATAAAATTTTTCTAATCGCTCTAACAAAGCCATTCCTTCATAACTTAAATTAAAAATACCTTTCTCTGTTCTATAATTTTGAAGCTGTAATTCTGCCTTTATTAATGAATCAGACACTCCTTTTAATTGTTCTTCAATAAAATTTATTGCATTTTCGGCGGTTAATAATTTGTTATTTAGGTCATTACGGACATATACCTCCATTATCTTATTTATAAAGTCTGCCTCTTGTTGAGCAACATAACCTTGTGAAGACAAAGTAAGCAGGCTTCCCTGGCTCTCATTGAGTTGAACTGAAAGTTTTCGCATGTAAATAATAGCTAGATTGTGATTACTATTAATAATAAAATAATATCGGTTAGATTGTTTTATATGCTCAAAACTTTGTGGTCGTCTTTTATTTATTACGAATGAATACAATTCATTTTGAAATTTTTCACCAAAATTAACATTATATTCATTCCCATCACCGAAATCAAGAACATAGCCATTATTAGAAGTAATACTAAAATAAATAGGTGTATTTATTGGGTTTGCTGCAGCTGTATCAATTTCTACAACAAAAGGTGATCTATTATATAGTTTACTTTCTGCAATTCCGCGTCTACCAACACTAACATAAGTTATTTTAAAGTCGGGTAACTCTTCAATAGCTGTTCGTGCTAAAGTATAAGATTTTAATACCCCTATTTCATTCTCTATCATCTTCCTATCTGATCCAAGGCTCATCTCTCTCATCAAACTTTGAACACCTTGCCTACTTGGCGCACTTGCATTTCCCACCAATAAAGTTGCCTTTACCGAGTACACCTGCTCGGAGTAGCGGTTAACAAGGTACGCCACAAACAGCCCTGCAAATACTGAGATGGCTATGAAGTACCACTTGCCGAGGAATAGGAAGAAATAACGTTTAAGGTCCAACGTTTCATCAGGGAAATTTTGGAGGGGGGTATTTTGAGGTTCCATTCTTTGTTATGTTTAATGTTTAGAGTTGAGGGTTTAAGGTTTAAGGTTTAAGGTTTAGGGTTTAGGGTTTAGGGTTTAGGGTTTGGGGTTTAGGGTTGAAGGTTTATAGTTTAGGGTTTATAGTTTAAGGTTGTTTGGGGGGCAGAGGATGTACTTAAACTATAAATATTAAACTTTAAACTTACTTCCTTTGTGTTCACTCTTTTTTAAGTAATTTATGAGTCCGATTATCTTTAATCTTAATGTTTTAGTTTTTTCAAGAATTGCATTTAATTCTTCTTCAGAGATATACAATGCATCAAATGCCCTATATCCTTGCGATCGAGTTTCTCCGTTTGATGCCTTTGCAATGTATAAAAATTGTATGAATTCTTTATGACCATCTCTTTCAAAACCTTCAGCAATGTTGTCCATTATTGAACCCGCTGATCCGTTTATTTGGTTGCAAAGTTTATAGTCCTTTGAAAAGGATTCTTTTCTGGTAAGGGATCTAATATACTTTGCAAGTTCTCTTGCTTCTTGCCAGATTTCCAACTCTTCAAAACAGCTAATTGTCATTGTGGGTTAGGTTTAGGGTTGAAGGTTTAGGGTTGAAGGTTTATAGTTTGGGGTTTAGGGTTTAGGGTTTAGGGTTTAGGGTTTAGGGTTTGGGGTTGTTTTTGAGGGTGGTTTTTAACACTAAACCATAAACTATAAACATTAAACATTTCTATGCCAGTAGTTTTCCCATATATATTCGTAACTGTTTCTGCTTCTTGCCATATTTCTAAATCTTCGAATTTTTCAACTTTCATCGGTTTTGGCCACAGTGTTGCACAGTGTGCTCACGGTGTTACTCAGTGTTTTTTTTTATTTCTCTGTGAGACCTTTCGACAGGCTCAAGGCACCGCTCTGTGTATACTCTGTGATACATTGTGGAACAAGGGTCAAAGTGTTGCACGCCTATGTATAGAACGGTGTTGTTTTTATTGGTTAGGATGTAAACGTATACTCCGTATTTCATGGTATTCTTTTAAGGATTGCTTCGTCGTTCCTCCTCGCAATGACGAGTTTTCTTTTTTTTCGTTATCGCAAGGAGGCCGTAGGCTGATGAAGCGATCTGCTTATGCTCTTCCCTGGCGAAGATTGCTTCTTCAATCTTCAAAAAACGAAGCTTTCATCGCAATGACGGAGGAGGGTGCGTCATCGCGAGGAACCCCGAAGTGTCGGGGTGACGAAGCGATCTGTTCTTAAAGATTGCTTCGCTCCATTCCATTGCGCTCGCAATGACGGTGTGGGTTTTCGCAATGACGGTGTGGTGTGCGTCATCGCGAGTGAGCCGCTCTTTGGCGAACGTGGCGATCTGTTCTTCCCCTTTCACCCTCGCCATTTCGCCTCATCGCTCATCCCGAAACTTCGGTACTCATCTTCTCCCCCTTTCTCTCTTTCCCATCTTCATGCTCTTCACAAAATCATTTATCCCTGCTCTTTATTCATGCCTCTTCCAATTATACTTTCCCGTTGCGGCGCAGGACGATTCCTTTTCCAATCAATCGGGGTTACGTGCGCCTTCATTGGTATGTAACATTGTTTTCTATCGATATCTTGCCCCTGTCTGCCGACAGGCAGGCCCACGGGGCAATCCTTTCATACTTCTCGCGCACACTAACACTCGCATCTCACTTTTTCTCAAATTCTCACTTTCTCCCCTTCTC
>CAZDXY010000061.1:0-22622 GCA_964509385.1 uncultured Rikenellaceae bacterium
CATAATATTGCTTCTTTTTATAATGTCGTTAATACTTCTTTTTGCTACTCTGAATATTATCTTTTTTATCATTAAGAATATAGTTCAGCAGCCAATGGCTCAATTCACAGCAGGTAACTTAATGGAACTATTCAGCATATTCTTGGTTATTTTAATTGGCATTGAGTTGCTTGAAACCGTAAAAGCTTTTCTCTTGAAGGAAACCATTCAGGTTGAAATTGTTGTTCTGGTTGCAATTATCGCTGTTTCACGAAAGGTAATAATTTGGGATTTTAATGATGGAAGTACTATTGAGATATTTGGTCTTTCTGCAATTCTGTTAGCTTTAGGAGTTACATATTTCTTAATTCGCAAAACCAAATTAAAATTAAATTTCTTCTCAAAAAAATCGAAGCTAAATCAACAACAGATTAGGAAAAAGGATAGTTTGAGCGAAGGAAGTTCAAAGTAGTTACTTGTTAAACTTTTGCACAAATTCCTTCGCTTTTTCAAGGTTTTGAGGTTTACCCACATCTACTACAAAGTTTTTTGAAGTATCCATGCCAATAATGGTTTGGGATGAGCATAAACTTAGGTATGCATCTACAATAGAAAAAGCACCTTTGGTATGAATTAATTGAAATATTTCAGGATTAATAACATGTATACCAGCAAAGGCATAGCCTTTAAAAGGGGCACCACTATTTTTTGGAATAACCTCTTTTTCAGTTATATTATTACGCCATCCTGAAAGTTTCATCTGTTCATCAAAAAGAAAGTATCTAGTTGATTTTCTTTGTCCTACAGCTAGTGTGGCCAGTGCGTTTTGTTTTAAATGAAATTCTATAAGTTGATTAATGCTGATATCAGAGAGAATGTCAACATTATGAACAAGAAAGGGCTCTTCACCATCGAGAAATGAACGAGCTTTAAGTATTCCTCCGCCTGTATTAAGCAGACGATCAGACTCGTCAGAAATATGAATTCTAACACCAAAATCTTGGGTCTCAACCAAGTTGATTATTTGCTCTGCAAAATGGTGAACATTGATAACGACCTCCTTAAACCCTGCGGAAACTAATTTTTCCAAAACATATGCAAGCAGTGGCTTACCATCTACCTCGACCAAGGCTTTAGGGCGCTCAAGGGTATGATGTCCCAATCTGGTTCCCAATCCCGCCGCCAAGATCATTGCTTTCATATATTTTAACTTTTTAAGGGTTTACAAAGTTTTTTTTCCTTATCGGATTTCAGACCACATTTTTTACAGGTATACTTCAAGTCCGAATCATTCCTTCCCTTTTTCTTCTCCTTTTCGCAGAGTTTTTTGTTCATTAACTACAAGTTTAATTCCCTGTGATTTACCTTAACTCTTAACCCTTCAACTTTCTGAAGGGATTTGGCAAGCCGATTAGCCATATAAACCGAACGATGTTGCCCTCCAGTACAACCAAATGCCACAGAAAGGTAATTAAATCCTCTTTTTAAATAGGCATTAACCGATTCTTTTACAATTGCTTCAACTCTTTCAAGATATTGTGAAACCTCAATGTGCTTAGTCAAATAGTCTACCACAGGTATATCAAAACCATTGAGTTCCTTGTATTCATTTAATCTTCCAGGATTGGGCAATGAACGGCAATCGAAAACAAAGCCACCTCCATGCTCAGCATGCTCCAGGGGATATCCCTTCTTGAATGAAAAGCTGGAAACTTCAACTATTAAACCCTCAAAATCTTCATTTTGTTCATGCTGTACTCCATATTTTCTTGATATTTCTTCAAGAACAGAAATTAAAGAGGGCAGTGCAATGTTAATATCTGAGATTAGATTCTGCAAATTGCTGCTTGCCAGAGGAACGCTCTGCAAAAAATGCGACCTACGCTCAAAAAAACCTCTGTATCCATACGCTCCAAGAGTTTGAATAACCCTAAAAAGAGCAAAGGCAGGAAAAATTTCCTTTAATTCATCGGTATCTACCGATGTTAGTTCCTTTACCTTTTCAAGGTAAAAATCAAGCATTTCGACTCTGAGCCATTGAGGAAAATTAGCTTTTGCCTGATAAAGGAAAGATGCTACATCGTAAAGAAGTGGTCCACGTCTGCCTCCTTGGTAATCAATTAGGTATGGTTCATTATTAACCAACATGATATTACGCGATTGAAAATCGCGGTAGAGGAAATAATTGCAGGAGTGCGATAGCAAAACATTGGCGAAAGCCAAAAAATCTTCTTCCAGTTTTGACTCGTTGAACCGAATGCCCGAAGGCTTGAGAAAGCAGTACTTAAAGTAGTTGAAATCCCACATCACGCTTTGTAAGTCAAAATCGCTTTTAGGGTAGCATTTGCTGAAATCTAAATCTTTGGCTCCCTCAATCTGCAGCTTTGCCAATAGTTCGAGTGATTTTTTTATTGTATCAAGAATAGGTGAATATATACTCTTCTCCCAAATTGTACAGGTTAGTTTATGCAGTAAGGAAAGATCACCCAGATCGCATACAAGATAGTAGGTTTCATCTTCAGATACACTTAATAGCTCTGCTACAGGGAAACCTGAGTTGAAGAAATGTTTAGTGAGGTAAAAGTATGCCCTGTTCTCTTCCACATCGGGGTTGTATGCACCAATTATGCTTTGAACTCTATTGGTTAGCCTGAAATATTGCCTGTCAGAACCACCCTGTGGTAAGGGAATTACATCAATTACTTCAGTCCCGGTATGGGTTCTATAAAGACTACTCAACTTTTTTGTTATATCTGTTTTCATCGTCTGTATCATTTAACCAAAAAAGTAAACCAAAGGAATAATGATTAAGAGAGCAGGGATAAGGTTTAGCACATCAATCTTCTTAATGCCTAAGATTGTAATACCCAATCCAATGAGCAGAATACCGCCTGTGGCAGTTATCTCGTTGATCATCAGTTCGCTTACCGATTGTCCAAACCATGCTGCAAGAAGTGTTAATCCTCCCTGATAGATTAGCAGGGGTACTATTGAAAACAGTACACCAACACCCATAGCTGCAGCCAAAGCAATGGAAGAGAACCCATCCATTAAACTTTTGATAAGTAAAAGTTTGGGCTCATTTCCCAGCCCCTCCTCAATGGCACCAAGAATCGTCATTGAGCCCATGCAGAACATGAGAAATGAAGTGACCAATCCCTCGCTAAACTTTCCTCCCTTAAGTTTTAGCTTTTCCTGAAGTGTAACTCCGCTTTGCTCCATACGTTCCTGTAGTTTAAGCAAAGTGCCAAAAAGAGCACCAATTATCAAGCTGAAAACCAGCAGTAAAGGTTTTTCTGTTTTTAGGCTCATGCTAAAGCCCAAAAAGAGGGTGAATAGCCCAATGGCTTGAAAGAAGGTTTTGGTAATTCGCTCAGGTAAGCGGGAATGAAAGAGGAGCCCTACGCTTCCACCCACAACCACTGCTGCCATGTTTATTAATGTGCCTGTTATCATTTATAAATTTGCCTGTTGAAATAAATTAAATATCAATTTAAAGAATAAGAATGATTTGCTATTTTGGTTAATCAAAGGTACAAAAGAAAATCGTTTATTTGTTGGCACTATTTTCTATCTTTAAGCCTTACAATAATGAAAAGCGATGACAATGTACAAGTACGCACTAGAGTTATTCAAGCAGGATTATTCCTGTGCACAGTCGATTTTAATGGCATCTGCCAAAGAAGTTGGAATTGATGAAGAGCTCGCGTTCAGGATAGGGGCAGGATTGGGAGGAGGAATTGGTCGTAGGCAGCATATTTGCGGAGCAATAAATGGGGGTGCCATTATTCTTGGGTTAAGGTACGGTAATTACTTACCTACCGATACAGAAGCAAAGAATAGGATGGCAAGCATGGTTGGTTCGTTTGTGGATGAATGCGAGCAAGTTATGGGCAGTACCCAATGCAAGGAGCTAATAAAAATTGATCTCAACGACGATTCACAAAGGGAATATGCTAACCAAACAGGTATTTTCGATAGGGTTTGCGATAATGCTATATTTCAGGTAGCAAATATCTTAGAAAAGTATCTCTCAAAATACTAATCATCAACTCTCTATTCCCTTCATCGTCAGCTGTATTCTATTTCTTGGGATATCAACCTCGAGTACTTTAACCATCAAATGCTGATGAAGTTTTACTATGTCGTTTGGGTTCGACACGTACTTATCGGCCAGCTGCGAAATGTGCACTAATCCATCCTGCTTTACACCAATATCGACGAATGCACCAAAATTTGTAATGTTGGTAACAATGCCAGGAAGAACCATTCCTGGTATTAGATCTTCCATAGAGTATACACCTTCAGCAAACTCAAAAACTTTGATTCCCTGCCTTGGGTCGCGACCGGGTTTGGCTAGTTCTGCCATGATATCCTTAAGTGTGGGAATTCCAATGGTATTTGTAATGTAACGATTAATTTCAATTTTAGTTCGAAGGGCTTCATCCTTAAGTAGATCGGCAACTGTGCAGTTTATGTCTTCTGCCATCTTCTCAACAACATGGTAACTTTCGGGGTGAACCGCACTATTGTCAAGTGGGTTTTTCGCATTGGATATCCTGAGGAAACCAGCGCTTTGCTCAAAAGCTTTCTCGCCTAGGCGAGGTATCTTTTTTAGCTGGCTTCTACTGATAAATTCACCGTTTTCCTTGCGGTAGTCAACTATATTCTTAGCTAGTTGAGGACCAAGTCCTGAAATGTATGTAAGGAGATGTTTGCTGGCCGTATTGAGGTTTACACCTACATGGTTTACACAACTTTCTACCACGTTATCAAGCCCTTGTTTTAGCTTGGTTTGATCAACATCGTGTTGATACTGCCCAACACCGATGGATTTGGGATCGATCTTTACCAGCTCTGCTAAAGGATCCATCAGCCTACGGCCAATGGATACAGCACCACGAACGGTAACATCGTAGTCGGGGAACTCCTCGCGGGCAACAGTTGATGCTGAGTAGATGGAGGCACCATCCTCGCTAACCGCAAACACCCGTACATCTCTATTAAATCTAATCCGCTTGACCAATGCCTCGGTTTCGCGGCTGGCTGTTCCATTGCCAATGGCAATGGCTTCAATCTTATACGAGTCGGCAAGGGCTGATATTTTGCTCATGGCTTTGCCCGATTCGTTTTGTGGTGGATGGGGGTAAATGGTCTCGTTGTGCAGGAGATTTCCCTGCGAATCGAGGCAAACAACTTTGCACCCTGTTCGGTATCCAGGATCGATACCCATCACCGATTTTTGCCCAAGAGGAGGGGATAGCAGTAGCTGTCTTAGGTTCTCAGCAAATACCCTTATGGCCTCATCATCGGCTTTCTCCTTGAGTTCAGATGTGAACTCGTTCTCGATGCTTGGCTCGATAAGACGCTTGTAGCTATCCTCAATGGCATAATCAACCTGATCGGTAGCTTCGCAATCGCCCTTTACAAATGCCTGCGAAAGGTCGTCGAGCACATCATCGGCAGGGGGTGTGATGGAAACTTTAAGGAAACCTTCAACCTGACCACGTCGCATGGCCAGGAAACGATGCGAAGCACATTTTTTAACAGGCTCTTCCCATGCAAAATAGTCAGAAAACTTAACTCCCTCTTCTTCCTTTCCTTTTACAACCTTTGATCGTATAATGGAACTTCTACGGAAATGGTTACGAACAATATTTCGTGCTTTCTCATTCTCGCTGATCCATTCGGCAATAATATCGCGGGCTCCATCAAGAGCATCCTCTGCAGTGGGAACATCATCAGTGATAAATCGCGAAGCGATACTTATAACGTCATTATCCTTTTGCTTCATTAGTATCTCTGCCAGTGGTTCCAGACCCTTTTCCTTTGCTATGGTTGCTCTGGTCCGGCGCTTGGGTTTATAGGGCAGGTAGATATCTTCTAGTTCCACCGGATCGTAACATTCCTCAATGCGTTTGCGCAGCTCATCGGTTAGTTTTCCCTGTTCGTCTATGGTTGTAAGAACGGTTTCCTTCCGTTTTGATAGTTCCTCCAACTTGGAAAGACGATCGCGAATTGCAGTTATCTCTACCTCATCGAGGCTTCCTGTTAATTCCTTTCTATAGCGGCTAATAAAGGGTACAGTGGCTCCTTCACCAATAAGTTTAGCTGTGTTTAAAACCTGCTTAAAGGTGAGGTTAAGTTCACTAGTTATTATTTCGATGTGCTTATTTAGTAAGGTGTCAATCATAGTAGTTTTATATTTTGAAACATTAAAAAGAAAGAAATGCAAAACTAACAATCTATGACAATTTTTAACTGTGCTTAGGTTTTCATTTTTTCAACAATTGATTAATTGCAATAGATATTGTGGGTGAAATTTTAAAAAAGTGATTAAACGGTATTGGTTGATTTAAGTCATATTTCAGTTCTTGTGTTAGTCAAACAGCAATGCTATCTTTGCAGACATGAAAGTGGTAGCCGTTTCAACCATAAAAAAAATCACAGCAATTGCTTTAATTGGCATTATTGCTTTGATTACCATTAATAATGCTACTTTTTACCATTTTCATAAGCAGCCCGATGGCAATATAGTTGCCCATGCCCATCCCTATTCCAAGAGCAGTCAAAATCAAGACCCAATACAGTCGCATAAGCATACTCAGCAGGAATTTTTATTTTTAAACAGCTTGCTATTGCTTTTTTCGGTTGGGCTTTTGTTTTTTAGTTCTCTTTTATTTGAGGCAAAACCACTAGAGCAAGTATATTACCGGTCTGCATTTCTTGAGAATACCCCTCAAACAGTCCTTAATAAAGCCCCACCCATCTTTTTTTAGGTTGATTTTACTTGCTTTTCTAGCTTAATTATCAATTTTCTTTAAATCACTTTTCATTTCATAAATAATTCACGAAATGTTTAAAGTATTATTAATCAATCTTGTATGAAATCATTTTTCTTATTCTTTTTTTTGTTTCATTTTCTTTCAGTAGTAGCTTTTGCGCAATACGGAAGCGGTGGGTCACAAGGTCAACATGGCAAGGGTCATCAACATGGTAAACAAGGTCATAGAAAAACCGACGCTCACCTTATAGGTCATGTTGTTAATGGGGGTAAGCATATTCCATTCGCTAATGTAGTATTAAAAGGCACTACTATTGGAACGGCTACCGATGAAACTGGCCATTACCAAATCATAAATCTACCTGAAGGAACTTTTACAGTTATAGCCACAGCAGTTGGCTTTAAGCCTGTGGAAAAAGAGGTTACCATTGTCCGTGGAGTAATCCTTGAGTTGAATTTTAGCATGGAAGAGGATGCCATTGGCCTTGATGAGGTGGTTGTAACGGGTGATAGGAATGAACAGCGCAGGCGAGAATCATCGGTGGTGGTGAATACCATAACCCCCAGAATGTTTACGGTAACACAATCGATTGTGCTTGGTGAGGGTTTAAACTTTAGTCCGGGTCTTCGCATGGAGAACAACTGCCAGAACTGCGGTTTTACCCAGCTAAGGATGAATGGCATGGAAGGACCCTACTCGCAGATACTCATCAATAGTCGTCCTATTTTTAGCGGTTTAGCTGGTGTTTATGGACTTGAACTTATCCCTTCAAATATGGTTGACAGGGTAGAGGTTATTCGAGGTGGTGGATCATCCCTCTATGGCAGCAATGCCATTGCCGGAACAGTAAACCTTATCCTGAAGGATCCCATTAACAATTCGTACGAGATGGGATTTAATGGTGGGCTGATGGGTATTGGTTTTGATGATGCCTCAGTAATTCCCGATAACAGCATGACATTTAGCGCTACGGCTGTTTCTTCCGATATAAAAACGGGCCTTGCAGTTTTTGGCTTTGTGCGTAACCGTCAGCCTTTCGATGCCAATAACGATGGATTTTCCGAATTGGCCTCCATTTCCAATACCAGCGTGGGTGCAAGAGCATTCCATAGGTTTGGTCATAGGAGCAAGTTAACTGCTGATTTCTTCAATATCCGTGAGGATAGGAGAGGGGGCGATAAGCACGATTATCCGCTTCACGAATCGGGAATTGCAGAGGCTGTTGAACATAATATTACCACTGGTGCTTTAACCTACGATCAGTTTTTTCGCGAAAGCGATTTGCTTTCGGTATTTGTATCAGCCCAGCATGTCGACAGAGATTCATACTATGGAGCCAATCAATCGCTTAGAGATTATGGTCATACAAATGACCTTACATATAATATTGGCAGCCAGTATAAAATGCAGTTTAATGGAGCAGGGCTAATATTCGGCCTCGAAAATCAGGGAGGTAAACTTCTGGATAAAAAGTTGGGTTACCGCGATTTTGTTGTAGATAATGGAGTTATTGATACAATTCAGTATGACAATACAATTGTAGCCGATCAAACCATAAGCATAAACGGTGCCTTTACACAGTTAGACTACAAAAGAGGAAAGTTCAAGACCACTGTGGGTGTCCGTTTCGATCGATACCATATATTCGATGAGGAGAACCCAGAAAACGAAATCATGGGGAATGTTTTAAGTCCCAGGTTAACCTTATTGTTCGATGTAAGCCAGCATGTTCAGGCAAGGGCAAGTTATGCCAAAGGCTATAGAGCACCCCAGATTTTCGATGAGGATCTACACATTCTCACTTCAGGTTCAAGAAAGATAATTAACCGTAATGCCCCAGGCTTGAAGCAGGAAACTAGCCATAGCTTTATGACCTCAATCGATTTTCAGCATCAAATTGGAGCAACCATGACTAATTTCCTTGCGGAGGGGTTCTTAACAAAGCTTCAAAACCCCTTTGCCAATGAATATGGAGAAATGGACGAGAATGGTGTAGTTGAATATACCAGGGTAAATGCTGAAGAAGGAGCAACAGTAAAAGGTATTAACATGGAGTTAACAGTTATCCCCTCAACAGATTTATCGTTCCGTATGGGTTTTACCATTCAGCAGAGCCAGTATGAGGAGGAGCAGGGGTTTTATGAGCAGCAATTCGTTCGTACTCCAAATTCCTATGGCTTTATAATAGCAGATTGGCGACCAACGAGAAAGTTAGCCCTTAGCACTACCGGAACATACACTGGTAAGATGCTGGTACCCTATTTTGGGAATACCCTTGAAAATCCTGAGGATGGAGAGTTGCGAGAGAGCAATCCTTTCTTTGATTTGGGCTTAAGGATTGGCTATGATATTAGAGTAAACGGAGCAACTCTTCAGGTTTTTGGTGGAGTGAAAAATATTTTAAACTCGTATCAAAATGATTTTGATATGGGTATTGATCGTGACCCAGGCTATATGTATGGTACAAACCAGCCCCGTGCAATATACTTTGGCATTAGGCTTGGCAATAGGTTGAGGTAACTTTTCTGTTTGCAAAGAACCTGTTTATGTAGATTTTTTTGACGATAGTTATTATTTGATACATGATTTTGCTAAATTGCCAAAGCGTTACGCTTTGGCAATTTTTCTTTTTTTGCTTTATTTCAAAGGGTAATTATTTTGTTATAAATTAAAAATACGATGAAGGATTTTCTGTTAGAGCTTAGCGAGCTAAAAAGTCAGGGTAAGGCATTTACCCTTTGTATAATTGTCGAAGTAAAAGGCTCAACTCCCCGAAAGGAAGGGGCAAAAATGATTGTTTTCGATGATGGATCAATTTCGGGGACAATTGGTGGCGGTACTATTGAACATCAAGCCATTGCCGATGCATTGGAAATTCTTAAAATGGGTAAACCACAAAAGAAGATGTACCAACTCAAAATCGATTTGCAAATGCAATGCGGTGGGAGCATGGAGATTTATTTTGAGCCGTTTAACAAGGATTTAAACTTGTATATCTTTGGTGCAGGGCATGTGGGGAGAGAGGTAGGTCGTTTTGCTGCCGATTTGGATTTTAAAGTGATTTATGTTGATAATCGAGAGGGCATTTACAATGAATTTCCCTGCGGTTACGCTCAATGCATTACCAACGACTTTTTTAAAGCCATTGATGAGATTGTGTTTTCTCCCCGCGATTTTGTTGTGGTGACAACCCCAAACCATCAGTTCGATGAGCAGATTATGGCATTAATGGCAAAGAAGAACCTTGCCTACGTGGGTATGATTGGCAGCAAGCGCAAGGTTGCCGAGGCTCGCAAGCAGTTACTTTCGCAAAATATTCTTAGCGAGGAGGAGTTAAGTCGGGTTGATATGCCCATAGGCATTCCATTCAACGCACAAACTCCCCGCGAGATTGCCATAAGCATAGTGGCAAAGCTCATTGATGTGAAAAATACGCAAAGTTTATGATGAACAAGAGCATATTGAAATTTGTACTGGACAGCCAAATCGTGGAGATTGACTTTTCCAAAACCGATTTTCGTCCTTCAACCACAGTCCTCAACTATCTTCGTATGCTTCCAGAGCATAGAGGAACTAAGGAGGGTTGTGCCGAAGGCGATTGTGGTGCTTGTACAGTTGTACTTGGAGAGTTGGGGGATGATGCCAGAATTCATTATAAAGCGGTGGACTCATGTATGTTATCCCTTGCATCCATTCATGGTAAACAGCTAATCACCGTTGAGAACCTTGCTCAAAGGGAAGGAAACGAGATCATACTTCACCCTGTACAGAAGGCAATGGTGGATGAGCACGGTAGTCAATGCGGATTTTGCACCCCGGGTATTGTGATGTCGTTGTTTGCATTCTATAAGTCAGGCAAAGAGGCAAACAGGGATAATATTGTTGATGCTCTTTCTGGCAATCTTTGCCGTTGTACCGGTTATCAACCTATCATTAATGCAGCTAAAGTACTTAGCTCCCTTCGCCAACCCGACCATTTTGATGCAAATGAGCAGGTAATCATTAAAATGCTAAAGGAGATAAAATCCGATGAAGAAATACATGAGTTTATACATAGCAAACAAACCTACTATCTTCCTAAAAATTTAAAGCAAGCCCTGAGCATTAAGGATGATAAAACAGATGCTTACATTGTTAATGGTACTACCGATACTGCCATTAGACAGAATAAGCAGCATGAGTATTTACCAACTATTATTGATATTTCGGCAGTTCCGGAGTTGAAGGAAATTCGCAGCGAGGTGGAAGGCTGTTACATTGGTGCGGGGGCAAGCATTGAGGAGATAAAGAAGTTTTTCAGTAAGTTTTTTCCTGAACTAAAACACATGCTTGGCGTTTTCGCATCGCATCAGATAAGGAATGTGGCAACACTTGGCGGAAACCTATGCACCGCATCGCCCATAGGCGATTTAATCCCCCTAATGTTTGCCCTGAAGGCAAAGTTTGAGATTGTATCGGAAAACGGTGGACGATGGGTTGATGCTGAGGATTTTATTGTGGGATACCGAAAGAACTGCCTTTTCCCCGATGAGCTTTTAATGGGAATTTATATTCCAAAAATTGATAAGGATGAGGTAATAAAAACCGAAAAGGTTTCAAATCGCCACGATTTGGATATTTCAACGGTAAGTTTAGCTGTCAGGTTAAGTGTTGATTCTGATAATATTGTGAGAGAAATAATCCTGGCGTATGGTGGGATGGCTGAAGTAATCAAGCGTGCAAGAAATGTGGAGGAATATCTAATAGGTAAAGAATGGACAAGAGAAGTGGTTGAAAGTGCAAAAGATCTTATAAACAAGGATTTTACCCCAATATCGGATGCACGTGCCAGCAAAGAGTATAGACAGGTGGTTGCAGGGAACATTTTGCTAAGGTTGGTGGTTGATTAGATTTTGTATTGTCTTTGTTTTTTACAAAAGAATTATAGTATGAGCAAGATATCACATCACGAAAGTGCCATCCAGCATGTTACGGGACAAGCCGTATACGTTGGCGACATGTTTCCTTCGGAAAAAACACTTGCAGGTCGGGTGGTTTACAGTCCTCATGCCCATGCCCGGATTATGAGTTACGATTTTACAGAGGCTCTAAAATTACAAGGCGTTTACGATATACTCGATTACAAGCGAATTCCTGGTGATAACCAGCTTAACCTCATTGCTCATGATGAACCATGCCTTGCTGAAGGTACAGTAAACTGTATAGGACAAGCCATGTTTCTTATCGCTGCTGATACTGATGAGATTGCCATTGAAGCTGAGAAACTTATTAAGGTGAACTACGAGGTACTTGAGCTAATTCTTAGCATCGACCAGGCCATTGAAAAGGGGAACAGATTGCAGCCCCCCCGAAGGATAGAGATTGGTGCTGTTGATGAGGTATTAAAAAAATGCAAACATGTGCTATCTGGCACTTTAAAAACGGGAGCACAGGAGCATTGGTATCTCGAAACACAGGCAGCGGTTTGTGTTCCGGGTGAGGATCGCGACATGACTGTCTATGCATCATCGCAAAATCCCACCGAAACGCAGCTGGTTGTGGCAGAGGTTTTAGGACTGCCTGCAAATAAGGTCATTTGTGAGGTTAAGCGTATGGGCGGTGCCTTTGGTGGCAAGGAGAGCCAGGCTAACCATGTGGCAGCATGGGCTGCTCTGCTCGCAGATGCAACGCGTAAGCCTGTGAAAATATCACTTTTCCGCGATGACGACCAGAAAATTACTGGTAAGCGACATCCTTTCCAATCGACATACACCATTGGTTTTAACGATGAGGGAATTATAGAAGCCTATGTTGTTGATATGAATACCGATGTTGGTATGGCTACTGATCTATCGATGGCGATACTGGAGAGGGCAATGTTTCATGCCGAGAATACTTACCACATTCCAAATGCACGGATAACGGGTCATACATGGAAAACCAACCTTCCTTCAAACACCGCTTTTCGGGGTTTTGGAGGTCCACAGGGCATAGCTATTATTGAAAATGCCGTAGACATGATTGCAAGGTATCTGAAAAAGGATGCTGCCGAAATCCGCTACAAAAACTTTTATGGTACAAATACCCGAATTGAGACCCCTTACGGACAGATTATTCAAAATAACAGGCTCTACACAATCTGGGATCAAATTATAAAATCAAGTAACTACTATGAAAGGAGCAAAGAGATAGATAGGTTCAATGGTAAAAGCGAGTTTAAAAAACGTGGGATTGCTCTAACACCTGTTAAGTTTGGAATTTCTTTTACCACATCGTTTCTCAATCAGGCAGGAGCTTTGGTACTTCTTTACAAGGATGGAACTGTACTGGTAAATCATGGGGGAACCGAAATGGGGCAGGGGCTACACACTAAGATCAGGCAGATTGCTGCCCTTGAACTGGGAGTTCCCGTTGAGGTGGTTAAGGTTAATGCCACTAACACCTCTAAGGTACCCAACACATCGCCCACTGCAGCCTCATCGGGAACTGATCTTAATGGAATGGCAGTTAAAAATGCCATTGATAAGCTGAAGGAGAGACTTAAGCCCTGTGTGGCCAAAATGCTAAAGGAAAAGTTTAGTGATGAAAGCGATTCTGATATTGTTTTTTGTGAAGGATTTGCTCACAATTCAAGTAATCCCAATCAAAAGATTGGCTTTGTTGACCTGGTCAAGCGTGCCCATTTCGAACAGATTAGCCTGCATGCAACGGGCTTCTACAAAACCCCTGACATCAGTTTCAACAAGGAGAAAGGCAAAGGCACGCCATTCCATTACTTTGCCTACGGCATGGCAGTTGCAGAGGTTGAGGTTGACATTCTGACCGGAAAAAGTAAAGTTCTGAGGGCAGACATTGTGCATGATGTGGGCGATTCCATTAACCATGATATCGACCTTGGGCAGGTTACAGGAGCGTTCATTCAGGGCATGGGTTGGTGTACTGCAGAAACCGTAAAAAGGGGTAAGGATGGTTCGTTGCTAAATCATTCTCCCGATACCTATAAAATACCGGGCATTGGCGATACACCCGAAATCTTCAATGTTGAACTGCTGCAACATGCACCCAATCCTCCGGTAATCCGCAAGAGTAAAGCTGTGGGCGAACCCCCGTTTATGCTTGCCTTTTCGGTGTGGTTAGCCATTAAAGATGCCATTTCTTCTGTTGGTAACCATAAGTATGAACCCTATTATGAATTACCGGCTACCAACGAGTTGGTAATACTTTCCCTCGAATCCATTAAGAAGCATTTGTAAGAAAATATTTTTTCAGCCATATTTTTGAACACAACATTAAACTTTCTATTAACATTTAATTCTAAATAGAGGAATTTTAGATACAAGTAGACAATTATATATCTAACAATCAAATAATAATAAAATCAAATTCCAATGAAAAAATTACCTTTTTTTCTAATTGCAGCGATTATGATGCTAGGTTGTACACAAACCGAAAAACCAAATCCTTTCTTTGTTGAATGGGATACCCCTTTTAGCACTCCACCATTTCATCTTATTGCGGAAGGACATTATCTACCTGCCTATGAAGAGGGAATTCTTCAGCACAAGGCTGAAATTGATGCCATTATTAACAATACAGAGGAGCCAAACTTTGAGAATACCATTGTGGCTTACGATCAGGCAGGAGAATTATTGAGTAAGGTAGGTGCTGTTTTTGGAGGATTGCGAGGTGCGCATACCAGCGATAGCCTTGATGCAATTGCCCGTATTACTACACCCATGCTTACTGCTCATTACAATTCGATTAGGCTTAATCAGGATCTTTTTGCCAAAATTAAATCGGTATACGATAACCGCGAATCTTTTAATTTGGATATTGAGCAGATGAGGGTTGTTGAGAAGATTTATAAAGATTTTGAACGTGGTGGGGCAGCACTTCCGGAAGAGAAGCGTGAGGAGTTAAAGAAGATTTCTGAGCGAATGTCGATGGTGTCCCTATCACTCAACGATAACTTACGTAAAGAGAATAATGGTTTTCTTCTGGTATTAGAGGATGAGGCCGATTTGGCAGGATTACCTCAAGATGTTATTACAGGAGCTGCCGAGATGGCTGCAAAAGAAGACATGGAAGGGAAATGGGTATTCAACCTTTCAAAACCCAGTTGGATTCCATTTTTGCAATTCTCTGAACGCAGAGACCTTAGGGAAAAGCTCTATACAGCTTACTTTATGCGGGGTGATAATGAGAATGAGAACGATAACAAAGAACTGTTTCTTGAGTTGATGATGCTTCGTCAGCAGATGTCGAATATTTTAGGCTACGAAAATTATGGACAATTCTTCACTGTAGATCAAATGGCTGAAACCCCCGAGAATGTTTTCAACTTTTTAAATGAAATTTGGAAACCTGCAATTGCACGTGCCAAAGAGGAAAGGGCAGATATGCAGGCTATTATTAATAGAGAAGGAGGTAAATTCAAATTGCAATCGTGGGATTGGTGGTACTATGCTGAGAAGGTTCGCAAGGAGAAATACGATTTGGATGAGGAGGAGATTAAACCATACCTAACGCTTGATAATGTCCGTGAGGGAATTTTTTACGTTACCAATAAACTCTACGGGTTAACATTTAAGAAGCGTACTGATATACCTGTTTACTATGAAGAAGTAGAGACATTTGAGGTCATTGATAACGATGGTTCTCACCTGGCCGTTTTATTTATTGATCCCCATCCACGCGCAAGTAAAAGGGGTGGAGCCTGGTGCGGAACTTACAGAAGTGGTACATATAAGGATGGAGAAAAGATAACTCCTGTGGTTAATATAGTAATGAACTTCTCTCGCCCAATAGGTAATAAACCTGCTATGCTGAGTTGGGATGAGACTGAAACCTATTTCCATGAATTTGGTCATGCTCTACATAACTTTTTTGCTGATGGCCGTTATCGCCGCACCAGTAGAAGTGTTCCTCGTGATTTTGTTGAGTTACCATCGCAGGTTATGGAGAATTGGGCAGGTGAGCCTGAGGTGCTAAAAGTATATGCCAAGCATTACGAAACTGGCGAACCTATACCTGATGAGATTATAGAGAAGATGCAACGTAGTAGTAAGTTTAACCAAGGTTTTGCAACAACTGAATATGTGGCTGCATCAATTTTAGATATGGATTGGCACACATCAAAAATTACAGAAAAAACAGATGTGAACCAGTTTGAGAAGAAATCCATGGATCGTATTGGACTTATCCCAGAAATCATTCCACGTTATCGTACAGCAAATTTTGGCCACATATTTAGTGGGGGCTATGCTGCTGGTTACTACGTTTACCTTTGGGCAGGTCAACTCGATTCGGATGCATTTGAGGCTTTTAAAGAAACCGGTGACCTGTTCAATCAGGAGTTAGCGGCAAAATTTCGTAAGCATATCCTTGCAGATAATTCTATGGGCGAGGGCATGGAGCAGTACATCAAATTCCGTGGTAAGACACCATCAATTGATCCTCTGTTACGGCAAAGAGGATTGAAATAAATGATATATTAATAATAATGAAGGGGCTTCAAGCCCCTTTATTATTTCAACCTATTTTCGATTATTAGATTTGTGGCCCTGCAGAAATTAGCTTTTTACCCGCTTCATTATCTGTAAAGTTCTCAAAGTTTTTGATGAACTTTTGGGCTAAATCCTTAGCGGCAATGTCCCAATCATTGGGATTGGGCCAGCTGTTTCGCGGATTTAGGAACTTTGGATCAACCCCATTGAGCGACTTAGGTATTTGTAGGTTAAAAATGGGCATTACTTCAAAATCAGCATTATCAATGCTATCGTCAAGAATGGAGTTAATTATCGCCCTTGTAGCAGGAAGATCTATTCGTTTACCAATACCATATGGACCTCCAATCCACCCGGTATTCACAAGAAATGCAGTGGAACCATGCTGTTCCATCTTTTTAACCAGTTCACGGGCATATACCGTAGGGTGGAGGAGCAGAAATGCTTGACCGAAGCAGCTGCTGAATGTGGGCTGTGGCTCCTTTACTCCCAGTTCAGTGCCTGCCAATTTAGCGGTGAAACCGCTTAGGAAATGGTACTGGGTTTGATCGGGAGTTAGCTTTGCAACAGGGGGAAGCACTCCAAAGGCATCGGCAGTTAGAAAAATAACATGCTTTGCATGCCCAGCCTTTGAAACGGGTTTTACGATGTTGTTGATGTGGTAGATTGGGTATGAAACCCTTGTATTTTCTGTCTTCTTTTTTGAGCTGAAATCGATATTGCCCTTTTCGTCCACATCGAGGTTTTCGAGGAGTGCATCCCGCCGAATGGCGGCGTAGATATCAGGTTCTTTTTTAGGATCAAGATCAATACACTTGGCATAGCAACCCCCTTCAAAGTTGAAAATGCCGTTATCGTCCCAGCCATGCTCATCGTCACCGATAAGTGCACGGTTTGGATCGGCGGAGAGAGTTGTTTTACCAGTACCCGATAGACCGAAGAATATGGCTACATCACCTTTTTTGCCAACATTGGCACTGCAGTGCATGGCAGCAATACCCTTTAATGGTAGGTAGTAGTTCATTATGGAGAATATGCCCTTTTTCATTTCGCCACCATACCAGCTGCCACCAATAACCGCCATACGTTCGCCTAAGTGGAAAGCTACGTAAACATCGCTATTTAGACCTTGCTCTTTCCATTTTGGGTTATAGGTTTTAGAGGCAACCATTACCACAAAGTCAGGTTTAAAGGTATCAAGTTCCTTTTCGGTTGGACGGATAAACATGTTCTTGACAAAGTGAGCCTGCCATGCAACCTCAACGATGAAACGAACGCTTAGGCGCGTATCATCATTGGCCCCGCAGTATGAATCAACCACATAAAGCCTTTTCCTGGTTAACTGTTCACCACTTATCTTCTTAAGATGTTTCCATACTTCGGGGCTTATGGGTTTGTTGTCAGAACTTTTTTTGTCTGGCTGTGCCCACCAAACATTCTTCTCGGACGAAGGCTCTTTGACGATATACTTATCCTTTGGAGAACGCCCGGTAAAAATACCTGTATCCACATTCACAGCTCCCAGCGAAGTTACAAATCCTCTTTCAAAACCTTCAAGGGTGGGTTCTGTTTCGTGCTCATAAAGCAGATCGTAGCTGGGATTATAGATTATTTCTTTGGCTTTGCCAATTCCATAGGGTGATAGATCTATGTTTTTCATTTTTTTAGGGTATTAAAATAATATAGCGGTTCGTTTCCATCGACCCGCCAAAAAACAAAGATATACTTTTATATGCATATTTGTTAAAAAGGAATTCTATGTTTAATATCAGAAAATTATGGAAAGATACCAGAATTCATTGTTTGTATGAGATTATTGTGCCCCTTTCCTTTGGAATTGATTTATGGGGAAATTATGAAACTGTTTAAATCTTTTTGTGACTTAACTGTACTTGAAATAATTATTCAACAAAATTTAAACAGTTTCTATGTGTTAAGATTCTCTTTTCAAGCAACTAATTATGCAAGTTTAAAGTTGATGGTAAAAGTACTCCCTTTTTCTAGCTCGCTTGTCACTGATATTGTTCCACCGTTCCGCTCAACAAACTCTTTGCAGAGGATTAAACCAAGGCCAGAACCCTTTTCGTTTTGAGTTCCCGGAGTTGAAACATGCTTATCGATTCGGAATAGGTTTTCTAAATTTTCTTTGCTGATACCAACTCCGTTATCTGAGATATTCAGAGAGCAGCGTTCATCCTTAACCTCTGAGAATATTCTAATTAAGCCATTATCAGGGGTAAACTTAACAGCATTTGTAATAAGATTTCTCACGATATTGAGAACCATATTCTCATCGGCAAAAACGCTAAGACCTTCTGGTATAGATATCTCAATTTGTATATTTTTGGAATCAATATTACTCCTAACAAGTTCAATGTTTTCTCTCACCACGCTGATTAGCTCAACGGGCTTGGGATCAAACTTAATTTCACCCATTTGGCTTGTAGACCAATCCAGTAAGTTTTCGAGGAGGCTATAGGTGGTAAGAGAAAGCTTATTGAGATCTTCGATAATGCGTTTCATCTTTTCCTTATCGAATTTTTCGATATCAGTTAATATATACCCAGTTGAACCAACCAGTGTGCTGATTGGATTTCGTAGATCGTGTGCAATTATGCGGAAGAACTTGTTTTTTGTTGCATTGCTAACCTCAAGCTGATCCTTTTTCTTCTCGAAAGCCTTTTTCTGGTATTCAAGCTCAATATTCTTTGCCCTCATCCAATCGTAAGTTTCTCTTAGGTGTTCTGCTTGAACAAGTATTTCCTCTTTTTGCATTAATATTTCTTGAGTTCGCTCTTTGACAATACCCTCAAGCTTGTCTTTTTCTCTTATGAGTCTGTATGTATAGAGTTTTACCACAAGGATTATAACAACAATAAATAATGTCAAGTATCCGAAAAAAGCTAAAAATGTTCTATACCAAGGAGGTAAAATGGTGAAGTGGTATTCAGCGGGGATACTTTCTATTCCATACAAGTTTTTGGATTTTACCCTAAAAATATAATTACCCTCACGAAGGTTTGTATACTCTTTCTTTGTTTCGGGATTCCATTCAGACCATCCATGATCGTATCCTTCGAGGAAATAGCTGTAGAGGTTCTTTTTATCACTTTCGAAGAAAGGGAATGAGAAGTAAAATGTGAGAGAATTACTTTTATACTTTAATGCTGTACCTATATCAACAGCAGGTTTTGAAGAAACATAGTATTTTTCCAAGCCATTCTCATCAAAAACCTTTATATAATTAGTGCCATTGAATAAAATTGAGTCTTCTGAAATTACTCTTCTAATCAAAGTGGGAGGTAGGTCAAAATAGTTTCTGGTTGTGCCTCCCATATGCTTTAAGGTTCCTGCATTGGTACCAAACCATACAATCGAATCGTTACGATAGGTAACAAAGATGTTTGAAATGATATCTCCTCTAACTCTACGCCATGAAAGAGTATCCATGTATTGTGAACTAATGGTGGAAGAAGTATCGGAGATTGAGGATCGTATAAAAGTTTTAAACTTATTACTAGCTTGACAAAAAGTGAAAAGTTTATTTTCACTTCTGAAAATTAATTCGTCTTTTTCCTCGAAAATACGAATAGAATTGATCGACTCCAATCCATGTGTAGTGTCGAAAAGTTCAACTTTAATTGAGTCAACGATTCTGGTAAATGGGTTTTTAATTCTGTATAGCCCTTTATAGCTTGCACTTAACCAAATGTTTCCATCAGTATCCTCGTTAATACTTCGGATATTGGCATCAATACCATACTGTAATCCATAGTCAATCCATTTGCCATTATTATAGGATAGCAATGCAATACCTTTATTAAGTCCAACTAGTAATTTGGTGGGATCATTTTTACTTTGGAAGATTGTGTAAACAGCATTATAATTAGCAACATTAAATGATTTACTTTCATTAATCTGAAAAACACCTCTGCTAGTAGCTGCTAATAGCAATGTTTGGTCGTTTAAATCGTAACCCAGATTACTAGCTATACCATTCTGGTTAAAATTCTGAACCGAACTTGATGGCTTAAAATATAGGAAGCCCCAAGCTTGTTCAAAGGTTCCTTCGATAGGTTGAAAAGAGGTAAGAGAAAATTCGTCGCAATCTGTTGGTTTGGAGTAGAATATGCCAGTTCCAGTAGATACGTAAAGGATATTTCTTACTCTTGCCACATCGGTAATTACACCACTCAGCCCTAACTCTTCATTCCAATACCTATAGGGCGACATCACTTCAACCTGACTTATTCCGTTGGCAAGAGCCAACCACAGCGAATGGTTCTTCTGATAGTGAGTGTAAAGGGTAGTGCTCTTAATACCAATTGAACCTTCATTTATGATATCAACAATATTCCAATTTCTATCCAGTACTAATATGTCTCCTATAATAGAGCTAAAGGCTAGTAGGTTATCAGAGAGTTCAACCCCATGATAAAAGGAATTCCTTATGAAGTAATCATTTAGTCTTTTGGTTTTTGGGGAGATTTGTGAAAAGGATTTTATGGAACCACCATTAGTATTGTTATATAAAAACAACCCATCATTCCGTGTGCAAATGAGAAGTTCACTATCTATAGGTAAAATAGTATGAATTCGAATATTTGAGAAGAATTCACCTTTCTCAATAAGATGAAAAGAATCATTTGAAAATTTCAACAACCCTTTACCTATCTCTTGGACTAAGTAATTATTATTTACTTTATGACTTAAATAAAATCTTTCATTATCATTCTTCCAGTAATTGAATTGTCCATTTTGATATCTAAATATGTAGTTGTCAGTAAGAAAGAACACTGTGTCCGAAAAACAATTAATATCCCAAATTTCACCAAAATCAGAACACTGTTGAGCAATTAAAGGGGTCAGACTATGGTATTTAAGATTTCCGGTATGGTCTGGAAGTAGATAGCCCAATTCGTTAAAAGCCCCTACATACAAAATGTCATTGCTATCAAAGGCTAAACTGCGAACAGTAGACTTGTTGGATACCTTTATCTGTCTCCATGATTCTCCATCAAATTCTAGGATTCCACTGGCATTACCAAAGTAAAGGACACCCCTATTATCTTGGGCTATAGCCCAATTTTGTGTACTGGCATCATAGTCTTTTGTTGAGTAATACTTCGACAGCATTAATCCCCTTTCTTGGGCAAAGCTGTGGGTATGAAAAAGGAGAAAAAGAAAAGAAGTAATGTATAGAATCAAATATATTCTTCGAAAAACAATCATAGTAAACTCAAATTATTCGGCATCTATTATATCGCCTATTCGTTTTAATGTATGATCTTTATAAAGTCTTCCAATAGGTATTTCTAGAGTTCCAATCTCAACAGAAGAACAGCTGTAAGCATCGATGTGTTTTACCCCAACAATAAAGGATCGATGAATGCGGATAAAATTTTCCGAATCTAAAGTTTCTTCAAAATGGCTGATATTCTGTTTAGTAACCACTGTTTTACCTTGGGTAACCACCTTAACATAATCTTTTATACTTTCTATGTATTTAATATCAGAAATTCTAACCCTAACCATTTTCTTATTCTCTTTGAGATAGATATAATCATCAGGAATAGCACTTGGATGATGAGGCTTGATAGACTTTAATTCTATCACTTTGTTAATTGATTTTAAAACCCTTTCAAAAGTTAACGGTTTCAGAAGATAGTCAACAACATTAAGTTCAAAACCATCCAGGGCATAATTCTTATTGGCTGAAGTAATAATGGTTAAAGGAGGGTGGGGGAGGCTCTTTAAAAAATCGATTCCTGATAAGTTGGGCATTTCAATATCGAGAAACAAGAAATCAACATCCAACTCCGAAAGTTTATCCAATACCGATAAAGCATCGTTAAAAGTAGCAACTACTTCGATGGTTGGAATCCGATTAAGTAACCCTTGTAAAATTTCAATAGATAAGGGCTCATCATCAACTATGGCACAACATAACTTCATTAATATTCGGATATTTTGAAGCGGTTAACTTTTAAAAAATTCTGAGCAATATATATAATTTTTATAAAAGTATTTGCGATTTTATATACCAAAATCATGTTTTAAAAAATTCGAAGGAAATGGTTGTTTGAATGGAGTTAATTGCTGTCTGTCGATTTTGCATTTTAACATAGCTTTGAATAATTAACTTTTGCAAAATTTTAAAAACCAAAACTAAAATCTTTTGTACTATGAAAAAATTTTCTTTGTTAACCGCAATGCTTTCTTTGTTTATTGTTTTTGCGGCTTTTTCACAAAAAGGTCTAGTGAACCCTGCAGCTAAATACTGCGAAATGTTAGGCTATCGTTATGAGATAGTTTCATCTAAAACTATAGGTGACCAAGGAATGGTTCATCTTCCCGATGGCAGAATTGTAAA
>CAZDXY010000062.1:0-22548 GCA_964509385.1 uncultured Rikenellaceae bacterium
GATCTGTTTGCAGGCAATCAGGCAGGTGCCTAACAAAATAGTTACGACAGAGGCAAGAGCCTCGGCCAAACAGAGATTTATAGAGGAGAATTTTTTTGCATAAATTTTCCAAAAAAATGTTGTTATAATAAAAAACGGCTGCCCGAGAGTAGCCGTTTAAAAATCAATTGATTTTATAATTATTTCACTATCATTGCTTTAATGACTTCCATTTCAGCCTTGAGTTTCTCAATTTCCTTCCTATAAGAATTAATTGTTTCGTTTTGCTGTTTTACAGTATCTTCAAGTTTGTTGTTAAGATCAATTATGGCTTGAATTGATAAAATGGCAAAGTCATCATACGACAAAGATTTATATTTTACATTCCTGCTTTCAAACTCCTTGACAAGTTCGGGAAAAACAAGTTCAACCTCCTGTGCAATAAAGCCTAGTGATTTGGGCTGATCATTTTCTTCCTCATTAAAATGGAACATTGAAGGTTTAAGCATTATAATCTTATCTAGAATATAACCTATATTTTCTACATTCTTTTTTAAACTCTTATCAGAGGGTTGATAATAATTCCCATTCGAGTCTACAATTTGGGCTTTAATTACACCATCAAATATAAAGTTTAGATTATCTGTACTACTGGCAATGCCCAAATCCCATGTATGAGTTGAAAGATAATCCTCAATACGAAACGCTGCATCAGCAACATTTTGCTTTATGTGTAACTTCAATGCAGGACTTGAAGCTCCAATCCCCACATTGCCATCACCTCTAATTCTCATTATCTCCGAGGTTCCTGCATAAAATATATGCGAAAACGTGCTTGTTGCCTGCGGAATTGAATACCATAGTGTATTGCTTGATATTCCCAGTGCATAATCAACAGCGCTGGAAGTAATGTTGGGATAAAGAACAAGTTTTGTTCCAGCGCTTCTTGTAGTTACTGTTGGTACAGCAACCCCTTGGTTATTAAACAGTATGGTGTTCGATGTGCTGCTATTAAGCGATAATTTTGAATTTGTACCACCCAGCTCTAGTAATTCACTCGGAGCAACTGTTCCTATTCCCACTTTTCCTCCCATTATGGCCATGGTGTTGGCTTGGGTAACAGTTGTGCTGAACTGATCGCTCAATGCAATGGCATATGAATAATTACCGTTAACCTTAATTCCCCCGCCAAAGGCATACGATGACTGTCCATTAGCTTCAACTTCGTCACCAAATGCGAAAGAAAAGTAATTAGTAGCTTTGGCTTGCGATCCTATTGCAAAACTATAGGAACCGCTGGCAATGGATGTATGTCCAAATGCCGTAGAAAAATCGCCTGTAGCTCCTGATTGAAATCCACCCGCCAATGATCCTTCACCACTTGCAATGGTTAGCGTTCCCATTGCTGTGGAGAAATCCCCTGATGCGGTATTGGTAGACCCCATTGCAGTTGACCAATCGCCTATTGCCTGAGAACTCTCACCCAGGGCTACGCTCCATCTTCCAGCGGTAGAATTTGCCCCCAATGCTAAGGCATATTCACCGACAGCCCAAGAGTTATACCCTAACGCAATGGCATATAACCCATCGGCTTTTGTTCTATATCCTGAAGAGAGAGAATAATTTCCGTTAGCCTGCGATTCGTATCCCATTGCGGTGGAGTAATCGCCTGTAGCCTGCGTTTTATAACCCAATGCTGATGAGAATAACCCTGTTGCCTCTGATTCGTTTCCAAAGGCTATTGCTCCAATTTTACTTGTGTATGCACCCATACCAATGGATACGCTATGCTCTCCTAAAGCGGTTGTGGGGATACCAGTGGATGCCCCTCCTGGCAAACGACCCACCGAGCCAATTGCATAAGATCCAATCCCTTTGGCTATAGCCGAGTCGCCAAATGCAAAGGAGTTATCCTCATGGGCCAGAGCGTTCTTTCCAATGGCTGTGGAGTAGTGTCCCCTTGCAATGGCCTCGTAGCCCAATGCCTGCGAGTAGTTTCCAATGGCCTTCGATTCAAATCCCGATGAGAAGGAGTTCATACCTACGCTGTCGGGCTTTTCGATCAGCACCTGACCGGTCATAAAGGCATTTTTCGATGGGTACCAAAGTATTCGGGCTTCGCTGGGGTTGATTACCCTTGTGGTGTCGGCTGAAACGTTGAAGAAACTTGGCAATTCCTCTCCCTTAAAACCCGTTAGTCCACCGATGGCGAAACCACTCTTGTTGCCCTTATCGGGCAACACCTCCGTGCTGAAGGAAACCCGGGTACTGTCGCGGGTAACCCTCAGATACTCCTCGGGCAGGTTCTTGAAGCCGGTCAGCCCCCCTATGGCGAAGCCACCCTTGTTGCCCTTGCCCCCTCCAGCGACTGGCTCGGTATCGATGTAGAAGCGGGTGCTGTCGTGCGCCACAAACATCAGCGCCACAGTGTCGGCCTTGAACCCCGTGAGTCCGCCGATGGCAAATCCGCCTTTATTGCCTTTTTCTGTGGGTTCGCGAAGGTAGATACGCACACTATCGGGTGTCACACGGAAGTACTCCGTCTCGTTATCCTTGAACCCCGTTAGCCCACCTATGGCAAAGCCACTCTTATTGCCTTTGGACTCCTTGGCATCGTCCTCCACGTACATGCGAACCCCCTTCTCGTACACCGCGAATACGATCTTATCCTCGCTGTTGCGCACCACAAAGATGGGTTCATCCTCGGCCGGTTGGGGGTTGTAGTTGACCACACCCACCCAGCCACCCTTTGTGGCATCGTAGTAGAAGAAGCTGTTCTCGTCGGTGTCGTACACCAGCAAGCCGTTGGCTGGCGATGCGATGGCCTGTCTCTGAACGGTCGTGAGTCGGGGTATGAGCATCCCCTTATCGGTGGCTCTCACGTCCAGAATGGATGAGGCATGGGGGGTTGAAACCCCTGTTGTCTCCGTGATCACAACTCCTTGGCCACGGATCATTCCGGAAATGGATAGAAAAATTGCCAAAAGGCAAAGTTTTGTGTAGCAGAAAAAGGGTAAACGTTTCATGGCTAACGGCTTTAGGTTAATACTAAAGATGCAAAACCAAATAAATTTACCCGAGGGGCCGTTTTTGGCGGTCGGACGGGGGGGTATTTGTGGAAAACCAATAGAAAATTACAAATATTTTTTAATACAAAGCAAATTATTGGGGGAGTTTTTCTCACTCACGGAGTGAATTGTTGGCTCAGAGGAGGAGTCACCCCGTGAGTGAGAAACAAAAGTTGTTAAAATTTTGTGTAATGACCCATAAGCCTTTGGTTTGTTGAAGAATACTGAACCCAAACTGAGCAATAGGAGGTACCGCCCTGTGCATCGCCAAAATGGATTTGGTACCCATAGCCATCTACAATATTCTTATCGACTAATAGTTCTGGATCATCGGTTACAAAACTATCGCCTGATGAAGATGCCCCTTTTTGGTTTTGCCACCAGATGTGACAAAATTCTCCACCCGATACATTTTCCAAGTATATGGTTTGAGTTGTATGATCCCATCTTAATTTAAATTTGCCATCATAAATTGAGGCAATTATTCCACTTGATGTTAGATTGATTTTTCCCATGGTCAACTCATTAACGGCTCCTGTAAAATTTCCGGTAACGTTTCCCTCCAGATCACCACTAAAGTCACCGATAAATTCGGAAGCTGTAACCGTTCCGGTAACAGTGGCGTTACCGTTCACCTGTAACTTTTCAGTTGGGGTGGTGATGCCAATACCCATATTGCCATTCTTAAGTACCGTTAATGCATTACTTCTGCTTCCGTAACCTGTACCATTGGCAAGAATAAAAAGAGGATCGGTTAGAACCCATGCTGTGCTATCGTATGCAATATTCTCTTCATTATAGCTTCCAAAAACAAAGCTGGTATGTGCGTGTGCATATGCATTCATTCCGATTACGGCAGAGTAACGCCCGTACGCCTGAACCCCAGACCCTATGGCAACAGAACCACGATTGTAGGCATCGGCGTGATCGCCAATAGCAGTAGCGCAGTACGAATTAGCTCTTGATGTGGAACCAATGGCTACAGAGTAAGCACCCGAAGCATTAGAGGATATTCCCAGCGATATGGACGATATTCCGTTCGCTTCGGCGTAAGGACCAATGGAAATTGCTTTATTCCCAGCCACTCCTGTTTTTGCAGAGTATCCAATTGCAAATGAGTTCTCTCCCTTTGCATGGGAGTATCGTCCAATAGAAGTACTCCAACTTCCTTCTGCTGTGTTTTGATGGCCAATTGCAGTACTATAGCTCCCCGTTGCATTTACAGAATGGCCTAGCGCTAAAGCTCTTTCGCCGTAGGCACGAGCAAATGGACCAAGGGCTGTGGCGTAATTTGCCTTTGCTTCGGCAACGGTTCCAATTGCAAAGGAGTACTGATTCTCTGCTTTTGCAAAGAAACCGTTTGCATAGGAATAGTTACCGGTTGCGATAGAGTTAGAACCATGAGATTCTGAGTACCATCCTAGGGCTTTTGATTTGTATCCAAAGGCGAAAGAGAAAGGAGCTTCTGCAAATACTTCGGCACCCATAGCAAATGACGACTCACCTACTGACCTTGATCCCAAACCGAATGCGAAGGAATAATCACCATTGGCCATCGTAATATTTCCAGTAGGACCAAGTGTATCCCGACCCACGTAACCGAATGCAAAACTACCAACTCCCCTTGCCTCAGTAAATGCTCCAAATGCGTAGGCATCTTCATTAAGTGCTTTTGCCCCATCGCCGAAAGAAAAGGAGTTTTCGTTATTTGCTACAGCATTTTTACCAATTGCAGTTGAATAATTCCCCCGTGATATCGCTTTATATCCCATCGCCTGGCTCCAGCCTCCAACAGCCTTCGATTCGTACCCTGTGGCTGTGGAGTTGGTCCCCACACTGTCGGGATCCTCTATGATCACCTGGCCCGCCATAAAGGCGTTCTTGGTCGGATACCAGAGAATACGCGCCTCGCTGGGATCGATGGTCGCAGTGGTGTCGGCCGATACGTTGAAGAAGTTAACGGGAGCACCAGATTTAAACCCAGTGAGACCGCCAATGGCGAATCCGCTCTTGTTGCCCTTGCCCGAAGATTCGGTGTCGATGTAGAAGCGGGTGCTGTCGGGGGCCAAGAACATCAGAGGCACTGTATCGGCTTTTAAACCTGTGAGGCCGCCAATGGCGAAGCCTCCCTTGTTGCCCTTTTGGGTGGGTTCGCGAAGGAATATCCTCACGCTGTCGGGCGTTACCCTGAAGTACTCCGTGTCGTTCTGCTTGAACCCCGTTAGACCGCCTATGGCAAAACCACTCTTGTTGCCCTTGCCACCGGGCACAAAGTCGTCCTCTACGTACATGCGAACACCTTTCTCGTAAACGGCCATAACAATTTGACCCAAGCTGTTACGAACCACGAAAATGGGCTCCTCGGGGAGGGATTCGGGGGGATCTACTTCCATGCCCTCTCCCATAAATCGCCCTCTGGCCCGGATGTTACCGTCCACGTCAAGCATTTCGGTGGGAGTGTCGGTGCCAATACCCACCTTGACCTCGGTGATTACCTGGTTGTCGCCATCCTGCCATAGGGTAGTCAGGAAATCGGGCGTTACGCTTACCCATTTTTCGCCATCGTGCCGCAGCAGGTCACCCTCAACGGCATCCGTAAAATCGAAGCTGGCGGTAAGCAAGGGATCGGTTTCCCCGGTGAGGTAGTCCTGCAAATCGGATATTTGGCTTTCCGTGATTTCAATGCCCGTGGATTTATCCCAAGCGGTGAATACCGGATCGGTTTCGTTCAGTTCACCGGTCAAGTCCTCTGCCCTGAAGGCGTGTAATGCGTAGGGTACGCTGAGCAGCTGGGTGACCCCAAGCAGTGAGTAGGCTTTGCCTCCAGTAGGATCAACCTCTACCATTAGGTAAACATCTCCCTCCTCCCATGGCACGTCGGCGAAGGTTTTTTCAACTGGGGTACCGCTGCCCACCACAAGGCTCACAACGCCCTGAGGACTGGTGGTGAGAACGTGCGTCTCGGCGTAGTGAATGGTTTCCCCTGCCTCGTCCTGCAGGGTAAGGCGGATGGACACCTGTTGCTCCGAAAGGGGTTGACCCTCCGTATCACGGATAACCGCCTGGTAGTTGAAGCCCTGAGGGGCTTGGGCAAAGGATGCCAGGTACAGGGCTATGCCTAAAATTGAAGTGAGTAGTTTTTTCATGGTGGATTTAATGATTGGGTGATTGCCCCGACGTCCCGACGCTTCGGGACGGGGGATTGGATGATTGCCCTTTGACAAGCTCAGGGTGACTAATGATTGATTGGGTGAGTTCATAAAGTGCCTAAAGTTGGGAGTGACAAAGTTTAGGTGCCAAAAAAAATACAAACCGAAGAATTGATTCGTTTAGGGAAAATTACAATTTAAATCAATATCATTGAAAAAAATCGGGCATTTTTTGACGAAAAAAACGGCCACCCTTGGGTAGCCGATGAACAAAAAGTGGTTTGGGCGCTTGGGCTTATTAAGCCAAATGCATTTCTATGATAGGCATAGCCTACAAAAATAAGCCCGGCGGAGGTAGAACCTCCGTCGAACTTGGGGATTTATACCTACTTGATAAGTAAAGCCTTGATGGTTTCGAGTTCGGTTTTAAGGGATTGGAGTTCACGGTTGCTACTTTTTAGCATTTCTATTTCACCTTGCTGTCGCTCAATTATCTCTTGCTGCTCCTGCATACCCTTAATAAGAACTGGGACGAGATCGGAGTAGTTAATTCCCATAGTTTCCGATTCGTCTTGTCCTTTGCTAACCACCTCGCTAATAACCTCATCAACCTCCTGTGCTATGAGGCCAATTTTACGAGAGTTAGAGTTACTATTTAACCAGCTAAAAATGACCGGGTTTAGCATCATGATATGGTTTAACCCATATGTAAGGGTTGAAATGTTGGTTTTTAGTCTTTGGTCCGAAGTTGTAATTACTCCACCTTGAGCATAAACCACACTCCAGCGTTTATCGGATGTACCCAAGGAATGTGTATTGTCGTTTTGTGG
This sequence comes from uncultured Rikenellaceae bacterium, assembly GCA_964509385.1. Classification (GTDB taxonomy): domain Bacteria; phylum Bacteroidota; class Bacteroidia; order Bacteroidales; family Tenuifilaceae; genus MWFE01. Next base: position 7,027 of record CAZDXY010000062.1, read on the forward strand.
GTTAATATTTCCGTTTGCATTGATTCCGCCTCTACCCAGCAATAAAGAACCCGTTGTATCTAATTCAAGGTTTACGTGCCAGCCATCATCATCCAAATTAACCAGTTTGAACTTGTTATCATCGGAACTGTGGTTAATTTGCCAAAGTTTTTCATTTGCAAGATCATTTACGGCAAGAGCTATGGTAGCGTAGTTATATCCATCGTCACCCCCTACAAGTTTTAATCTTGATGAAGCACCATAGGGATGCCCATTGATGGTAACACAATAGTCAACATCAGGATTACCATCGATACCTAACTTTGAGTTTAGCCTAAGTGTTCTGTGTTCAAAATCACCATAAATAAGCGCCCAGGTAGAGTCTGCATTTGTGTTATCAATATATAGCTTGTTTGATGATAATTCGTTAGCACCAGCTTCGTTGCCTATAAAAATATTTTTGTTGCCAGTATTATTATAACCGGCACCACGGCCAATTAGTACGTTTTCGTACCCCTCGGCTTTTCTTCCTGCAACCGCACCAATAATAACGTTATCTGACCCAATTTCGCTATCTGCAGCAGCCCAGGCGCCCATAATTGTGTTTCCTGTACCAGTTGTAGTGGTTGACCCTGCTTTCAATCCCACAATAACATTCATTTCTCCGGTTACAAGGTTAGCTGCAGTTCCTGAACCAAGAAATGTGTTGTATCCTGAAGTACAATCCTCCCCTGCAAGCCAACCTAAAAACACATTCTCTCTCCCGGTTTCATTATAATAACCACTCCTAAACCCAAGATACACGTTATCGCTACCTGTGGTATTATTAATACCAGCGGTATTTCCTATAAATACATTAGAAGTTCCAGTTTCAATACCTCTACCGCTTTGATAACCAAGAAAAACATTTTCAGAAGATAGGACATTGCTAAAACCTGATTCAAATCCAATAAAAACATTATTATAGCCAGCATGACTATTGTAACTAACTAAGTTTCCAATATATACATTTGAATTACTTTCCTCTTCTGATTCACTAAGATTATACCCAGCATAAGCACCCAAAACAACATTCCTATGACTTTTAATCGCTTTATAACCCGAATGATCACCAATAAATGTATTGCCATAGTCGCCATCGAACATATACCCTGCCTCAATACCAATAAAGGTATTGGAGAATCCTGTTGTGTTAGTGTATCCAGCCATACCCCCAATAAAAACATTGGCACCACCAGTTGTTGTATTTTTCCCCGTTTCGTAACCAATGAAAACATTGCCCCAAGGGCTATCAGAGTTGAACCCACTGTTATTCCCAATGTAAATATTTTCCTGACCATTTAAATGGTTAAACCCAGCCTTGGTACCAATGAAAATATTGTTTGATCCCGATTCATTTTTTGTTCCGCTTCTATTGCCCACAAAAACATTTGATTGTCCATCGAAGTTGTTTAATCCTGTTCCTGTTCCAAGAAAGGTGTTTTCACTACCATCGATGTTGTGGAACCCGGTAGAGTCGCCCACAAATGTATTGTTTGATCCAACCGTATTGCTAAATCCAGAGAAACTCCCCAGAAAGGAGTTGAAAGTACCAATGGTGTTGGAGTTTCCTGCAAGATATCCCAGAAATGTGTTGTAGTTGCCATCCACGTTGCTGTATCCGGTTTGATAGCCCAGGAAGAGGTTCCCTGACCCGCTCTGGTTGTTGTATCCGCTCTGATACCCCACGAATGAGTTGCTTTCGCCTGAGCTGATGTTCATACCGCTCTCGTAGCCCAAAGCCGAGTTGTATAAACCCGTTGTTATTGAGCTGCCACTGTTGTGCCCAATGAAGTAGTTCTCTGGGGTAAGGAAAAGAAAGTTTTGAGATTCGGTCTTTAGTCCTGTAAGTCCTCCTATGGCAAAACCCCCTTTATTGCTCTTACCGCTTTCGGTGTCAACGTAAACACGGGTGCTGTCGCGGGTTACCCTTAGGTACTCCTCAGCGGATTGCTTAAATCCCGTAAGCCCTCCAACGGCGAAGCCGCTCTTGTTGCCCCTGGTGCCAGAGGTGTCGATGTAGATGCGGGCCATGTCGGGGTTGATAAACATCAGATCGTAGGGGGTATCCTTTAGACCGGTGAGCCCACCAACGGCAAAGCCTCCCTTGTTACCCTTATCTGCTGGCTCTCTCAGGTAGATACGAACGCTGTCGGGGGTTACCCGAAAGTACTCCGTCTCGCCCTCCTTCATGCCGGTTAAGCCGCCGATGGCGAAGCCTCCCTTATTGCCCTTACCTTCGGGCAATACGTCATCCTCCACGTACATGCGTATCCCGTTTTCGTACACGGCAAAGACGATTTGACCAGCGCTGTTGCGCACCACGAAGATGGGATCGTCCTCTCCTCCGCTGGGATTCCCAACGAACTCAAGGGCACTCTGTGCATGGAGCGCATAGGGCACGCTGAGCAGCTGGGTGACCCCCATGGTGCTTCCGTTGAGCTGAACCTCTACGAAGTAGGGTCCTTCGGCCCAGCCAATGGCAGCGAAATCGGTAGGGTTGACCGATCCCACCGCCAGGTTTACCAGGCCAAACTCGTTGGTTTCGGTGGTGAAGGTCTCGGTGCAGATCACCGTGCCGTTAGCGGTTCCCTGACGGATGTTGATGGTGATATCGACCTCTGTGCTGGCGATGATCTCGCCCGCTGAGTTGCGGATAACCGCTTGATAGTTGAAGCCCTGGGGGGCTTGGGCAAAGGATGCCAGGTAGAGGGTTATGCCTAAAATTGAAGTGAGTAGTTTTTTCATGGTGGATTTAATGATTGGGTGAGTACTAAGGTTACGGGTTGCGAGTTTAGGGTTGCGAGTTTAGGGTTTAGCATTTCGGCCCCCGAAGCCCCGATGCTTCGGGGCGGGGCTCAGTGTAAAGGTTTAGGGTTTAGGTGACGAAAAATTACAAGTTTAAGAATTCATTCGTATAGAGCAAATTACAATTTAAATCAATACCATTGAAAAAAATTGGGCATTTTTTTACAAAAAAAAACGGCAACCCGTGGGTAGCCGTTGATAATACAGGTGTTTTAATCTATTTGCCGATAATGGCTTTAATGGCTTCGATTTCGGATTTGAGGGATTCAATTTCCATATGCTGAATCTCTATTATTTTCTGTTGCTGCTCATTCTTCTCATTCAACTCCTGCACAGCTTTTACAAGCGGAATTGTAAAACTGGAATACTTTAATCCCATTAGAGTACCCGATTTATCGATCCCACTGAAGTTATATCCAATGCTTTCGGCAGCTTTTTCGACTTCTTGAGCAATAAACCCGGAATAAAGGATTTTCTCAATATCGTATTTCGAATCGCATTCAAAATTGTTGGTTGCTCCTTGAATTTCATTCTGTTTGGAAATGTTATAGTTAAAAGTTACAGGTCGTAATAACTTGATAAAATCGAGTCCAGGAACATTCTCGTTTACATTTTCCTTTATCCTCTCATCGGAGCCTACAGACCAAGCAACCTGAACCCAAGCAGATGTTACCGAGGAATTTCCAATCCTTACCTGATTGCTCTCTCCTATTGTAGCTCCATTGCCTAAGGCGGTTGAGTTAGTAAATTCTGCACCCCCTTCGAAAGCCAAATAACCTAAAGCGGTATTGTAGGTTCCCGTAGTATTCGAGTAAAGCGATTTATAACCCACTGAAGTATTAAAATAACCTTTCGTATTCGACAATCCTGATGACCTTCCAACAAATACATTTCTTGATCCTTCATCGCCAGTAATACCTCCAAAAGTATTGTAAAAACCAGCAGATTTGCCAATAAAAACATTTTCACTTGCCGTATTATACCATCCGGCAGTAGCTCCAACAAAAACATTGGCACTGGCTGATGTCCCAGAGTAACCGCATTGATCTCCGAGATACGTATTTTCCATCCCATCCGTATTTTTATACCCACTTACAAAACCCATAAAAACATTTTGACCTCCATTTTGATTAAACCAACCTGTTTTATGGCCAATAAATACATTAACACCTCCACCAACATTTGAATATCCTGCTTCATTACCTAGAAATACATTTTCATATCCAGTTGAGTTAGTTTTTCCTGCTTGGGTACCAATAAAAACATTATTCGATGATTCATTATTATAACCACTCTGATATCCTAGAAAAATATTTTTAAATGATGTATTATTATATCCGCTTTGATAACCAATAAAAACATTGAAACTTGCAGTATCGTTTTCGTATCCGGTTCTATAACCCAAAAAGGAATTATACTTACCAACCGTATTGCTATAACCAGCATCAATTCCAATAAATGAATTTCCGTCACCGGTTTCATTATAATAACCTGCAGATTGACCCACAAAAGAATTATTACTTCCACTAATATTTGAATATCCTGAATAACTTCCTACAAATGAGTTGTTTAGGCCTGTTGTGTTTGAGTATCCACTTTCATAACCTATAAAAGAATTATAATTTCCAATTGTGTTTGCAATACCACTGTTCTTACCCACAAACAGATTTCCTGATCCGGATGTATTACCAAATCCACTTGAATCGCCCAAAAAGGTATTGCTATTCCCCGCTAAGTTGTAATAACCTGTCCTGTATCCAATAAACGAATTGTTACTACCCGTTGTGTTGCTATACCCACTTTCGTAACCCATAAATGAGTTATACAATCCTTCTGTAGTTTTTTGACCACTCTCATGTCCAATAAAGTAGTTTTCGGTGGTAATGCTCATGTAACCCGCCGTGTTCTTGATGCCAAAACTTTTGTTCCCATAGGTTTCATTACCCTGATCCTTAAATCCTGTGAGTCCTCCAATGGCGAAGCCACTCTTGTTTCCCTTTGCATCGGTATCGAATAGTACGTGGGTGTATGCACGGGATACCCTGAAGTAGTCCTCGCCCGTGTCCTTAAAGCCCGTTAATCCTCCAATGGCAAATCCACTCTTGTTGCCTTTTTCTTCATCGGTGGGATCTCCATCGACATAAACCCGAACGCCCTGCTCATAAACCGCGAAGACGATCTGATCCTGGCTGTTGCGCACTACAAAAAGGGGATCGCCCTCTACTGCACCAGGATCTGCCACAAAACGGTTGGCACTCTGTGCGTGCAACGCATAGGGGACTGCTTGCAGCTTGGTGATTCCAAGTTCGGTGTAGCTGGTACCTCCAGATGGATCAACCTCTACTTTGATGTAAACATTTCCCTCAATCCAGGGAATATTCGCAAAGGCTTTTTCAACTGGGGTACCATTGCCTACGACAAGACTCACTAAGCCCTGCGGGCTTGTGTTCAGAACGTGCGTCTCGGCATAGTGGTTGGCTTCCCCTACCTCGTCCTGCAGGGTAAGGCGGATGGACACCTGTTGCTCCGAAATGGGTTGGCCCTCCGTATCACGGATAACCGCCTGATAGTTGAAGCCCTGAGGGGCTTGGGCAAAGGATGCCAGGTATAGGGCTATGCCTAAAATTGAAGTGAGTAGTTTTTTCATGGCGTATTTAATGATTGGGTGATTGCCCCGACGTCCCGACGCTTCGGGACGGGGGATTGGATGATTGCCCTTTGACAAGCTCAGGGTGACTAATGATTGATTGGGTGAGTTCATAAAGTGCCTAAAGTTGGGAGTGACAAAGTTTAGGTGACGAAAAAAATACAAACCGAAGAGTTGATTTGTATAGAGCAAATTACAATTTAAATCAATACCATTGAAAAAAATTGGGCATTTTTTTACAAAAAAAAACGGCAACCCGTGGGTAGCCGTTGATAATACAGGTGTTTTAATCTATTTGCCGATAATGGCTTTAATGGCTTCGATTTCGGATTTGAGGGATTGGAGCTCATTATTTTCTTTCTGAAGCTTATCAATTTGCATTTGTTGTTCCTGTATGGCTTTTACGAGAACCGGAACAAGACCGGAATAGTTAATTCCCATTGTGCTATTTTCATCGTCGCCGGTATCAACTACCTCGGGGACAAGTCGTATTACTTCCTGGGCTATCAGACCGATATGCCTTTTACTGTCTGATTTGTCCTTCCATGTAAAAAAAACTGGATTAAGATCAAGTACTGTTTCCAAGCCTCCTGAAATGGGAGTGATATTATCTTTTTTTCGGAGGTCTGATGTTGTTGAGACACTACCAGCGGAATAAACAATGGACCATCTGAAGTCGTTATGACCACAGGAATAAGTATTATCCGTAATAGGATTTATTCGAGCTGAAAAAATATATAAGGGTTTAGAAGTACTAGTTGAACGGTCGATGGCCTGCAAAAATCCATTTCCAACAACATAAGCTAATTCAATACCTTCACCGATTGGTGGAACTGTGCTACCTGTTATTCTTAATGTTCCTGATGCCTCAATAAAACCATTTTGACATACTTTAAATGCATTTGCACGTGAAGATGTTGATGATCCGTTTCCAATAATAAACAGAGGGTCAGCACCTGTCCATAAGTCAGTTGTTCCCTCCAGAATATTATATCTTCCGATAACAAACGAATTATAAGCCTGTGCAGTGGTATAATATCCCATTGCCGTAGCATACTTTCCGTTTGATTTTGTATAATTACCCAACGCAAATGAATTATCTCCGGTAGCATCATTAACATTTCCAAGCGCAAATGAATAATCTCCGTCAGCATTATTCGAATACCCGAATGCGACAGAAGCCTCTCCGTTGGCCATTCCACGGACGGGATCCATAGTAAACATTATCAATGAACCAGTACCTATTGAAATGCTCCTGTCTCCAATTGCACCAACTCCAGTTCCGATAGCAATAGAGCGAATTCCTCCTGCCTTTGTAGAATAGTAAAAAACCGTAAAAGGATAAAAAGGCAAATAATCTCGGAAACCTCCTATTGCTATTGAATAATCACCATCTGCTCTAGAATAATCGCCCATTGTTTTAGCTCCGGTTCCAAAGGCATTACCCTTTATTGCAATGGAGCCCGATCCGTAACCGTTTGCACCTGTTCCAATCGCTAATGAACCCAAATATGCTTTTGCGTTCCATCCAATTGCAATTGAATAATAATCAGTTGCTATTGATTTATAACCCATCGCAAGGGAGAACTCTCCCTGTGCACTTGTGCCTGATCCTATGGCAAAGGCTCCCTCCGCTGTTGAACCTGTTTGAGCACCCAGACCAAATGCGAACGAATAATTGCCAAGAGCTTTTGTCACGGTTCCTGTTGGTCCCAGCGAGTCCCGTCCCACATATCCGAAAGCAAAACTCCCCAAACCCTGGGCTTCAGTAAAAGCACCGAATGCGTACGAATCCTGGTTGTACGCCTTGGCACCATCGCCGAATGCAAAGGAATTTGTATTTTGAGCAAGTGCATTTTTCCCGATAGCAGTTGAATAGTCTCCTCTGGCTATAGCCTGGTATCCCAGCGCCTGAGAAAAGTTTCCCACGGCTTTTGACTCGAAGCCTGTAGCAGTGGAGTTTGTTCCCACGCTGTCGGGATCCTCAATCAGCACCTGACCCGCCAAAAATGCATTTTTTGTTGGATACCAGAGGATACGCGCTTCGCTGGGATCAATGGTTGCTGTGGTGTCGGCCGATACATTTAGATAGTTCACGTGAGTGCCCGACTTGAACCCCGTGAGCCCGCCAATGGCAAAACCGCTCTTGTTGCCCTTGCCCGAAATCTCGGTATCGATGTAGAAGCGGGTGCTGTCGGGGGCAACAAACATTAGGGCTACAGTATCAGCCTTGAAACCCGTTAATCCTCCGATGGCGAAGCCTCCCTTGTTGCCCTTTTGGGTGGGTTCGCGAAGGAATATCCTCACGCTGTCGGGCGTTACCCTGAAGTACTCCGTGTCGTTCTGCTTGTTCCCTGTGAGACCCCCAATGGCGAAACCGCTCTTGTTACCCTTACCTTCGGGTACCACGTCGTCCTCCACGTACATGCGTACCCCCTTCTCGTACACCGCGAAAACGATCTGGTCCTCGCTGTTGCGTACCACGAACAAGGGCTCATCCCCTCCTACTCCGGACTCAGCCACAAAACTGCTGGCGCTGTGGGCATGTAGCGCGTAGGGCACCGATTGCAGCCTGGTGGTGCCCAGTGATAAGAAATTGGTACCTCCTGCGGGGTCAACCTCCACCTTAAGGTAAATTTCACCCTCCTCCCATGGAATATCGGTAAAATTGTTTAGGATAGGAATACCGCTGCCTACCACCAGATTTACAATGCCCTTGTCGGAGGTGGTGAGAAAATGCAGCTCTGCGTAATGATTTGCCTTCCCTCCCTGATCCTGAAGGGTGAGACGCATGGTGACCGCCTGATCTGAAATAAGCTGTCCTTCGCTATTGCGGATAACTGCCTGGTAGTTGAAGCCTTGGGGAACCTGTGCGAGGGTGGATACAGCAATGCAAATGAGCATTGTCAGGGAGAATGATCTTTTCATGGCTATACTTTTTTAAAGGTTCAACTTAAAAGCGCTTTTGCTTTTTAAAAAGCCCAGCAGGCCGTAGTGTGCGGTCGGTTGGATAAAAAAAAGAAGAATGCTTAATCGCCATGAAATTTACTGCGTTAAAAGATGCAAATCAAGTATTTCAAGATTTTTTATCAAAAAAAACGGCCACTCTTGAGTAGCCTTTGAACAATAAGTGGTTTGGGCGCTTGGGCTTAGTAAGCCAAATGCATTTCTCTGGTAGGCATAGCCTACAAAAATAAGCCCGACGGAGGTAGAACCTCCGCCGAACTTGGGGTTTTATACCTACTTGATAAGTGATGCCTTGATGGCCTCAATTTCGGATTTGAGGGATTCAAAATCTTTATTGGTTTCCCTCAGCTCTTCAATCTGTATCTGTTGTTCCTGGATTGCCTTAATTAGTACAGGCACCAACTTTTCGTACGACATGCTCCAAAGTCCGGTTTCTTCGTTGCTAGGTTTATTAACTGCTTCAGGAATAATGTTATGAACATCCTGAGCAATAAGTCCTATGTCCATTGCGCCTTCGGAAAGGATGTCTATCTTCTTGTCTTTAAGTTTGGTGTGATGATGATAATAGTTGAGGGGTTGAAGCTGCAACACTTCCTTTAAGCCATATTTCAGTGTACTTCTGTTTGTTTTTGCTCTACCATCGGAATAGGTTGCCCATATGTATGCTATTGCCTGGCCAACTCCGGGATTACTGTTGTTTGGAAGTTCAAGGGCATATTCTGGAGATACAACATCTTGCAATCCTACTCTACCGTTTCTAAGAACGGTCATAGCGTTTTTGCGATTGCTGTCAAATGTCCCATTTCCAATAATAAAAATTGGATTTTCGAAACCCCATGGGTCAGAAGAAAGAGTTGTGTCATTAAACGAGCCGATAACTGTTGAAAAATGGCCATTTGCTTTTGTCCAATATCCAGTTGCTGTGGAAGAATGTCCTGATGCAGAGGTGTATGATCCCATTGAAGTGGCAAACCATCCTGAAGCGATTGTTGAATATCCCATTGCTGTAGATACCCATCCTGAGGCCATTGTTCCTGCACCCATTGCTGTAGAAAGTCCAGCCGTTGCATTTGTTGCTTGTCCAATTGCAAATGAGAGGGTGCCAGATGCAATTGTATTTTGCCCCATTGCTACAGAACTACCTCCTGAAGCGTTTGTATAAAGACCTATTGCAAAGGATTGATATCCCGATGCAATTGTTTCGAAACCCATTGCTGTGGAATACATTTCCGAAGCAGTAGTTCCGTATCCTATTGCGGTGGAAATCACTCCCGAGGCAGTAGTTTTGTATCCCATAGCAGTCGAGCCATAACCTATTGCAGATGTCTTGTAGCCAGTTGCAAATGAGAAGCCGCCTCGTGCAGTATCTGCAAGACCTATTGCAACAGAGCCAAACCCCTCGGCAATTGACCCCTGCCCAATGGCAAAGGAGTAGTCGCCCTTTGCATAGGCCACGCCTGTTGTAACACCCGCCGAATCGACCCCCTGACTACCAAAGGCAAAACTTCGCAAACCCTCGGCAAAAGCGCCCCTGCCAAAGGCATACGATTCGATGTTTTTGGCCTGAGCAAACTGACCAAAAGCAAAAGAGTTCTCGCTGTGCGCTTCAGCCTCACGACCTATGGCAGTGGAGTAGTCGCCCAATGCTTGCGACTTGTAACCCAATGCCTGCGACTGGCTACCTTTAGCTTTGGTCTCAAAACCAATTGACATGGAGTTCTCGCCCACATCGTTGGGAGTTTCAATAAGAACCTGCCCGGCCAGAAAGGCGTTCTTTATAGGGTACCAGAGGATACGGGGTTCGCTGGGGTCGATGGTCGCAGTTGCGTCAGCCGATACGTTGAAGAAGTTAACGGGAGCACCCGATTTGAACCCCGTTAGACCGCCAATGGCGAAGCCGCTCTTGTTGCCCTTGCCCGAAGATTCGGTGTCGATGTAGAAACGGGTGCTGTCGGGGGCCAAGAACATCAGAGGCACTGTATCAGCCTTGAAACCCGTTAATCCTCCGATGGCAAAGCCTCCCTTGTTGCCCTTCCCGGCTGGCTCCCGAAGGAATATCCTCACGCTGTCGGGTGTTACCCGGAAGTACTCCGTGTCGTTCTGCTTGTTCCCTGTGAGACCCCCGATGGCAAATCCGCTTTTATTACCCTTGCCACCGGGCACAAAGTCATCCTCAACGTACATGCGAACACCCTTCTCGTAAACGGCCATAACAATTTGACCCAAGCTGTTACGAACCACAAAGATGGGCTCCTCGGGGAGGGATTCAGGGGGATCTACTTCCATGCCCTCTCCCATAAATCGTCCCCTGACCCGGATGTTGCCGTCCACGTCAAGCATTTCGGTGGGAGTGTCGGTGCCAATACCCACCTTGACCTCGGTGATTACCTGGTTGTCGCCATCCTGCCATAGGGTAGTCAGGAAATCGGGCGTTACGCTCACCCATTTTTCGCCATTGTGGCGCAGCAGGTCACCCTCAATAGCATCCGTAAAATCGAAGTTGGCGGTAAGCAATGGATCGGTTTCTCCTGCTGTCATGGCGTGTAATGCGTAGGGTACGCTGAGCAGCTGGGTAACCCCCATAGCACTTCCGTTGAGCTGAACCTCTACGAAGTAGGGACCTTCGGCCCAGCCAATGGCTGCGAAATCGTTGGGGTTAATTGATCCCACCGCCAGGTTCACCAGGCCAAACTCGTTGGTTTCGGTGGTGAAGGTCTCTGTACAGATCACCGTGCCGTCAGCGGTTCCCTGGCGGATGTTGATGGTGATATCAACCTCAGCGTTGGCGATGATCTCGCCTGCTGTGTTGCGGATTACAGCCTGGTAGTTGAAGCCCTGAGGGGCTTGGGCAAAGGATGCCAGGTTTAGGGTTATACCTAACAATAATGTGAGTAGTTTTTTCATGGTGGTTTAAGTTATTGGGTGAGTACTTAGGTTACGGGTTACGGGTTAAGGGGTTACGGGTTAAGGGGTTACGGGTTACGGGTTACGGGTTGCGAGTTACGAGTTTAAGGTTTAGGTGACGAAAAATTATAAGTTGAAGAATTCATTCGTATAGAGCAAAATACTATTAAATTCAATATCATTCCAAAAAAATTATACTTTTTTTTTTACTAAAGAAAAACGGCTACTTAAGGGTAGCCGTTTTTAAATGCAAATTGCTTTAAAAAAATTTTACTGTTAATCCTGCGATATCAACAATTTTTCAAGGCGCTCAAGGCGTGATTTGAGGTCGGCGTTTTCGGCTTGAAGTTGATCAATTATTTCCTGCTGTTCCTGAATGGCTCTAATTGCAATAACTCCAACGCCAGAATAGTCAAGTGTATAGAAATCATCCTGTTCCCCATCAACATTGGAAACTACATGGTTAACCAAATGAGGAAATATTTCTTCAACTTCCTGAGCGATAAGCCCAATATATTTTTGGCTATCCTTTTGGTCGACAAAGTTATACTCTGTTACATTCAGCCTTAATACACTTGGTAGAATGGATTGAACTGATTCAATATTTTTCTTAAATCGCTTATCGCTTGAGCTAGTATAAGTACCATTAACATAACTAAATGTACCCCTAAGAGTCCCATTATAAAATAAACCAAGGTTTCCTCCTGAATAAGTATAGAAATGCCATCTTTGATCATATCCTGAGACAGACACAGACAATCCATTTGTGGTACCTGCTGGATGGTTGACATGAAAACTTGTTGCAGGAGAAGTTGTTCCTAATCCAACACGAGCTGTACTAAAATTGCCATAGATTAAGGGCGTTCCGGTATTGTTGGCAATGTAAAGGCGGTCATTACCGGTTCCTGCATCTGACCCTGCTAGATTTCCAATAAATACGTTATTACTCCCTGCTGCTCCGGCATCATTGCCAATAAAAACATTATTACTGCCATTAGCTCCGGCAGAATAGCCTATTGCAACATTGTATGAACCAGTATTACTACCCGAAGCGCATCCCAGGTATGAGTTATAGCTGCCCGTTGTATTCATGGCAGCCCAAGCACCATAAATAGCATTCCAACTAATTTCAGATGAAGAAAGCGATGCAGCCAGATTACCTACTATGGTATTGCTCTCTCCACCCGGTAAACCTTGGCCCGCTGTATTTCCCATAATAATATTGAAATTACCTTTCATTTGTTTACCAGCAGCAACTCCTAAATAAATATTACCCCAATGAGTTGTGTTTTCTACACCCGCCTCATATCCAATAAAAACATTAAGCCTACCTGTTGTGGTTTTCAGTCCAGCTTCTGCGCCAATAAAAACATTTCGGAACCCTTCAGTTGTAGCTCTACCTGCTCTATGGCCCATAAATGCATTTTCATAGCCAGTGGTTAAAGACATACCGGCTTCCTGACCAATAATGTAGTTCTCAGGGGTAATACTCATAAAGCCGGCTGTATTGTCTTTGCTTCTATAACTGGGGTCATTTGAATCATTTTCCCTACTATTGTTATTCAAAGCAGTTTCTCTATTTTTAAACCCAGTAAGCCCGCCAATGGCAAAGCCGCTCTTGTTGCCTTTGCCCGGTAACTCGGTGTCGAAAAGTATCTGGGTATATCCACGCGATACCCTAAAGTAGTCCTCACCTGTGTCCTTAAAACCTGTTAACCCACCAATGGCGAATCCGCTCTTGTTGCCTTTGGTAACATCCGTTGGATCTCCATCCACATAGATACGAACGCCCTCCTCGTAAACGGCGAATACGATTAGCCCTGCAGTATTTCGCACCACGAAGAGCGGATCATCGCTGGGTGAACCTGGCTTGGTTAACGTCAGTCCATAGGCTTTTATGTTGCCTGCTACATCCAACTTCTCGGTTGGAGTGGTGGTGCTAATGCCAACGTTGGTGCCGTTATCGTAGAGAACCCCCGTGCCAATTGTGTTTGCCGCTGTCCAACGGGCCACGTAGCTGGCTGTGCCACCGCCAGTAGCCACCCTTGTACTACCCTCGTAGAGCCGAGTGGCGTAGAGGTAGCCATCGTAGTTGGTCCGGGTGGCATTGGAGGGAGCGGTGGTTCCGGAGTAGAAGCTCCCTGCGGTTTTGGTGCTACCGCTGTGCCGCATAATGCCTGCAGTGGCACTGGAGGGTAACTGGGTGGTGATGGCATGGGTGTGCGAAGTAGCCGTCAGCGCGTTCGTGGTGCTGGAGGTTAATGTGCTGGGTGTGCCCAGGGTGACGGTTCCCGTACCCGTGATGGTGGTGAAGTTCATGCCATTTCCAGCCGCTACGCTGGTTACGCTGCCCATGCCGCTGTGGGCATGGTCGCCCGCAGCGTAGTTGGTGGAGCCCGAGCCGATGTTGGTGTTGTTGGCCGAGTAAACCCGTGATCCACCATCGTATAACCGTGTGGCGTACAGATAGCCAGAGTAGTTCAATCGCTGGGTGCCACTCGGATTTGTTGTTCCGCTGTTGAAGGCGCTGGTGGTGTTGGTTGTGCCTGTATAGCGAACGAAAGATGAGCTGGTTGAGCCAGCCAGTACTCCCCTGTCGCTACTAAGTGTACCAGAAGTAATGTCGGTGGCGGCGTGGTTATGGCTCGATGAGGCAGCACCGATGTCGGACAGCACCTGTGCTGGTGTTCGCTGGGCAAGGGTTGAAGAAGCCGATGCATAGATGTAGTTGCCTGCCGTGTAGCTGGCGATGCCCGTGCCTCCCCTTGCCACCGCCAGCGTGCCGGAGGTAATGTTGGTGGCGCTGTGGTTATGGTTTGAGGGGTTCTCCCACGTGGCCAGCCCGCTGGCATCGGAGGTGAGCAGCTTACCGGCTCCCGGCACGCCACCCTGTATCTTAACCTGTCCGCTCACATCGAGTTTGGCAGTTGGGCTGGCGGTGCCGATCCCCACGTTGGTGCCCGTGTTGTAGATGTTGCTGCTGGCCTCCCAGCTGGTGCCGTTGTGGCGCAGGGTTTGACCAGTGGTACCCGCCACCAGAGGTCCCTCGGGTCCCTGAGGCCCTTCGGGACCTTGGGGTGCCTGAAACTCTACCCAGTTTACCCCATCTTCCATTGGAGGAGTGGTTGACTGATGGTCATTGGTCTGGCAGATGTACATGGAGTTGACCCCTGGCGTGGTTGAAGACTCTGCAAAGACGTAGTGTCCAGATTGGTATATCTCCGAACCCGACCAGTTTCCCCGATTGGTTAGCCCTGTTCCTGCTTCGCCCTGAGGTCCCTGAGGTCCTTCTGGTCCCGGGATACCCTGCACCCCGTCCTGCGTCATCTGCTGCCAGCCGAGTGCTGTGTACACCCACGACTTCCCATCGCCCGTGTTGTAGTAGGCATCGTTGATCGCTGGGTCGCTCGGTTCGGTGCCGGAGCTCCCCCTCCAGATGATGGGGGTACCTGGAATACCCTGCTGTCCCGGATCTCCCTTAAGGTCAGTGTAGGTGTAGCTTCCTTCATCCTCACGCTTAACACCGAGGTTGGTGCCGTCCCAGTTGTATTGGATGCTGTACCCCGGCTGCCCGGGTTCGCCCGGAAGGCCATCCTCTCCATCGGCACCCGGTGCACCCGGAGGGCCAGTATCTCCTTCAGGTCCCGGAGGTCCCTGGGGCCCTTGATCTCCAATTAGCGATGCTATAAATTCTTCTTCTGTCCCTGAGTTGCCGAGGCTGAGCCAAATTTCGTACGCCGATAGCCCGTCTTCTCCTGGATCACCTGGATCTCCCTGCAAGCCATCAACATCCTGCCATTGGGCGTTGCCCAGATCATCCATAGTCATCAGCACTTTGCCCTCGGCAGGGTTTCCTCCCCGGATACGGACTTGGCCGTTCACGTCCAAGGTCTGCGTGGGGCTTTCGGTGCCTGTCCCAATCCCCACGTTGCCCCCCAAAGGCTGCAGCGTGAACGGCTCGGGTTGTACTCCTGCGTACCCAACCTGAAGCCAACCGACGTATGGTGATGTGGGCATCTTGCCAATGTCAACCCCTTCTGTTGGGTAAGGCGTAGTTCGGATTCTCAGCATTCCGCTTGAGGCGGTGGCGCTTGGAATGGTGGGATCCCCTCCGGTATCAACAATGGTCAACCGGGCTATAGGATCGGTGCTGCCTATTCCCACTTTGGTTCCAGTAT
>CAZDXY010000063.1:0-22260 GCA_964509385.1 uncultured Rikenellaceae bacterium
TTTAATTATTTAGGAGCAAATGCAGAAGCACTGGATTATTTATCTAAAGCTCTAAATATTTATCGGAAATTGAGTGATGACATTCAAATTGCATACACCTTAAGGGAAATTGGCAATATATACTATCGTCAGGGGGAATATACTAGTGCCTTGAGTTACTTCGAAGAGGTACTAAATTGCGGCAATGCCCTAAATGATACATCTTTATTAATTTTAGCTTTGATTGGAAAAGGGTCAGTCTATGGAAATACCAATAGATTAGACTCAGCTATGATTATTTTCGAGGAAACTTTACAATTTTCTAAGAAGATTAAGGATAAATCTACTGAAGTTCACAGCCTATATAATATTGGCGATGTTTATAGGTTTACAAATAGACCTATTCAAGCCCTAGAGATATTCAAAAAGCTTGAGAAAGAATATGATGTAGCTAAGGTAAACTCTAGAATTCTCTCTAGTTTGTATCTTTCTATGGCAGTAGTATATTTGTCCTTCAAAAACGCTGAACAAGCCAGGGAGTACTCCTATAAGATGTGGGAGGCACTGCAAAAATTTCCCAGAAAAGATCATATGATGCGATACCACTTTCTATCCTTTCAAATTGATACCCTGGAGAAAAAGTTCGCATCAGCGGTTAATAACCATATAGCTTTCAAACGTATTAGTGATAGTTTGAGCACTTCAAACTTTAGGGAGAACTTAGCTAACTTCCAAATCTTATATGAACTGAATGCTAAGGAGCAAGAAATTCATAGACTAGTACTTGATAATAAACTCAAAAACCTTTCTTTAAGACAAAAAAATATCATCAACTATGGGTCAGTTGCAATTATTGTTTTGCTAATTATTGTTGTTTTTCAGATACTTAGATCTGCAAAAAAATCGAAAGAAAAGAATGTTATTTTGCAAATGCAGCAAGAAGAACTTGCTGCCGCCAATGAGGAATTGCTTGCAATTAATGATGAACTACACGATCAAAGGAAAGAGTTGGAGGCAACCCTTAATAAACTAAGGGCTACTCAGAATCAACTTATACAATCGGAAAAGATGGCCTCTTTAGGATTATTAGCTGCTGGAGTCGCCCATGAGATAAATAATCCCCTTAATTTTATTCAGGGTGGTGCTTATACAATAGAAAAGCATATTATTGAAAATTTCCCCAATAATTTCGAAGAATTCTCTTCAATGCTTGAAACTATTCACACAGGTGTAAATAGGGCTTCAAGCATTGTAAAAAGTTTGAACCATTACAGTAGAAGCGGAGATCATATTAGCCAAGAATCAGATATTCACAAGATCATTGACAATTGCCTGTTAATGCTTAATAATAAACTTAAGGGTAAAATTAATGTAGTTAAGGATTACTGTGCTAGTTATTATGCACTTAATTGTAACGAGGGTAAAATACATCAGGTTCTTCTTAACATCCTGAGCAACTCTATTGATGCCATTGCCGATAAAGGAACAATATCCATTAGCACAGAGGTAATAGAAAAGTCTTTTACTATATGCATATCAGATGATGGGTGTGGAATTAGCAATGAGAGTTTATCAAAGGTAACCGATCCATTTTTCACAACTTAGGATCCTGGTAAAGGTACAGGATTAGGTTTGTCGATTACACAAAATATTATTGAAGAACATCGGGGTTTACTTGAGTTTGAATCTATACTAGGTAAGGGAACTAAGGTTACTATAAAATTGCCCATTGAATAAAATAACCGATTGAATGCCTCAAACTCGTTTAACTATACTTATCATTTAGAATTTCTGTAAATCTTTTAAAACTATCGATTTGAATCCATTGAAAGCGAATATATTCATTCATTAAATTCAAAGAAATATTAAATGATTTGAATATTCTTGTTTGACTTCGCTTTACTTGCCTCAAATTAACAGTAAAATGTTTAAGTTTATTGGTTGTATCTTTTTGACGCAACTTACCAATAGAAATTATTTTTTCCTTAAACATTTGACAGATTGAAGTGTTATATTCTAATTGATAAAACAACCATTTATGAGCACTGCTAAAATACACATCGATTGGATTGGTGAAATGGCTTTTGAAGCCGATGTAAATGATCATAAAATTATTTTGGATGCCACCCCCGAGGTGGGTGGTGGGGATAAGGGTCCTCGTCCCAAACCACTTATGCTGGTCGCACTTGCCGGCTGCACCGGGATGGACGTAGTGTCGATGCTCAGAAAGATGCGCGTTGAATTGGAAGGACTGCGCATATGGGTAGAAGCCGAGCAAACTGAAGAGCATCCCAAACACTACTCTTCAATGAAGGTTATCTATGAATTCAAGGGGAAAGATCTTCCTTTGGATAAGCTGGAAAAGGCAGTAAACTTATCAGAGGAACGCTACTGTGGTGTAAGTGCAGTTTATAAAAAAGCTATACCCGTTAGCACAGAGATCAGGGTGATAGAATAAATCATTATTGAAAAGAAGACATTATTCTATTCCTTGCTTATACTATCTCCATTCCATTAAGCTATAGGAAGAACATCATAATTCTTATCAACAATCAAATCAGCCAAGGGTCTAAGAGCCACAACTCCTAAGTGTTCCCTTTCAAGGATTTTTGATCTAAACTCATCAACCTGCTCCTTGCCCCTCATCAGCTGCATCATCTTGGTTTCCTTGTATGTCAGCTCTATGAACACCTTAAGATCAACCTCCTTGGCCTTAATGGCATACAACCCATCAATGATCAATAGGTTAATCTTTTGAAAATCTGTTATCAATTCATCCACTTGCTCTGGAATTATATCGATACAGGGGATTCGGGCAATCATGTCCTTCTTGAATTCAAGGATATTCTTTTGGAGTAACTTCCAATTATACTCGTTGGGACCAATTACATTTAACCCTTTATTGAGGCGCCACTCTTTGCGAAGCAGGGGTGGAACCTTATAGTAGTTATCTGCATGAATCACCTTTACGCGAATGTTAAGGGCTTTTAGCAAAAGTGCCAATGAGTGTGATAGCTCTGATTTGCCTGCTCCCGATTCGCCCGATATGGCAATTGTGTACTTGTAGTTGGGATCTTTAACCATTTTCTTATCCCTATCGGCTATTACATATTCTAAGAGCGACTGGGCTGCGGCTTTGTGCAAATCGTTTATTAGCAATATATCTCCTAACATGCTTTTTTACATCATTTCGGTTAACAAAGAAAAATATTGCACAAAGCTAATTCTTTCAATTAATATCCACACGTATCTCGATACTATCTTCTAAAAATATTTCCTTATTGCCAACGATAACCTTCACCTTATTCACTTGAGTTGCATTGGATTTAATCAATACATAATCTTTTTGAACCTTTACTCTATAATCGACCCCTTTAAATGAACAAGAAAAATCAATCTCACGCCAGTGCGATGGTAGATTTGGATTAATGGAAAGATTGTCTCCATGAAAATTAAGCCCTGCAAAAGCAGTTAGTGCCATAAGCACAGTACCTGTCATCACACCCATATGAATACCTTCTGCTGTAGTTCCTCCTTGTATATCAACATAATCGCTCATTAAAGCTTCGTTGTACAAATTCCAGCTTAACTCCTTTCGGCCAATTAGCGAGGCAATATAGGCATGCACAACACGGCTAAGGGTTGATCCATGTGAACAACGATTGCAGTAGTAGTCGAAATTCTTCTCCAAATAATCATGGGGCAATTTATAGCCTAATCCCTCAACTATTTTTATTACTTCCTGTGGATCAATATTAAAAAAAGTCATAAGAGTGTCGGCTTGCTTTGCAACCTTATACTCATCGGGTGTCTTCCCTTCGGACTTAAGCAGCCTGTCCATCCTATAAATATTTTTATACTTCTCACGATAGGCATCCCAATTGAGTTCCTTCAGGTTAAAATAACCATCGAACTGTTCAATGATACCCTCCTGAGAAATGGAAAGGTTCATTTTCTTGACCTCGTTGTGCCATTTAACCAATTCCTCTTCGCTTAGATCAATTTTATTGAGTACTTCTTGTTTCCTCATTTGATCCATTGCTTGCATGATATCAAATGCCCTGCTGAAAAGCCAAACCACCATTATATTGGTATAGGCATTGTCCTTTAAACCGCCCTCTTTGGCTCCTGGCATACTCTCGTGAAACTCATCGGGACCCATTACTTTTTCAATGCTAAAACGACCCGTTTTTTCGTTAAACTTGGTTTTACTTGCCCAAAATCGGCATATATCAAGGAAAATTTCTGCCCCATATTTATCGATAAATTCTATATCGGCGGTTATGTTATAGTAAGTCCAAACGTTGTATGCGACTGCAATGGATATATGTCGCTGCAGCGAACTATAATCATCGCCCCACTCGCCCGAAATGGGATTCAGATGGACAACCTGAGTCTCCTCTCGTCCGTCGCTTCCGCTTTGCCACGGGAACATGGCACCTGAATAGCCATGCTCTTTGGCATACTGGCGAGCTTTATCCAGCCGCCTGTAGCGATACATTAAAATTGATTTGGCTATTTCAGGGAAGTGTAAACAGAAGAACGGAAGGATATAGAGTTCGTCCCAGAAAATGTGCCCACGATACGCTTCACCATGAAGTCCTCGTGCAGGTATACCAAAATCGATCGTTTCGTTATGAGGAGATGCAGTAATAATGCTATGGTAGATATGTAGCCTCAAAAGTTTTTGTGCCAATCTATCGCCAGCTACCTTAACATCAGCTTTTTGCCATAACTTTTCCCACACTTTTATGCTTGCAGCATGCACAATTCCAAAGGACTTAAGCTTCGACACATCATCCTTCACAAAGGCAATGGGATCATTTACTTCTCCAGATAGTGAATTGCATATGCTCACCAATTTTTCAATCCTATAAGTTTCCTCCCTCTTAACCTCTGCTTTTATGTATGTATTTACCCACCCCTTTTCTTGTTTTATTATAAAATCTGTTGCCATTGGACGGTCCCCATAAAAGACTCCCAGTTGTGATGCAACTGCTATTTTTATCGCAGATTGAGTTGTTTTGGCAGCGACATAAGAACTATTTCCAACACCTCCTTGCTCTATTGGCTCTAAATGATATTGATTTAACTGCTTGTATCTGTCTACCCCCTCGTTTTTTGCAGGTACGCTCAATCGCGATTTTATCCTGATATAACCTGAATAATTCAGAGGTGTAATTGAATAGTCGATGGCTGCATGATGCCTGTTGGCCATGCTAGCAATTCGCCTCGATTCGATAAGGGTAATATTCCCATTACTATCCTCAATCATCATTCTTTTATTCAGAACCCCGTTAAATAGATTCAGGCTTCGCTCAATCTCAAGTATTCTATGAGTATTGGGGTCAAACCATTCTCCCTCGCCAACTTTAAAGGTTATGGACAACCAGTTAGGTGCATTGACAAAATCCTCGTTTTCAACCATCCGGTTTCCAATTGGAGTTTTAAGCCTGTTGTAAAGACCCGCCATATAGGTTCCCGGATAGTTATTCTGACTGGTCTCGCACTCTTCCATTGCGCCTCTTGTCCCAAAATATCCATTCCCAACAGTTAGCAATGCCTCCCGCGATTTCTCCTTGGTTATATCATAATTATGATAGTCTATAGACCAAAGATCCCTCATCAATCCCTCATCAAACCATTTTTCAACTCCTTTTATTCCATCTATTTCTTCCAAATCTGTTACCACTAAATCAGCACCGTTATACTTAAGTTCATATGCATTATCCTCTCGAGCGATACCCAGCACAAATCCGAAATTCCCCTTCTTCCCAGCCTGAACGCCCGATACAGCATCTTCTACCACAACTGCTCTATCGTATGGGACTTTTAGGTTATCACAGGCTACCGTAAAAATATCGGGTTCTGGTTTTCCTTGTAATCCTAACTCAGCCGATACCTCACCATCCACACGAGTTTCGAAGTAGTGGAGTAGTCCAGCCCGTTCCAACACTTGTTTGCAGTTCTTGCTTGACGAAGCAACTCCAAGGCGAATTCCAGCTAATTTTAACTCATCCATGAAATTAACTGTACTGCTATAAACCTCTACTCCATCTCGTTTAAGGATTTCATTGAAAGCTTCGTTTTTACGATTACCTAAACCACAAATCGTTTCTTTATCTACCGGATCACTGGGTGATCCAAAGGGTATTTTTATGCCTCTTGACTCCAGAAACGACTCCACTCCCTTGTACCGAGGTTTTCCGTCAACATAAGGTAAATAATCGTGGGTATGGGTAAACTCTTTGAAGGTCTCATTATGCTCCTTTTCCCTTTTCTTAAGGTACTCGTCAAACATCTCCTTCCAAGCCGATGCATGGACTAGCGCTGTTTTGGTAATCACGCCATCAAGGTCGAAAATTACCGCATCAAAACTATACCTGCTCATGATATTTATGGTTTAATCTTTTTCAAAAAAAATGACTTTAACGCAATTTTAATAAAACTTCAAGGATGTGTAAAAGAAAGTTATTTTGAAAAAAAGGTATTTTTTGCTAATATAGTAAAGTTTTTTGATGTAAACATTAGTTTTAATAATACTATTGCAATGAGCAAGTTAATTATTGTATCCAATAAATTGCCCTTTGAGGTGGTCCGAAATAACGGCAAAGTTGAAGTGGTAGAAAAATCAACCAGAACACCAAATAAACTCAACACATATTACAATCTGCAAGATTGTGCTTGGGTTGGCTGGACAGGCTACGAACAGGGTGACCTTACCAGCAAAGAAAAAAAATATGTAGGTGAGAAACTTTCTCAAGAAGGTTGTTTGCCCTTGGAATTTTCAAATGAAGAAATTGAAAATCATCACTACGGATTTTGCAATGCTACAATATGGCCACTTTTCCATTACTTTCCACAATACAGTGAGTTTAATGAGATTTTTTGGAAGAGCTATAAACTTGTTAACCAAAAATTTGCTGATGCCGTGCTAAGCATTGCCCAAAAGGAGGATACCATTTGGATTAATGATTATCACCTTTTACTCCTTCCAAAGCTACTAAGAGATGCAAGCCCAGATCTGACAATTGGCTTTTTCCTGCATATACCGTTCCCTTCCTTTGAGATATTTAGGGTACTCCCCTGGCGACGAGAAATTGTTGAAGGGCTTCTGGGTGCCGACCTTGTTGGCTTTCATACATTCGATTACGAAAGACATTTCATGAGTTCAGTTCGCCGACTGCTTGGCTTTGACAATGTGCTTAATACGGTGAAAATAGACGAACGAATTGTTAAAATCGACAATTTCCCCATGGGAGTAAATTATCAATTCTTTGAGGAAGGTTCTAAACAATTTAAGGTTTCAGAAACGCCATCCATCCTTGGACTGGGAAAGGATTTCATAAGCAAGACTTTGAATAATGGCAAAACCAAACTTATGCTATCCATAGATAGGCTTGACTATGCCAAAGGTATTGATATTAGGCTTGAAGCCTATGAGCAATTCTTAAGCACAAACCCTGAGTATCACGAAAAGATCTGTCTTGCTCTTTTTGTAATCCCTTCACGAGAAGTTTTAGCTGAGTATCAGTCAAAAAAACGTTTAGTTGACGAAATGGTTGGGCGTATAAATGGGCAATTTGGAACTATCAACTGGATGCCCATACTCTATTTCTATAGGCATTTAACCAAGCAGGAAAAAATTGAAATGTATTCCATCTCAAACATTGCACTGATTACCCCCCTTCGGGATGGGATGAACCTTATAGCAAAGGAATACGTTGCATCGCAAGTAGATCAAAGCGGAGTACTTATACTTAGCGAAATGACTGGTGCCGCAAAAGAAATGAGTGAAGCAATACAGGTAAATCCATACAGCATTAGCGAAATAGTGTATGCAATAAAAGAAGCGCTTGAAATGCCAATTGATGAGCAAAGAGAACGAATTGGGGTTATGCAAAAAAGGCTTCAGGTTTACAACGAGCAAAAATGGGCAACAGATATCCTAAAGACTCTAAGTAACGTAAAAAAACTTCAGGAAACGAACTTAACCCGTAAAATATCTCCAAGCATTATCGAAATCATTAAAAGAAGATATGCCGAAGCAAATAATCGAATCATTTTTCTCGATTACGATGGTACACTTACGGGTTTTCACAAGGATCCCCAAATGGCGATGCCCAACGAAGAATTATACAGCATTCTCAATAAACTCGTGAATGATCAAAAGAATCACATCGTAATTATCAGTGGAAGGGATAAGGAGACCCTTGGACGTTGGTTCAAAGATTTCGAGGAAATAACATTTATAGCTGAACATGGGGTTTGGATTAAATCGCCTAATGGTAAATGGGGAATGATGGAGCAAATAGACAAGAAATGGATGGATAGCATACGGCCAGTAATCAATTTTTATGCCGACAGAACGCCCCGATCATTCCTTGAAGAGAAGAATTATTCTCTGGTTTGGCATTACCGCAATGCCGATCCAGATTTGGGAATAATCCGATCATGGGAGCTGAAAGATGAGCTGCGCGACCTGGTTTCGAACCTTCACCTGGAAATAATGGATGGGGATAAGGTAATTGAAGTAAAAAACTCTGGAATCAATAAGGGACGGGCAGCAGCACAACAACTTGGGAAGAATAAATACCAATTCATAATGGCTATTGGAGATGATTGGACCGATGAGTACACCTTTGGTGCCATGCCATTAAATACTTTCACCATTAAAGTTGGAACAAAAAACACTAAGGCTAACTACTACATCGACTCTGTAGAAAGCGTTCGAAAACTTCTTTCTGAACTTGGGAATATTTAAATCAAATCAAAAGAAAACTACTTTTTATTCACTCTCTCAGTCTGTTCGATTATTATTTGGAACAGTCCATAAAAATCATGGCTCTTAACATCTATAAATTTTAGGTTTAATCCATAAAAAACCTATTTTTGCTGCATAAAGAATCCTTTTATGAGGAGAGCAGCGATATACAAGACATTCCTTGCTTTTTTTCTTTTAATTATACCTGTTTTTGCTCAGGCTGATCCATCATTATCGTTAAATCGCATTTTCAACAACCATCATGAACAATTTTCCATTAGCAACTCTCAACTAGTTGTTATATCTTTTAAAACGCCAGAAAGTTCCAGGGTAAAACACCCAACCTTGATACTTATTCTTCTTACAGCAACCACTTTCCTTCTGCTTGTCCTCTCAATTGCAATTCTGTTTAAGCTAAACAGAAGAAAACAGAACCACCTTTCTAGCTTTAGTTTGCCTGATGATAAGAATAAGCAAAATAACTCGATACAAAATAGCATAGAAGAACATAAGACAACAATAAAAAAACTCGAAGAGATTATTGCTCAGAAAAATTCCTACATTTCCAACATGAGCCTTGAAATCCGCACACAATTGAAAAGCATAGTTGGTTTCAATAAAATGCTCATGGAATATGATCTCCCCAATGAAACCCGTCAACATTACATTAACATAATCAATAAAAGAGGGGAAAATCTTATCTCTGTGCTAAATAATATAATTCACATTTCGCAAATTGATTCAGGAACCCTTGAGGTTACAAAAATCCCTTTTAATTTAGACCAACTTCTAAACCATATTTATACTCGGTTTAATAGCGATTATCAGAACATGAAGAAAAAAGGTGTGGTATTGAATTTGATGCATCCAAAAACAAACCTACAAAACTACATTATTTCAGATCCTAATCTTTTAGAGCAAATTCTGACTAATCTTCTTGACAACGCCCTTAAATCCACCGTTAATGGATGCGTTGAGTTTGGCTATCAAATTGAAATGAATCAATCCATACAATTCTTTGTTAAGGATACCGGAATTGGAATTCCCGAAACAGATATTAAACTAGTTTATAATCAATTTTATAGGATAAAAAGAGCCTACAAAGGGAGTAGTGCGGGCAATGGGCTTGGGTTATCTGTTTGTAAAGGTATGATTGAAATGCTGGGCGGAAAAATATGGTTTGACAGCATAGTAAATCAGGGTACCACATTTTTCTTCACCATTCCTTATGTTCCTTCTGAAATTATTGATAAAACCAATAAATCATCTTTCCAAACAGTTTTAAATTCCGATTATAAGGACAAGATAATTCTTGTCGTTGAAGACGATTTGAATAGTTATCAATTCATTGAGGCTTTACTCAGCGAAACCAATGCTAGGATTATCCATGCAAAGAATGGCGAGGATGCAATAGAAATATGTAAACTTGTTGACAACATAGATCTTGTGCTGATGGATATGCAACTCCCTTTTATTAACGGATACGAAGCTGCAAGCCAGATCAAAGCTATTAATCCTAATCTGGCAATTATCGCTCAAACCGCAAATGTAATGAACGACGATAAGACCAAATGCCTAAAAGCAGGATGCGATGCCTACATACCCAAACCCATCGATCCAGATGATTTCTATAGATTAGTGAATCAACACCTTGCAAAAACTCCCGTTTCCTGAAAATCATCTTGGACTGGATAAAATTGAACACACTGTTGATTTTTTTTACATACAGCAATAGATTAATACTTTTATAAAAATCGTAACGTTCATATCTTGAATAAGATATTACATTTATATTTACTTTTGCAATTTGGTATGCATTTAGCATGTTTGCTTCTATTCTAATTGCAATCATATCAAGATCTTAATTAAAAACTGTTCACCATGAAAAGAATAATTCCATTGGCTGGCATTTTTACCCTTCTCTTTGCCTGCAACCAAGCCGAGAAGAAAGAGATTGAAAATCTAAAGCAGGAAATTGTAAACCTGAAAGCCGAATCATTTGCCAAAGACTCTGCAATCAATGAGTTTTTTAAGATGCTTAACGAAATTGAAGCAAATCTTGCCATTATTAAGGAGAAGGAACAGATAATATCAAAACGAGCTGCACTTGGTCAGGAAATGCTACCCGATTCCCGTGAAAGGATTAATAACGATATCAACCTGATCAACGAGTTGATGATTAAAAACAGGCAGTCTATTCGCTACCTGAGCAATCAGGTAAAAGGAGCAAACTTTAAAATTGAGGAATTTGAAAAGCGCTTACAGCAAACTGGGACCATGCTTCAAACCAAGGATATGGAAATTAACTCTTTAAAGGAGCAACTTGTTAAACTGGATTTCTCATTAGAAGTGCTAAATGCAACTCTTGATACCCTAAGCCGTGAAAAACAGATTCTTATAGAGGAAGTGCACAGGCAGACCCAGGAATTGAATGCTGCTTGGTATGCTTACGGAACCAAAAAGGAACTCATCGAAAATCATATAGTTGAAAAGACAGGTGGATTTCTTGGACTTGGAAAGAGCTTACAGCTTAAGTCTGATTTTAACACCATTTACTTTACTCAAATCGATATTTCTTCAACTCAGAGCATACCCCTATTTGCAAAAAAACCTACAATGATAACTCCACACCCAAAAGACTCTTATCGTTTTGTGGAGAACGAAAATGGCATTGTGGAACGATTGGACATATCCAATCCTAAATCGTTCTGGGGATCAAGTAAATATTTAGTAATTGAGGTTAACTAGTTAATGCAATAAACGATTTAAGGTTCTTGTAATCAGGGTTCATTTTTTCTATTCTGCTACAAACACTGGTTTTGTACCATTAGTTTTTTGTATATTGCACTTGTTCAAAACCATAATTCAATCAGCAAAAAGTGGATAAGAGCGAAAAGAAGCAGTGGTTAAGGATTAAGCCCAAGGTGCTGTTTGGGTTTTTAATCATACTTGGCATTACCTTTGCCGCTTCTTTCGTTACCTATAAAGGGTTTATGAGGCTTAGCGAAACCCGAGAAATACTATCGGAGCCTCGTCAAAAACTAATTAAACTCAATTCTATTCTTGCCGATATTTACGAAGCCGAGAGTAACATCCGTACCTACACCCTTACCCATAACGAGTATTATCTTACCCTCTACTTTTCGTTTCTGCTAAATATCAACGAGAAGGTTGATACTTTGCTGATTCTTGCCTACGATGACCCTGTTCAAAGCGGTAAAATCCTTTATATACAAGAGCTTCTGGAGAGAAAAAAAAGCGTCCTTAATGAGCTCTTAGAGCTCAAAACAGAAGATCAATATTCTCAGTTCTACTTTTTGGCACTCGAAGAAGTTGAAAAACTTGAACCCGATACTGCAAAACAGGCATCCATTATTACTAGCACAACAACCACTACAACATCAAAACATGACACGATAATTACACGTCAGCCAATTGATGAGGTAACACAGGGTGTTTTTAACCGCATGAAGCGCTGGTTCTCAAAACCAGCGGAACCCGTTGACACCACTATTACTAAACTACACGTAAAGGTTGAAACCAAGGTTGACACACTGAAACTAGGCGTCGCATCTTCATCTGATAGCCTTCTTAATGAAGTGGTGAGAATTCTAACTTCAATTAAAGATCAGCAACAGGAGGTTATCTATAATATTAGCGCCAAGGAATTGGAACTATTAAGAAGCGACAAACAGATTATGGACCAGATACGAACTATGGTTTCACTACTGGAACAGGAGGAACTGCAGAACTCATTTCGTCTTGCCGAGGAAGCCAAAGAAGTCGTTAACAGCTCTACCAACTCCTTATTTATTCTTGGTGGGGCAGCCATATTCATGGTTATTCTTTTTACAATTATAATTTTCAGGGATGTTACAAACGCCAATTACTATCGAGGTAAACTCCTCGAAGCCAAAAAGTATGCTGAGAAGTTACTGAAGATAAAGGAGGAATTTCTTGCCAACATGAGCCATGAGATTCGCACCCCACTCAGTGCAATTATTGGTTTTTCGCGTCAGCTGAAACGTACCGAACTCCTTGAAAATCAAAACAAATTTGTTGATTCTCTAGAAAATTCCTCACAGCATCTACTCCATATAGTAAATGATATCCTCGACCTCTCCAAAATCGAGGGAGGTTACCTAAAATTCGAAAAGATCCCATTTTCTCCTTATGAAATAGCTAAGGAAACAGTTGATACTTTTTCATTAAAAGCAAAGGACAAGGGAATTTCAATTCAACTACATTGCCAGCACGAAATACAAACAGCTGTTTTGGGTGATCCCTTCAGGTTAAAGCAAATCCTTTTCAATCTGGTTAGTAACGCAATTAAATTTACCAACGAAGGTGGCATCATTCTCTTGGTTAGCCATAATGATAGTCCTGATGATCGCTTAATCTTTAACTTTGAGGTAACCGATACAGGAATTGGAATAGAGCCAAGCAAGGTAAACTCCATTTTTGAACAATTTACACAGGTTGACTCCAGTACATCTCGCATGTATGGTGGAACCGGTCTTGGTCTTACCATAGTGAAAAGGCTAACCGAACTACAGGGAGGAAAAATCGATGTCTACAGCGAACTCAACAAAGGCACAACCTTTACTTTGCAAATTGGGTACACCATTAGCGATAGAGAACCAGATGTAGAAAACATTAATGAAATTATTTCCAGCCTATCTCTTCCACCCTCTTTAAAGATTCTGGTTGTTGATGATGACCAAATCAGTCAGGTTCTTATATCAGAAATGCTTAAAACCCTCGGCATAAACCCTATAGTTATGGGCGATCCTAGAGTTGCCCTTGAGGAGGTTGAAAAGAATGATTTCGAAATTATCCTTTCCGATATTCAGATGCCCGGATTAAGCGGTTTCGATTTGGTCAAAGCCATTAAAGAGAACTCAGCGATTAAACCATCCCCATTGGTTATAGCCTTAACTGCTAACAGTACCATCGATAATCCAAGTTTTTATCGTGATGCTGGCTTTGATGGTGTGCTTATTAAACCCTTTGACGAGATTGATATTTACAATGTTCTTGCTCCGCTGGTAAGCCAAAAAAAGGTTGAACTTATCGACAAGGAAAAGTTACCTGAAAACGGAGATTCATCTGGCTACAACCTTAAAGATATATATCGTTTTGCTGGTGGTGATAAAGATTCTGCCAAAGTTATCATCCAATCGTTTATCGAAAACTCAAACGCTAACCTTAATACACTTCTTCAACATTTTGAAAATGGTAACTGGGAAGGGGTGTCTGAGGTTTCGCATCGCATGAAATCAGCTTTTCGTCAGATAAAGGTTTTTGAACTTGCCAATGCACTTGAATCTCTTGAAGATATGGAATCTAAAAATCTTAATGGATCAAATGTGAGCGAAATGCTTTCTTTCATCAGTGATGAAGTCATCAGAGTTCAGTGTTTACTAAAAAAAGATATGGAAAACCTCTAGTTAGGGGTAATTGAAAAAAAGCCTAATCTCCTGACTTAAAAACAGGTAATATGAATATTGCACTAACAACAATTGGTTCCCGGGGAGACATTCAACCCTATATCGCACTTGGTGTTGAGCTTCAAAAAAATGGACATTCTGTAACTGTTTTGAGTCATCCTTGGGCAAAACAGGTTGTGAACTTGTATGGACTTACACATATTTCGGTTGGTGATGATATTGACATAAATTATCACGCCCGACAATTTGTAGAAAATTCAACGAGTAATCTTAAGGGATTTAAATTTGCTTTAAATTTTATTTTTAACAACCTGAGAAATTGTCATAAAGACTTCTTATCAGAATTAAAAAATTTCGATCTGATTATTGGACACGGTATAGTTGGGGAGGCTGAAGCAGATATTCTTGGCAAACCCTTTATTACTGTTTCTATAGCACCCATGGGACTCCCGAAAGAATATTGGAAAACAAAAAACATCATTAAGGAATTAGGCGTGTATTTATCTGATAAACTAATGGGTACACTATTTGGCAAACCATACAATAGATTTCGTAAAGATGTTTGTGCACCTTCAGTGAAAAATAAAAAGTTGAATCCATACCTAGCAATAATTCCAATGCCTTTGTTCTTACAAAAACCTAATCCTTACTGGAAAAAAACAACTGAAATAACTGGATTTTTCTTTGCAAAAACGCCTATTGATTATTCTCCGCCCGAAGATTTGTTGAGTTTTATAAACATTGGAGAAAAGCCTCTATTAGTAACTTTTGGTTCAATGTTTCATAATCAGAAGCAGATCAAACATCTTTATCTAACAGTTTGTAAATCTCTTGATAAATCGAATACAAGGGCAATACTAATAATGCCCGATTTGGACGAAAAAGAAATTGAAATCCCTAAAAATATTTATATAGCAAAACAAATACCCTATAGTTGGTTACTTGACCATGTTGAATTAGTTGTTCACCATTTTGGTTTTGGCACTACTGCCGAAGTATTAAGAGCGGGATTGCCCTCTATTCCTATGCCACATATTTTTGACCAAAAAATAAGGGCTTCAGCAATTCATAAATTAGGATATGCACATAAACCTCTTAATATTAATCAAATAGACAGTAATATTTTATCTGATGCAATAGTTACTGTAAAAAACAACCAGGGAATGAAAAAGAAGTGTTTAGAGGCAGGGACAACTATTTCAAATGAAAAAGGAACCGAGAAGGCTGTAAAGTTGATAAATAAATATATTGAGCAAATAAACAACCACTCCTGATAAGGGCAGTAAAAATATTGGTTTCTCTCCAGAAAGCAAGCTAATTTACCATTCTTTTGTACGTTTCTGAGGATTGAAATGCTGTCCTGAACCCAGCAATATCCAGATTTTCATTGGTTTTTCATAAACTCACCATCAACAATGGCCCACGCCCAAAAGAGTAGGAATTATATCATAAATATCCCGACTCGCTGAACTCTCAAAATCTTTTCGACTTAACCATTTCATTTCCTCCTTCCTGAATTCTGAAATTAATTGTTTCATTGCTTTAATATCGGAGATGCCTTAATTCAAATTTTCAAGATCATCTTTTATTTTAAAACATTTTTTAATATTATGCTTTAATTTTTAAGCATTTTTTTTTATATTTGCTAAAATATTTATGCAATGAATGCATTAAGGAACAAATCAAATAGGCTTATTGGCAACGTACCCCAAAGTTTCTTCCGTCATCTTACTAGCCAAATTGATTGGAACTACAGGCTCAATGGGGTTATCGGTGCACGGGGTGTTGGGAAAACAACCCTAATGCTTCAGCAACTTAAACGAAAATATGGGGCTAGCCATGAGGCTCTTTATGTATCGCTTGATGACTTTTTCTTCTCGGCAAACTCTCTTTACCAATTGGCTTATGATTTTAGAAACAGAGGGGGGAAATGCCTTTTTGTTGATGAGGTTCATAAGTATTCGGACTGGTCGTACGATTTGAAGAATATTTTTCATAATATTCCCGACCTAAAGGTTGTATTTGCTGGCTCTTCAACTATCGATTTACTTAAACAGGATGCCGACTTTTGTCGAAATGCAAAAACATACAATTTACAAGGTCTTTCATTTCGGGAGTATTTGTCATTTTCCAATGTGGCCGAAATACCCATTGTTTATATAGAAAATCTACTTAAAAACCATAGAGAAATTGCCAGTGATCTATCGTCTAGTTTCAAGCCATTATTACATTTCGAAAATTATCTTAGGAGTGGTTACTATCCCAATTTTAACGAGCATAACCAATTAAACCCATTGTGGGTTGAGCCAAATTTGCAGCAGATCATTGAAAGTGATCTAAACTACATTGAGGGTTATGATCCACACAATGTTTCAAGGATGAAACAGCTGCTTTACATCATATCGCAGAATGTACCATTAAAACCAAACATTTTGAGGCTAAGTGAAAAGATTGGGATACATAGAAACACACTGGTTGTTTATCTCTTTCATCTCGAGAAGGCAAGGCTTATTCAACTCCTCTACCCTTCGGGAAGTATTATCAGTATTCTCCAAAAACCTCAGGTTATCCTTCTAAACAATCCAAATCTCAACTATCTCCTGTCAGAAAAGGAACCTGAAATGGATGTGCTTCGAAAAACATTTTTTATGAACCAGGTAGGTTCTGTTGCCTCTGTTAAAAAACCTCGATTCGGTGACTTTGAGGTGGATTCGCAATGGGTTTTTGAGGTTGGTGATCACAAAAAAATTTCGAGGCATCTTAAGGAAAATCCCA
Organism: uncultured Rikenellaceae bacterium; assembly: GCA_964509385.1. Classification (GTDB taxonomy): domain Bacteria; phylum Bacteroidota; class Bacteroidia; order Bacteroidales; family Tenuifilaceae; genus MWFE01. The sequence goes on from CAZDXY010000063.1 coordinate 16,969, forward strand.
ATGCGTATTTGGCATCTGACGGAATAGAAATCGGCAACGGCAACTTCGTACCATTATGGTTGCTCGGGCTTCTATATTGATCGGCATTAATAAGATTTAAAATATCTTTTCAATTTTTGATATTTTGCTCAATTGGTGTAAATTTGATAGATTTCTTCAAATTAAAAACATCCTAAAACCCTTTAGCCATGAAAATATTCAAAAGGATCCTTGCAGGATTAGCCATATTAATCTTGCTGATAGCAGCAGCAGGTATTGTATTTGTCCGAAATATCTCCAGGAAAGCAATACCAAATTACAATCAGAATATTGAACTGGTAGGTCTTACTGATGAGGTATTAGTATACAGAGACAAACATGCCGTTCCACATGTTTATGCTAAAAACGAACATGACTTATACCTTACAGTTGGCTACATAATGGCACAGGACAGACTTTGGCAAATGGACCTTCTGCGACGTGTAACCCAGGGGCGTTTATCCGAAATATTTGGAAAGGACATGGCTGGAGCCGACCATTTACTCCGAGCCCTTCGTATGCAGGAAAAATCCGAAATGGTGCTCTCCAGATCCGACGAAAGCATTCATGCTGCCCTTAACGCATTTACTATGGGGATTAATCAATTTATTGAAAATAATCAGAAAAAATTATCCCTTGAATTTACTATCCTTGGCTATAAGCCTGAACCATGGGAACCGGTTCACTCCGTGAACCTGATTGGATACATGGCCTGGGACTTAACGGGTTCATGGAATAGAGAGATCCTCCTTCATAAACTCAGATCGGTTCTTGATGATGAAAAGTTCAACGAGCTGATCCCCGACCTTAACGAGCATAAAACTTATGTTCATCCTCCCATCCCAACCGAAAAGAGTTCTGCCCTTTTCTCTATGCTTGAGGGATCTTCTAAACTCAGGGAGTTGGGACTGGAGGTATTCAGCGGAAGTAATAACTGGGCTGTCTCGGGAAGTAAGAGCAAATCAGGATCACCATTGCTGGCCAACGATATGCACCTAGGACTTAACGCTCCCGGCATCTGGTATCAGATGCACCATGTAATTGATGGTAAGCTGAACGTTACCGGAGTTGTATTACCCGGTCAGCCATTGGTAATTGTTGGGCATAACGAGCGTATTGCATGGGGCATGACCAATGTTTATGTGGATGATATTGACTTTTTCGCTGAAACCATCAATAAGGATGATCCCGACCTGTACCACTTCAATGGCGAGTGGAGGAATATGGATTTTAGAAATGAGAAAATTGCTGTAAAGGGGGGCGATACTATTACTAAGGAAACCCGTTTTACACATCGGGGGCCCATTGTATCGGGTTTTAAGAAAGTTGAGGATCAGGCAATTTCCATGCAGTGGACAGGAAACCTTTACAGCAATGAGCTGCGTACTATCTACCTGCTCAACCGAGCTTCCAACTGGGAAGATTTCCGAAATGCCTTAACCACCATGACATCGGTAAGCCAAAATGTTATTTATGCAGACATTGATGGTAACATAGGATTACAAACTGCAGCTGGTGCGCCCCAGCGAAAGGACGGGAATGGTATTTTTATCTACCCCGGCGAAACTGACCAGTACGATTGGGACGGTCTATTGCCCTTTGAAAAGCTACCCTATACTTATAATCCACCCCAGGGACATATTTCTTCGGCCAACAACCGGACTGCAGGTGACGATTACCCTTACTACATAGGCTACTGGTTTTCGCTTCCAAACCGTGCCGAGAGAATTATTGAAATGCTTAACGAGAAGGATAAGTTTGATGTTGGGGATTTTGAGGAGATGCTTGCCGATTTTAAATCGAAGCATGTAGAGCGTTACCTCGATAAGCTGGTAAGGTTACTTTCAGCCGAAAACAATCTATCTTCCAACGAACAAAAGGCACTTGAAAGTTTAAAGGGCTGGGATATGGTGCTAAACCCTGAAAGTATTGCCACTACTATCTTCGAAAATTTCTTTATGCTCTTTGTAAAGAATATTGTAATCGATGAGATGGGTGAGGATTTATATGCCGAGTTTATTGGTGGCAGCGGATTAAACCGTGAATTATTCGATCATGTTTGGCGAAATCCAAATTCTGCTTGGGTTAACAACATCAATACATCAGAAGAAGAATCCTTTGAGGATATGGTATTGTTAAGCTTTAGAGAAACCGTTAAATGGCTGGAAGAAAATTTGGGGAATAATCCTGATGAATGGGAATGGGGTAGCATCCACAAACTTTCGCTCGATCACCCGATGGGTTCGGTAAAAATTCTGGAAAGAATCTTTGGACTTAATAAGGGCCCATTCACGGTTGGTGGTAGTTACCATACGGTTAGCCCTTACTCATACAGCTTTAGGAAACCTTTTACAGTAAATCATGGCTCATCGCAAAGGCATATATACGATCTTTCAAATTGGGATAATTCACTTGTTATTATACCCACCGGCACATCTGGTATTCCTGCTAGCAAGTACTACTGCGATCAAGCCGAAATGTATGTTAATAATAAGTACAAGAATGATATCTTTACCACAAGGGATATTATAATCAATGCCCGTTACGTGGCAAGGTTTTCTCCCGCTGTTAAAGAGTAATTTAAAAATAACTCTAATAAAAAACCTCCGAAAACTATTTGTTTTCGGAGGTTTTTGTTGTCCTGCCAGGAATCGAACCTGGACTCTTCTGATCCAGAGTCAGACGTGTTGCCAATTACACCACAGGACAATTTTTAAGTCTGCAAATATATAAAACAGTCAAATAATATTAATACAATTCCCTCTAATATTTTTATTGCCCCACAATCTTCGCCCAGGTATCTTTTAACGTTGTGGTGCGATTAAAAACCAATTTATCCGAATTGCTATCGGGGTCTACGCTAAAGTAGCCCATACGTTCAAACTGGAACTTATCAAGGGGTTTTGCGCTTTCAAGCGAAGGCTCTAGGTATCCGGTGATAACCTTTAGAGAGTCAGGATTTATGTTGGTTTTCCAATCAATTCCTTCAGGAACATTGTCGGGGTCAGCTTTCATGAAAAGCCTATCGAAAAGGCGAATTTCAGCCTTAATGGCATGCTTAATGGATACCCAATGAATGGTTCCCTGCACTTTGCGCCCATCGGGCGAATTCCCTCCACGCGAAGCAGGGTCATATGTACAGCGTAGTTCAACAACATTCCCCTTCGAATCCTTTATTACCTCATTGCATCTTATGAAGTACGCATACCGCAACCTAACCTCAACACCGGGAGCCAGACGGAAGAATTTTTTGGGAGGTTTCTCCATAAAATCTTCCCTTTCGATGTATAGTTCTCTCCCAAATGGGACGGTACGTTTTCCCGCCGATTCATCTTCGGGATTGTTTATTGCTTCAAGCTCCTCAAATTTGCCTTCGGGGTAATTGGTAATAACAACCTTCAAGGGATTTAGCACAGCAAGACGTCGCTCGGCACGCTTATTCAGATCTTCGCGCAAACAAAACTCCAGCAGCGACAGATCAATTACATTATCACGCTTTGCAACCCCTACCTTATCGGCGAAGTAACGAATCGACTCGGGCGTATAACCCCTGCGGCGGAGGCCGCAAATGGTTGGCATACGAGGATCGTCCCAGCCGTTTACAAACCCTTCCTGAACCAGCTGAAGCAACTTACGTTTGCTCATAACGGTGTAGTTAATGTTAAGACGGGCAAACTCGTGCTGGCGCGAAGGGAAAATGCCAAGTTTCTCAATAAACCAATCGTAAAGAGGGCGATGTACATCAAATTCAAGAGTGCAAATTGAATGAGTTATCTTCTCAATGGAATCGCATTGTCCATGAGCATAATCGTACATGGGATAAATACACCATTCATTTCCGGTACGGTGATGATGGGCGTGGATTATCCTATATAGTATGGGGTCGCGCATCAGCATATTGGGATGTGCCATATCAATCTTTGCTCGTAGCACTCTACTGCCATCTGGAAATTCTCCAGCCCTCATCCGACGAAATAAGTCGAGGTTCTCCTCCTTTGAGCGATTCCGATTGGGGCTATTCTTTCCCGGTTGCGTTACCGTTCCACGGTGCAATCGTATCTCCTCCTGCGAATGGTCATCCACATAAGCCAATCCCTTTTCAATTAGCTCCTCAGCCCACTGGTAAAGCTGCTCAAAATAATCTGATGCATATAATTCCTCTGCCCACTTAAAACCAAGCCATTGTATGTCTTCTTTTATGGAGTCAACGTACTCCACATCCTCCTTCGTGGGGTTTGTATCATCGAAACGAAGGTTGGTTTTTCCACTATACTTTTGGGCTAGTCCAAAATTCAGGCATATCGACTTGGCATGGCCAATATGCAGATAACCATTGGGTTCGGGTGGGAATCGGGTCAATACCCTGCCATTGTGTTTACCCAATTTGATATCCTCCTCAATGATCTCTTCCAAAAAGTTGCGAGGATTTCCTAAAACTTCCGAATTGACATTAATTGCTGTCATAAAAATATTTTTTACGAAATGAACGGGTGCAAAATTACAATATTATTGCAGATTTCAACCTCAATTTCAATCTTGTTAATCCACAAAAATGGAGTTCCGACTTACAGCACAAATAGCCGCTCTGTTGTTTCTCCCTTCTCAATATCAAGATGATACCCATGCAACCCCACGCTCTTTGCTCCCTCAACATGCTGCAACGAATCGTCGATAAAAAGGGTTTCGCTGGCTTTTAGTCCGTTATTACTGATTATATATTGGAACACCTCGGGGTCGGGCTTGCGAAGGTGGATGAGGTGCGAGAAGTATATACGCTCAAAGTAATCGTTAAGATTTGCCAACCCGTTATTTTTATTGATAATTCTTTGGAAAGCATCAATATGTATGGTGTTGGTATTGCTAAGCAGAAAAGTTCTATAGTGATCTTTAAGAATTTTGAGTAGAGTTAACCTATTCTCTGGCAGATCGATAAGCATGGCGTTCCAGGCATCATCAATCTGCTGGTTGGTAAGGGTAAGGTTTGTAACTGCTCGGATTCCGTTTCTAAACTCATCGGCTGAGATTGTACCCCGATCGAGGGCATCGAAAATGCCAATTTGCTGAGCCTGTGTGTATAGCTGTTCGAAATTCGTAATCCCCAGGTTTTTAAATGCTTCGATAGTATAGCGGTAGTTAATGTTGAATATAACGCCACCCAAATCGAAGATGATATTTTTTATTTGATGGTTGACGATGGGAGAAAAAAAGGGTTTTTTCATAAAAAAAGGGGTTGAGTTTGGAAAATTAAAGTACAAATATGTACTTTTGCAATCC
>CAZDXY010000064.1:0-22092 GCA_964509385.1 uncultured Rikenellaceae bacterium
AGTTGCTTATATTTCAAAAATATGTTGTTAAAGACAACTTTTTGTGTCTTTTGATAAAGGTACGATTTTTCCAAAATATTCGAGCAGAAAACCGATTTTTCTTTTCACGATATCCAGCTCCTGCATTTTTATATTCTTATGAATACCTCTTTTATCTAACAACTTCTTTTGTCAAATTCAAAACCAAACTCACCCACCGATTGCCCTAATTAAACCTCTGGGTTTACTCATTTCCGTTCTCATTTCCACAGCTTCGCCCCGTCAGTCACATATGCTACTAACAAAAGATGTAAAACTTTTACATACTAAAAGTAAAACTTTTTGGGCAAACTTCCCTTTTTTATTTTGTTTACTATAAGAATAAATATGTGAATACAATCGGTTGAAAAACAAGAAGCAGCAATTTTGTTGATAACCTACCGCTTTTTTTTTCTTCAAAAAAAGATTAGGGGATTACCTTTGCAAAAAAAATGGTATGGCAGAGAAAAGAGCTACAGGAAATCGCAAGCCTAACCCAACCACCATGGTTGGAATAGATCTGGGGAAAGTTCCTCCACAGGCGCTGGACCTTGAGGAGGCAGTGCTGGGTGCAATAATGGTCGAAAGGGATGCCGTTGTTTCGGTTGTCGATGTGCTTAAACCCGAAAGCTTCTACAAGGAGAACCACCAGAAGATATTCAAGGCGGTGCTTGACCTTTCAACCCGGCACGAGCCCATCGATCTGCTTACCGTTACCGAGGAGCTCCGCAAACGCGATGAGCTGGATGAGGTGGGAGGCGCAGTTTACCTGGCTCAGCTCACCTCGAAGGTTGGCTCGGCTGCCCACCTGGAGTTTCACTCTAAGATCATTGCCCAGAAGTACATTCAGCGGGAGCTGATCAGGGTGTCGAGCGAAATTCAATCAAAAGCCTTCGACGATTCGCTGGATGTTGACGACCTGCTCGACTACTCCGAGATGGAGCTCTTTAAGGTTGCCGAAGGCAATATCAAGCGCGAAACGGCACCCATCAACCTGCTTGTTAAAAAAGCGTTACACGAACTTGAAGAGGCCGGTAAGAGGGAGGATGGTCTCAGCGGCGTTCCCTGTGGTTACTCAGAGCTCGACAGGATAACTTCGGGTTGGCAAGCTTCCGACCTCATTATTGTGGCAGCCCGACCATCCATGGGTAAAACAGCCTTTGTGCTTTCCATGGCACGCAATATGTCTGTCGATCACGATGCTTCCGTTGCCTTTTTCTCGCTCGAAATGTCGAGCCAGCAGCTCATAAAAAGGCTTATTGTAAGCGAATCGGGGATATCGCACGAGAAAATTCGCAATGGCAAGCTCACTCCCCACGAATGGGCTCAGCTAACCGTTAAGATCAGTGATCTGCAGAACTCCAAAATATTTATCGACGATACCCCAGCCCTCTCCATCTTTGAGCTGAGGGCAAAATGCCGTAGGTTGAAGGCCCAGCACAATGTCCAGATCATCATCATCGACTACCTGCAGCTGATGACAGGACCCACCGAGGCAAAAGGAAACCGCGAGCAGGAGGTAAGTACCATTTCTCGCTCACTAAAAGCCATTGCCAAGGAGCTTGACGTTCCCATTGTAGCCCTTTCGCAGCTGAACCGATCGGTGGAAACACGTGGTGGATACAAGCGACCTCAACTTTCTGACCTGCGCGAATCAGGAGCCATTGAGCAGGATGCTGATATGGTTCTATTTATTCATAGACCCGAGTACTATGGTTTTATGGAGGATGAGGAAGGTAACTCTTTGGCTGGCTTGGCTGAGGTAATTGTGGCTAAGCACCGCAATGGCGCCACCGGCGACATAAAACTGCGATTCCGTAAGGAGTTGGCCAAATTTACCGATCTGGATGTAACCGATTTCCCCGCTTTTGCTGGGGTTGAAACTTCTGCGCCTCAGGCTGTGACCTTTAAATCGAAGATGAACCTGGATCCCTTACCGGGTTCGGCAGGCGATTCTGATTTCGATTTTATTACGGGTTCAGGATCCGACGATGACATTCCCTACTAGTAGAAGGGAAAAGATTTTTAGGTTATATCGTCTTTATTTTTAATGGCATAAAAATGGCTGTGGCTAACGGCTATGTCGCTCATTGAGTATGCACTGTACTTTTTGTGAAGCTTAATGGATTCCAATACCTTTTTATCACCCTCCCTCTGGCAATACAATTGGGGGTTAAAGCCTGTTTCGTTGAAAATTTTAATGTAATCGGTAATACGCATCCGATTCTGTGGCTGGATTGCATTATCGATAATTTTCCATTGAGATTCAGAGTACCGTAAAAAATTGTAAATACTAATGGAATGGTCGAAATGGGCAAAATGATCTGTATGATCAATAAAGTGCGACATCACACCCTTAGCGCTTAAAATCCGTGCAAATTCTTTAAGTATACTCCGCAGCGTTGGTTCGGGAATATGCTCAAGGGTATTGTTCGAATGGATCAGATCAAAATAGTCACTGTCAAACTTTGTACTTACTGCATTGGTAATAATATGCCTGATGTTTAATTCTTGCAGAGCCTCTCGATCTAAACCTATTTTTTGAGTCGCTATTTCCTTTAAGAGGCCTATTCGCTGATTTATAAATCCCTCCTGATCAGGGTTTAATAATCCGTTTTCAATAAAATCGACAAATACTTCTACTGTTTTTTTAATTTTTTTAGTGCTGGAATAATCAACAATATCAATGCTCCAAATTTCATTACTCCCCGTCAAATAGAGGTAAATGGGAACTATTGGAAACCAACCCGAACCAAGTTCGAGGGTTTTATTGGGCGAAATTTTACCAGATACTGTCCTATATACTTCCAGATGATCTCTAGCATGAGAAATCCGATTAAAGAAATAATCTTGATCTAAAACCACGCCCTTCGTAACATATCTTTGAAAGAGATAATTTAGCTTATGCCTGCACGGAAAAAAGGAAATACCTTTCTGTACCAGAGCCTTTAAAATCCATTTTCCTCTCATAATCAATAGTTAAAGAATATCGATTAGTCCTTTTAGCGATTTGATCTCGTATGTTACGCTTTCGCTATGAGCTATTCCTTCGGGATTGTAGAAAACCTGATCCATGCCAAAGTTTTTGGCTCCCAGTACATCAATCTCCAGATCATCGCCAACCATTAGGCTTTCCTGTTTTTTTGCGTTGACAACCGACAGGGGATGGCTAAAAGCCTCGGGACGAGGCTTGTGGAAACCCGACATCTCCGATGTGATCACCTTTTGGAAGTACTTTTCAATACCGCAAAGTTTCAGCTTGGTGAACTGTACCTCGTTAAAACCATTGGTGATGATATGCAGGTTGTATTTTGTATGAAGATACTCCAGCGTTTCAATGGTGTATGGGATCAAGGTGGTTTTCATGGGACTTTCGGTAATGTACTCCTCGCCAATGGTTTGCGCTAAAAACTCATTCTTTATACCTGCATCCCTTAGGGTTAGATCGAATCGCTTGAAGCGAAGAATTTCCTTCTTCATGTTTCCCTTACGGTAGTAGTCCCATAGCCTCTCGTTATGACCAACGAACGAGTTGTGAAAGCTCTCGTAATTAGCAAAAGCCGACCCAAGGTTGTGCCGGTTATAAATTTCCTGTAGGGTTAACCGCATATTCTGGTCAAAGTCCCACAGAGTTCGGTCAAGGTCGAAGAAGATGTGCTTGTATTTCATCAATATTATTTTACAGTATGAAATTGCAAAGGTAAAAAACAGTAATTGATATAAGCTAATACCATTAATTTCAAAATCTCAAAATCGATGTTTCTTTATTCCCTTTTAGTATCCCAAGAGTAACTAGCTTTGTTACGGGTTTTGCAGTACTTTTTGTTTTAATTATCTATGATTTTGTTCCCCTTAAAATAATCCATCCTTTCTTATAATTTAGGTCAATAGAGATATCGCTGAATCCAGCATTCTTGAATTGGGCTTTGTAATCCTCGCTCGATTTCAGTTTGGCCATTCTCCACCACTTAGTATCTTCTTTTGGATATCGGTTGATGATAAGAAAACTTCCGCCCTTCTTTAGTATTCTTGATATTTCGGAGAAAGCAATTATTATGTTGGGCCAGAACTGAACCGTTTCAAAAGCCGTCACCAAATCAAGATAATTACTTTCAATCGGAATTTCAGTAACTGAACCATGGATTAGCTTAAGACGTTTCTGGTCAATTATCTTCTTATTGATATGCGCCGAAAGTTCAATCATCTCTTCTGAATGGTCGAGCCCGTAAAGCAAATAGCTTTTGTTTAGGGTTGACAAATAGTTAAGAAGCTTACCTCCGCCGCAGCCAATATCCAGAATTATTGAATTTTCAGGTGGTTGATTTCGCGAGAAGTACTTAATGTACAATGAAGTATGCCCAAGATTCATCAACCTGCCAATAATTGTCCCAACAAAGCCTGTTGGTTTACCTCCCTGTTTCTCTAGTCCCATAGATTAAAATACTTCAAGTTTTTTCATATTTTCAACTGCCTCAAAAAATCCATGCTGCTCAAATTTCTTTTTCCAGATTTCTACGGGAGAATAGCTCATTGTAACGGTAGTGCTTTTTACAACAACCAGCCTATCTCCCTTTTTTAGATGGAAGGCTATTAGCAGGTCGGGTGTTAAAAATACCTTCCCTTCGGTTATGAGCGTAGTTGCAAAAACCCTTTTCCTTTGCATGAAAATAGTATTCAGTTTTTCTATCCTATCGATGATTTCCTTGAAAACGCTTTGGTAGGCCTTCTCTTTGTTCATGATGGCTAAACCGCCCTCCCCAATGCGGGTGGATGAAAGAAGCACAGTGTCGTTATCCTTAAGTTCATATCGAATTAACGCTTTTGGCGGTATGGTAATGCTTAAATCGTCTCTAACAACAGAGATTCCATAGGCTTCTTTTGCACCTGATGTTCCTGGTGATAGGCTGGGCATAGATTATTTTTTATTATTACTATTCTACTCCTTTTAAAAATGAAGGGTAAGCAACAAAAATATAAAAAGTTATTACAAAATTATTTTAAAAAAAACTTGCAATATGAGCATATGTTCATTATATTTGCAGTGAACAAATGTTCATAAATCGTATGTCGCCACGAATTAAAAAACTACGAAAAGTTTTAAATCCCCCGCCAATCAAGGGATTTAAACCTTATGGTCCTGATGCGGAGAAGTTAAACTTAGAACCGATATTGCTCCACTATGAGGAGTACGAAGCGTTTCGCCTGTGCGATTACGATATGTACAACCATCATCAGGCATCGGTAATCATGGGCGTTTCGCGCCCAACGTTCACGCGTATCTATGCATCAGTACGCCAGAAGGTTGCGGTGGCATTTGCCGAGGGCAGGCAAATTGTGATTGATGGCGGAAAGGTTTACTTCGATAGCGACTGGTACCATTGTAAAACCTGTAAATGCTACTTTAACAACCCGAACAGGGAGGTTGAGCTGAAGGAATGTTCGCTTTGCGGAAGTGAGAGCATTGCAGGATATGAGGTAGATGCAGAAGTGGTTGATGGAAATGAAGCGAGGCAATGTGCTGAACTATGTATCTGCCCTCGTTGTGGATACGAGAAGGAGCATAGGTTCGGAAAGCCTTGTAGTCAAGAGGTTTGCCCCGAATGCCAATCGCCCATGCGAAGGAAAGGGCGTTCAAATAGACGCAGAAACTTAAATTGTTAAGATATGAAAGTAGCCATTACATCAACAGGAAATTCTTTGGATTCAACGCTCGATGAGCGTTTTGGTCGCTGCTCCTACTTTGTGATTTACGATACCGAGAGTAAATCAACAGAATTTATTCCAAATCCAAACAAGGAGGCGGAGAATGGTGCTGGACCCGCTTCAGTGCAGCTTGTTGCCTCGCGCAATGTGAGCAAAATTGTTTCGGGTGAGTTTGGGATGAAAATCAAATCGCTTGTCGATAGCCTTAAAATCCAAATGATTGTGGTTAAAGAAACCAAGAAGGTGAAGGAAATTATTGAAATGCTGGAACGATGAGGAATGATTGGATGATTGGATGATTGGATGATTTTCGAAGTGAACTGGTTGGTCAATCAACCAATCAACCTGCTGGTAGGCAGGTCAATCAATCAATTAGTGTTGATTTTACTTAATCTTAAATCGTTAATCAGAGTTCTTAAATCAAAAGAGGAGGAAAACATGCCAAAAATGGATGGAACAGGCCCCGAAGGGAAAGGTTCTCGATCGGGTCGAAGATTGGGTGAGTGTGGAAACGCATATGATGAGGAGAAACTTCAGAAACTCGGAAAGGGAATGGGCAAAGCCCGTAAATCGGGATGCGGGCAGGGAAAGGGAAAGAGGCTGAGGAGCGGGGAGAAGGGGTGAATGTTTTTAAAATAAAATAATTTCGAATATTGATTAACGATTTTTGATTTAGGAAGTTAAAACTGCAAGAACCAAATCTTAAATCTTCAATCGTTAATCCCTGCCTGCCACAGGCAGGCTTGTTCTTAAATCTAAAGAGGAGGTAACTATGCCAGGATTTGATCAAACAGGTCCGGTTGGACAAGGTCCAATGACCGGCCGCAGAATGGGTCGCTGCACCAACTACGGTGCAGGAAGAAGGAACCAGCCCACGGGCGATACCCCGAGCGAAAACCTTCCTGAAAACTTTGGAAGGGGCTTTGGCTTTGGACGCGGTGGAGGTGGCCGCGGACGTGGCCGTGTATTCGGAATGCAGAATCGCTTCAGGGGCGGATTTTAAATATAATTTATGTACGTCATTGCGAATCCCGATGCTAAATCGGGATGAAGCAATCTGTATATTGCAAAAAATCTAAAGATTGCTTCGTCTCGTCAAAATAGATGACGAGACTCGCAATGACGGGGAAAAACAAATTAATACTTAATATTTATTTTATGAATAAAACTATCGCCATTCCGTTGGAGAACGGAGTTCTTTGCGCCCACTTTGGGCATTGCCAACAGTTCGCCTTTGTAAAGGTGGAGGATGGGAAAATCACAGATATTCAGGCGCATACACCTCCTGAGCATATTCCTGGTCTTTATCCCCGCTGGGTTGCTCAGTTTGGCGCCACCGATGTAATTGCAGGTGGAATGGGACAAAAGGCAATCAATCTTTTCAATGAGCAGAATATCAATGTGTTTATTGGTGCGCCCATGGTTGATCCCAGAACACTGGTCAACGATTTTGTTGCAAACAAATTAGTTCTAAGCGCCAACTACTGTAACCACGATGGGCACCATGAGCATGGGAATTGTAGGCATTAATCCTGAAAATAATGGTCGATAACCGGTGCGAAGAGTGTTTCCTCAGAACCTACAAAAGATTATTTGAGAAGTTCAACGTTGGCGAGTCGCAGCAAAGGGCGTTTCTAACCTTTTTCAATTTCACAATGGAGCAGCAGAGCAAAAACTGTAGTCCCGAGATCCAGCGAAACCTCAACAGAACCTTTTGTCATATCATTGGTGTGAATGATCCATTTGCCAAGGAGAAAGAGGACAACAACAGGATCGCTTTAGATCTTTATAGAATCTGGAAACCACGGGTTTTAGAGTCGGAAAATCCTTTTGAACTGGCACTTCGACTTGCCATTGCTGGCAATATCATGGATTATGGAGCCAACAATACTTTTGATATTGAGCAGACCATCGTAAAAGTTATGAACACCGATTTTGCAATTGACCACTCCAAGTTGCTGAGGCAAAGAATTCTTGATGCAAAGCGAATCCTTTATCTGGGCGATAATGCGGGTGAAATAGTTTTCGACAGGCTTCTTATTGAAACTATTATGCACAACGATGTTATGTTTGCTGTAAAGGGAGGCTCTATCCTAAACGATGCAACCATGCAGGATGCCGTTGATATTGATCTTCAAAACGTGGCCGATGTTATTTCGAATGGATTCGATGCTCCATCAACCCTACTAAATCGCTGTAGTGATGAGTTTCTTGATGTGTATAAATCTGCCGATCTGATTATCTCTAAGGGTCAGGGCAACCTTGAGGGGCTTATGGATGAAAATGATGATAGAATTTTCTTTCTTCTCATGGTAAAATGTGATGTTATCGCGGAGCGACTTAGAGTGAGAAAGGGGAGTTTTATTGTGCATAGCACTAATTAGTAATTTTCTTTAACATAAACGCAAAATACTGAGTTATCATGGAAAAAGTAAAAATCGGAATTATTATCTGCGATCGCTACAGAACCTGCGCAGGAGGAAAATGTTTCCGTTCTCTTCAGAATCGTGAGGGTGCCTTTGCCATGTATAAGGATATGGACGTTGATGTGGTTGGTTATACCACCTGTGATGGATGCCCCGGAGGCAACGTTGAGTACGCTCCCGAGGAGATGAAGAGGAATGGTGCAACGCATATCCATTTTGCCACGGGTTTTCTGGTTGGCTATCCCCCTTGCCCGTATATGGAGCACTTCGAGAAGTTTATTAACGATATGTACGGAATGAAAGTAATATTAGGTACGCACCCAATTCCCGAGAAGTACTTCCTAACCCACGGTGTACTGAATACTTGGAACACACCTTTTCTACAGCAGGCAATAAAGGAAACGCTTTGCGATGAGAAAACCCGATTGATGTATGATTAACTGCGAACCCATAAAGATTGCCATTGCCAGCGGCAAGGGAGGAACAGGGAAAACCATGTTTTCCACAAGCCTTTTCTATACCCTTCAACAAAAACATCAGATTGTAACGCTAATTGATTGCGATGCTGAGGAACCAAATGATATGGTTTTCTTTTCGGGTTCACCCGAAAAAACCATCGATGTTACGCAGAGGGTTCCAGTAATCGATGAGAGCAAATGCACCTACTGCGGAAAGTGCCACGATTATTGTAGTTACAAGGCTATCTTCATTATCCCACCCTCAAAAATTATTAAGGTAATGGAGGATTTATGCCATGGCTGCGGTGCTTGTTTGGTTGCCTGCAAGTTTGATGCAATTACGGAGAAGGAAGTCTCGCTTGGCGAAGTGAATTGCTATCCCATCTCCATGAATTCCAGAATTGTTGAATCGAGAATGAGGGTTGGCGTTTACTCACCCGTTTCGGTGATAAAGGCAGCCATAAATGAGGTAGGGAGTAACCATGTAATTTTGATGGATTCCCCACCGGGGACTTCATGTCCTTTTATCCAAACCGTTGCCCGTGCCGATTACGTAATCCTGATTGCCGAACCCACTCCCTTTGGGCTTAGCGATTTGATTCAATCCGTTGAAACCCTCAAAACGCTGAACAAACCCTTCGGAGTGGTAATAAATCGTGCGGGTTTAGGTGACGAAGAAATTTATAAATACTTGAAGAATAATAGAATACCATTACTAATGGAGATTCCATTCGACAGGAAGATTGCATCCATTTACTCCAAGGGACAGATTGTTGCCAAGGAAAAACCTGAGCTGCAGGAGAAGTTGCTTGCAGTTTTTGATTTAGTCTGTAATTGTATAGTTAGTAAATGATGCCCCGTCGGGGCATGATATCTATAGCCCCGACCTTTAGGTCGGGGTAAAAAAGAGGATAGTTTTAAGCGTCGCACATTTTTAGAATGATTGAAAATTGTATTTGCTTGCGACGCAATTAAGTCTTAAAGATTGAAACATTGTTGCAACATGGAAATTGCCATAATCAGTGGAAAGGGAGGAACAGGGAAGAGCAGCATCAGCGCTGCATTTGCAACGCTGTCGGAGCAGGTAGTGTTGGCCGATTGCGATGTGGATGCCGCAAATCTCTACATCCTTTTTAATCCAACCCATGAGGAGGAGCAGGTTTACATTGGTGGTCGGAGCGCGGTAATCGACTATTCAATCTGTAATCATTGTGGAATCTGTTTGGAATATTGCAGTTTCGATGCCATTCACGACCTGCATGGCGAAATAATGATATCCGAAATCTCGTGCGATGGCTGTCAGCTCTGCTCCCGAATTTGCCCCCTTGGGGCAATTACCATGGTCGATAACGATAAAAGCCGAATGTATTCAGGTGCATTTCGCAATGGACGCATGGTTTACGGAAGGTTAGCACCGGGCGAGGAGAACTCAGGAAAGTTGGTGAACATGGTTCGCGAGAAGGCAAAAAACATAGCCAGGGATTTTAACCTTAGCAATATTATAATCGATGGACCACCGGGCATCGGTTGCGCTGTAATCTCCTCAATAACAGGAGTTGACCATGTTGTGGTTGTTACCGAACCCACCATATCGGGACTACACGATTTGAAAAGGACTCTCGAGGTTGTCACTAAATTCAATCTCAGGGCATGGGTTGTAATCAACAAGTACGATTTGAATACCGAGATGGCCAAACAAATTGAGGCTTTCTGTCAAAATTCTGACGTTCCAATTGCAGGTAAATTACCTTTCAACAAGTTGGTAGTTGATGCCATGGTCAACTGCAAAAGTATTACCGAGTGGGCTCCCAATTCTTCTTTAAGCAAGGAGTTGGCTCGTATTTGGAGTACCGTAACCAATCCGAATTGATGATTGCATTTGGCCCCATACCATCACGCCGCTTGGGCTTGAGCCTTGGAATAAACAATATCCCAACGCGAAAAATATGCTCATACTCCTGCGTTTACTGTCAGGTTGGAATAACCAAGAAGTATAGCGTTACCCGCGAGCCTTTCTATGAACCTTCGCTGATTGCTAAAGAGGTAGAAAAGCATTTAGCGAAGCTAAACCAAATACCCGATTACCTTACGTTTGTTGCCAATGGAGAGCCAACCCTTGACATAAAATTGGGCAAATCGATTCTTGCCCTAAAAAAAATCAATATTCCCATCGCAGTTATTACAAACGCATCATTGCTAAGCGATAGGCAGGTTAGGGCTGATTTACTCAATGCCGATTGGGTTTCGGTAAAGATCGATTCGGCAGATGAAGCTGCTTGGAAATCAATCAATAGGCCCCATATTAGGGTTAATTTTAGGTTGTACGTTGAGGGGTTGCTAAAATTTTCTGAGGAGTATAAAGGAAAGCTGGTCAGTGAAACCATGCTGGTTTCTGGCATTAACGATATGCCCGAGGTGCTATCCCATACGGCAGAGTTAGCTTCGCAAATCAATCCCCAAATTGCCTATATATCAATTCCAACCCGTCCACCTGCCGTTTCATCGGTTACTCCACCAAATGAAATGGCAATAAATGAAGCTTACCAAATTTTTACAGAGAAAGGTTTAAATACAGAGCTAATTCTTGGCTTTGAGGGTACCAATACAGGGTTTACGGGAAATGCAAAGGAGGATATCCTAAATATTTGCGCTGTTCATCCCATTAGGGAGGACACCATGAATGAACTGCTGGCTAAGGATAATGCAGATTATGAAGTTGTAGAGAGTTTGATCCGGGAGGATAAAGTTCAGCAGCTACTCTATAAATCAATGAAATTCTATTTACGCAAACATCAAATTTAAAGAAATGGTTGCCAGAGTTTTAAAATATGGTTCTTCGCTTTTAAGGAAAAAATCGGTTGAGGTTACCGATATAGATAACATAAACCAGCTCAGGGATAACCTTTTTGATACCCTAAAAATGGAGGGGGGGATTGGTCTTGCTGCACCCCAGATTGGGATACTGAAGCGGGCATTCGTAATGGATTCCAACCCAATTACCGAGGATGATGAATCGGTTGATATATTTAAGAGATTGGTAATCAATCCGCAGATAGTAAGCCGTAGCCACGAAACCATTTTTTATAGCGAGGGCTGCTTGAGCATACCCGGTATCTACGAGGAAGTTGAACGACCCGATCGAATCAACGTGAAGTATTCCGATGAATCACTGAATCCCGTTGAACGGGAAATTGAGGGGATTGAGGCCCGCATCTTCCAGCACGAGTTCGATCACCTCGAAGGGGTTCTTTTTGTTGATAGAGTAAGCCCTATTCGAAAATCCCTGTTATCGAGCAAATTAAAAAGGATAATGAGACAGTTTTAAAATAATAAGGTCAGCAGTACCATATTAGATGTTTATAAAGCAATTTAATAGTACAAAAAGCAGAACCCCTAATGATTAACGAGCTGAAAAAACGCTTTGGCCCCAAGTGCCTTGGCCTAAAGGTGAATTATACGAAGAAGTTTGAGAACTCACCTTTAAAGCAGATTCGATTCTGCGAGGCAGTGAACGATGCATTCAAAACGCCGTTGCTCTTCAATCCGCAAAATTTGTCGTGCTATGGAGCAAAGCGCAGCATGGGAATATTAAAGCACGATGAGGAGTTGGTGCAGCATATCGCTCAGGAAAGTAGAATTGCTTCGCAAATTATTAGAATGGCAGTAAACGATATCCCGCATTTCGAATCACCCATTCATAATATCCTGATGGGAATTGATGAGGAGATGGAGAAGGAGGTTACCCCCGATATGTTTATCCTATTCATTTCTCCCAAGGATGTGATGGAACTGATGAAGGAATACGCCCTGAAGCTGAGCCAATATCCAATCATTAAGCCCTATACATTTATGTCGGTTTGCGGGAGTGTATTTGCAAACACCTATAAACATGGCGTTATAAGCGTATCCTTTGGATGCCCCGAGTCGAGGAAGTACGGTGGGGTAAAAGATAATTTGATGGTTGTTGGAATACCGTATAGCGTTTGTTCACAGTTGTTTAGATAAATTGATTTTAAAATAAAGCATTCAAGATGAATGAAAAACAGGAAATCATCGGCTACATTCACCTTTACACTGGAAATGGTAAGGGCAAAACAACCGCTGCCATGGGTTTAGCTGTGCGTGCAGTAGGTGCAGGGAAAAAAGTTTTTATCGGTCAGTTTGTTAAGGGGATGCACTACGCCGAGCTTGAATCACTCAAGCGTTTCCCTGAAATCGTAATTAGGCAGTACGGTTTGGACTGCTTTATCAAGTGCAAGCCAACCCAAAGGGATATAGATGCAGCCCGCCACGGGCTTGAGGAGGTAACATCAATTGTCGAGAAAAACATGTTCGATATGGTTATCCTCGATGAGGTATGCATCGCATTGTACTACAAGTTGTTTAGTATTGATGAGGTGTTATCATTGATAAAACAAAAACCCAAGGGAATGGAGATAGTTCTCACGGGTCGCTATGCCCCCGATGAGCTCATTGAAGCAGCCGATTTGGTAACCGAAATGAAGGAAATTAAACACTACTACAACAATGGAATTGAAGCACGAAAAGGAATCGAGTATTAATGCCGATATTATTTATAAACATATTGGTTTACAGGTAATTGAAGAGGATATCGATTCGTTTTATATTGATATACTTGGCTTTGAGCCCATCAGAACGATTCAGCTATCCGAAGAGGAATCGAAAGATATTTTTGACATCAACAGAAAGGTTAGTATCCTCTACGGTTCATGCCGTGGTCTTGACATGGAGCTATTTGTCAGCGATTTACCCCGCATTCCAACCTATAATCATATCTGCATTCAAACCATGTTTCCTCAAGATATGCTTTCGGCTGCAATATTTAAAGGATACAAAACTTTTAGTCGAAGGAAGAATGGTTCAAAAACCGTTTTTATCAGCGATTCGAATCATAACGTGTTTGAGGTCAAGGCAGGTTCAACAAAATCATAGTTCTCAAGATATTATAAATCATCAATTTTAAACTTAATACATAAGACAGCATGAAAAGCACAGATGTTCTAATTATCGGTGGCAGCGCAGCTGGAATGGTAGCTGCAGTAACCGGAAAGACTCATTGGCCCGACAAGGATTTTATCCTTGTAAAAAAGCAGAAGGATGTAATGGTACCCTGTGGCATTCCATACATCTTCGGAACGCTTGAAAGTAGCGAGAAGAACCTTATGCCCGTTGATGGTACGATGGCAAAACTTGGAGTAAACTCATTGGTTGATGAGGCCGTTGAGATTGACACCAATGGAAAAGTTGTAACCTTTGCTAGCGGCGAAAAAATTGGCTATCAGAAGCTGGTTGTGGCAACTGGGTCAATCCCTGTAAAGCCAAAATGGCTCGAGGGTGCTGATTTAGACAATGTATTTGTGATTCCAAAGGACAGGCAATATCTCGATGAGATGAACTCTAAACTGGGTTCTGCAAAGAAAATTGCGGTTATTGGTGCCGGTTTTATTGGCGTTGAGCTATCCGATGAACTCCGTAAGCGTGGCTACAGCGTAACTCTAATCGAGAAGTTACCCCATATTCTTAATCTGGCTTTTGATGTTGAACTTTCCCAAAAAATTCATGAGATGCTTGAAACTCGTGGAGTAAAAGTAATCACTGGAAAGGGGATTAAAAAAGTGCACGGAAACGGAGTTGTGGAGTCAATTGAACTCGAGGATGGACAGAAAATTGTCATGGATGCTGTTATTCTTTCAATGGGTTACAAACCAAATACTGAACTAGCAAAAAAATCAGGTATTACTATTGATGAGGATAGTTTTATTGCGGTTGACGAGTATATGCGCTCCCATACTAAAGATGTTTTCGCCATTGGCGACTGCGCTCAGAAGCGCGATTTTGTTACCCGTCGGAGAGTTCCCACAATGCTGGCATCAACCGCTTGTGCCGAGGCGCGAATTGCGGGTATGAATCTTTTCAACCTACACGTGGTTAAAACCTTTAGTGGAACTATTGCAATTTATTCCACCGCCCTTGATACAACCGGCTTTGGTACAGCTGGACTTACCGAACAAAGAGCAAAGGAGGAAGATATTGATGTAATTACAGGGCTATTCGAGGGTATCGACCGTCACCCAGGAAATCTTCCAGGGGCTCATAAGCAGATAGTAAAACTAATTGCAGCAAAAAATTCAGGCGTAATCATTGGAGGAGAGGTTATTGGGGGTCCCGAGGCAGGAGAATTAACCAATGTTATCGGATTGGCTATACAGAACCGAATGTCAGTGAACTCATTTCTAACCATGCAGGTAGGTACACATCCATGCCTAACTGCTTCACCCGCAGCGTATCCGCTGATAAAAGCAGCAGAAATAATTGCCAATAAACAGCTAAAACTGATGAGAGGAGATAAGTAGTATGGGGGCATTCGAAAAAATTAATCTACCCGATATTAAGAATATCATTACGGTTGCATCGGGTAAAGGTGGTGTTGGAAAATCAACCGTTTCGGCGAATTTGGCCATCGCACTGGCAGGGAATGGCTACAGCGTAGCGTTGGTGGATGCCGATATCTTCGGCCCTTCAATCCCTAAGATGTTTGGCATTGAGGATGCCATGCCCGAAGTGTTTGAGGAGGGCGAGAAGCAGCTGATGAAGCCCATTGAGAAGTATGGCGTAAAGGTGATGTCCATTGGTTTCTTTGTGAAGCAAAATCAAGGTTTGATTTGGCGTGGGCCAATGGCATCGAATGCGCTAACGCAGCTTCTGGAGAATACCCAGTGGGGCGAAACCGATTATATGATTATCGATTTCCCTCCGGGAACCAGCGATATACAGCTAACCGCAGTTCAGAAGCTCACGTTAGCTGGTGCGCTGATTGTTACAACTCCGCAGGAGATTGCCCTGAACGATGCGCGAAAGGCTGCATCGCTATTCAGCAATGATAACCTCAAAGTTCCCATTCTGGGAGTTATTGAGAACATGTCGTGGTTTACTCCAAAACCACACCCTGAGGAGAAGTACTACATTTTCGGACAGGGTGGAGGCGAAAGGTTGGCCAATGAGCTTAACGTTCCGTTAATTGGTCAAATCCCTTTGATTGCCGAAGTTGGCGAGGCGGCTGAGAAGGGATTGAGCGTTTTTAGCCAGGGCGATAAGACCGCTGTGGAAGCGTTCGATAGGATAGTTAGCGAATTGTTTGTAAAGGCTTAGCTGAAGCGATCGTCGGCTCTCTTGGTTTTCATAACATTCTTTTTCCCGGTGAGCCAACCGATTTTAACATTTCTGGCATTGTTAAACTGAGGCACGTAGGGTTTAATATCCAGTAGGGGAGTGCCATCCAGCGCATCGATATTCGCGACATGGAGCTTACTCCCCTCAACCTTAACCAGCTTTACAATCGACATCCCGATTCCATTGGGGCGCTTGGGAGCTCGGGTTGCAAATACCCCGCGAGCCTTCTCATCCAGAAACGGCTTCACCTGTAGTTTATAATCTGTTGAGAGATGAAAATGGTAGATAAGAATAAGGTGCGAAAAACCTTCAATATCCTTGAGACCATCAACATATTCTGGGAAAACTTCCACAACTCCCTTGTAACCCTTTGCCGATGATGGTTGTATAGGTGTATTGGTCTTTTCATTGAATGACGTGTGGATGATTCCAATGGGCTGGAAGGTTATGCTTTTCATTATATGTATTTTGGTATTTAATTCACAAATTTACACTTTGAAACTTAAATTGAAAGATTAAAGACTGTGAATTCGGATTTGCAATTGCTAAAGCAGGAAATCCTCACCTGCACAAAGTGCAATCTTTCCAAAACTCGCAATCACGTAATTTATGGCGAGGGGAACGAGAACGCTCCAATACTGATTATTGGTGAAGCACCGGGCAGAGATGAGGACTTGCAGGGGCGACCATTTGTGGGGAAATCGGGGCAACTTCTCGATAAAATTTTGGATGCGTGCGGATTCACTCGCGAAAAGCATGTTTTTATCAGCAATATTGTAAAGTGTCGTCCTCCCGATAACCGTGTGCCAACAACACAAGAAGCAGTAGTTTGCATGCCTTATCTGTTGAAACAGATTGAACTGATAAATCCCATAATGCTAATTCTGCTCGGAGCAACAGCTTTGAAGTATATGGTTGGATCAGAGCATAGAATTACCCGTGAACGTGGAACCTGGCTCAATTTGCAGGGACGACTTGCAATGCCGGTGTACCATCCTGCGGCGCTTCTCCGCGATCCCTCGTTGAAACGACCTACCTGGGAGGATTTCAAAAAGATTGTTTTCAAATACCGAGAATTGGTTGACCCGCAGCACTATTCCGAGCATATATGAGGAATTGTCTCAAACTACAAATTATAAAATATTACTGCAATGAAAATTTCCATTTTAGTTGATAACACTCCAGGTCTTAACACCAAAGCCGAGTTCGGGCTATCCTTTTTTATTGAATTTAACGGTAAAACTATTTTATTCGATACGGCCCAAACCAACCTTTTTCTGGAGAATGCAAAGATTATGAACCTCTCGGTTCAGGATGCCGATTTTATAGTTCTAAGCCATGGCCATTTCGATCACGGGAATGGACTTGAGCACCTCAGTGGAGGCATTCTTGTTTGCCATCCGGGTAGCTTTGTGAAGCGGTACGGGAAAAAAAGTCGAAATTATATCGGCCTTAAGCACAGCAGAGATGAAATTGTGGCAAGGTTCAACCTTATTACAACCGATAAGCCATACCAACTTTTTGATGGAGCATATTTCCTTGGGGAGATTCCTAGAGTAACCGATTTCGAGTCGAAATCAACCTCCTTCATCTTCGATGATGGAACCCCCGATTTTGTAATGGACGATAGCGCTCTCGCGCTAAAAACCGAAAAAGGATTGTTCGTTATAACGGGTTGTGGCCATTCAGGTGTTGTGAATACGCTCGAATATGCCAAAAAGGTTACTGGAGAGAATCGAATCTATGGAATCATGGGAGGTTTTCATCTAAAGGAAATAAACCGCCAAACCACTGAAACAATCGACTATCTGAAGAAAAATGGAGTAACGCATATTTACCCGTCGCATTGTACGGCGCTGCCTGCACTATCAGCATTCTACACAAACTTTAATTTTAGGCAGATTAAAACAGGAGATATGCTTGAATTCTAGTTCTACTGGATGCTATTTCGTATGAGACTCATCTGTAATAAAAAACAAAAATAAATGTTGAAACAGTAAAAAAGATATACCTTTGCTCCCAAATTATACTATAAAAAATTGCAAGGCTAAAGATTCATCTTTAAGATCTAAAATTTTTCTGTAGCATTTTTCATTATCCAGTTTATCATTTTAAAAAGTTTCCTATTTTGAATTTCACTGATTTTGGCTTTCAGCAAGCCATTATGGATGGTATTAGAGCCATGGGTTTCGAAGATCCAACACCCGTACAGGAGCAGGCCATACCACTTATTATGCAAGGCAGAGATATTATTGCCTGCGCTCAAACGGGTACCGGAAAAACAGCAGCGTTCATTCTGCCCATTCTCAACAAGCTCACCATGCTTCCCGCAAAGCTTAACTATATCAGTACCCTTGTAATTGTACCAACACGTGAGTTGGCCATACAAATTGATCAACATCTCGAAGGCTTTGGCTACTTTGCTCCCGCAAGTTCTATAGCAGTATATGGCGGAAACGAAAGCGCAATTTGGGATAAGCAAAGGGTTGCCATACAGAGAGGGGTCGATTTTATTATAGCAACTCCAGGACGGTTGATACAGCATATCCGTATGGGATATGTTAGGCTCGACAGGGTAGAGCACCTTGTGCTTGATGAGGCCGATAGAATGCTCGACATGGGCTTTTACGAGGATATCGTCGAAATTGTAAACCTATTGCCTGCAAAAAGGCAAACCATGATGTTCTCGGCCACCATGCCTAACAATATTCGCCAGCTGGCAAAAAAGACCTTAAAGGATCCTGCTGAAGTTAACATTGCCATTTCGAAACCGGCAGATAACGTTCTACAAGCTGCTTATGACGTAGATGAGTCGTTGAAGATTTCATTGCTAAGCCATCTTCTAAAGGGTAAAGACCATGTTAAGAGTGCCATTGTTTTTGCATCCACTAAGGTTAAGGTGAAGAGCATTGAACGTTCGCTGGTACAGGAAGGGCTCTTAGCAAGTGCAATCCATTCCGATTTGGAGCAGAAGGAGCGTGAGGAGGTACTTAGGCAGTTCAAGAACAGAAAATTTCAATTACTGGTTGCCACGGATATCATCTCAAGAGGCATTGATATTGAGGATATTGACTTGATCGTCAATTTTGATGTGCCCAATGATCCCGAGGATTATGTGCATCGTATTGGTCGCACTGCCCGTGCCGAAGCCGATGGGGTTGCTTTAACCTTTATTAATCGAAAGGAGAAATCGTTATTTCAAAGGATTGAAATTTTTTTGGGTAATAAAATCTATCGTATTCCTCTTCCAAAACAAATTAAGTAATTGTTAAACAGTCGTTTTGATTGTTTATTACAGAAAATCTGCCAGAATTTGGAATGAACTCATAATCATTCCATATCATAAGTACGATCGTATTGAAAATCAATGGGGGTTGATGTTTTTTCATCAAAAAGCTTTCATTTTATACCCATTTATTTCGTATGATTTAGTAACGTTGTAGTCTCAAACTGACAAATTTTTTTTAATAAAAAGAGCAATTAGTATTAACTAATAAAGGAAATTTATGCCTTTAAAAAGAAAAATCTTAGAGCTCAAAAAGCGTAAGGAAGAGATTCTTCAGGGTGGTGGCGAACAGGCTATTGCCAAGCAGCAAGCAATGGGGAAATTAACCGCTCGCGAGAGGGTTATTGCCCTGCTGGATGAAGATTCTTTCAATGAATACGACCTTTTTGTAGAGCACGAGGCACGCGATTTTGGTATGGAGACTAAAATTCTCCATGGCGATGGCGTTGTCATTGGTACTGGTACTATCTATGGAGCACCAGTTGCTGTTTTTGCACAGGATTTTACTGTTGCTGGGGGATCGCTTGGGCTTATGCATGCCCGAAAAATTACAAAGATTATGGACTATGCCCTTCGCATGAGGATTCCGCTTATCGGGATCAACGACTCTGGTGGAGCGCGTATTCAGGAAGGGGTAAATTCATTGGCAGGTTACGGAGAGATATTCTTTCGTAACACCCTGGCAAGCGGTGTAATACCCCAAATTTCGGTTATTTTGGGACCATGCGCCGGTGGTGCGGTGTACTCGCCTGCATTAACCGATTTTGTATTTACTGTAGATAACATCTCTAAGATGTTCATCACTGGCCCCGAGGTTATTAAAACCGTTTTGGGGGAAGAAATCTCCATGGAGGAGCTGGGTGGAGCTCGTGTTCATGCCGAGATAACAGGAAATGCTCATTTCTATGCTGAAAGCGAAATGGAATGTTTCGAGCAAATAAAGAAGCTTATTACCTACATTCCATGGAATAATACCAAAAAGGCTCGTAGATTCGAACCCAAGGATCCAAAACCAGAGTACAACATTGAGGAGATTGTTCCCGGTGATCCAAAGCAGCCATACGATGTAAGGGATGTTATCAAGGCAATATCCGATGATTCTGATTTCTTCGAAATTCACGAATACTGGGCTGCCAACATCGTTGTGGGATTTGGTAGGATTAATGGCGATACTGTGGGGTTTGTGGCAAATCAACCCTTGGTTCTTGCAGGTGTTTTGGATGTGGATTCTTCCGATAAAGCAGCACGATTCATTCGTTACTGTAATGCATTTAGCATTCCTCTTGTTACCCTGGTTGACCTTCCAGGTTACTTGCCCGGTGTAGATCAGGAGCATGCAGGAGTAATTAGGCATGGCGCAAAGGTGCTATATGCCTACAGCGAAGCATCAGTTCCCAAAATGACTGTAATAATTCGCAAAGCTTATGGCGGAGGTTACATTGCCATGAATTCACGCCACTTACGTGCCGATTTTGTTTTTGCCTGGCCAGGTGCCGAGATTGCTGTGATGGGACCTGAAGGTGCTGCAAACATAATCTTCCGTAAGGAGATCATGGAAGCAGAGGATCCTGACAAAATGCGTCGCTTGAAGGTTAAGGAATACAAGCAGAAGTTCGCCAATCCTTACGTTGCCGCTGCTAGAGGGTATATCGATACAGTGATTGAACCTTACGAAACACGTAAGCTCCTAATTCACGCTCTTGAGGTATCGGTGAATAAAGTTTCAGATAGACCCTGGAAGAAGCATGGTATTCCACCTTTTTAAAATTTGACTTATGATAAAAAAAATAAAAGGGGAAACGGGAAAAACCAATGTTAAGGAAAAGGTTAACATTGCTGATAATCCTATGTTTAGACATATGATTATTGAAGGTACCAAATACAGAACCCTTACAACCAGGAAAAATGAACTGCGTACAAAGTGGGTTGCCCCCCAGCTTAAAGAGCTAAAATCATTTATCCCTGGTACAATAATTAAAGTTTCGGTTAAGCCCGGCGATAGAGTTGAACCTGGAGATTTGCTTCTTGTATTCGAAGCGATGAAAATGATGAATCAGGTTCTATCGCCATTCCCCGGAGTTATCAAAGAGGTATTTGTTAAGGAGGGGGATAGAGTGCCAAAGGGTACTGTGTTGATCGACTACGAATAGAATTAAGCCGGAGTTTACGCTCCGGTTTTTTTATGAATTCACTTTAAAAACCAAACGTTAGCTGATCTCCTGGCTTCTCCCGAAATTCCAGTTTATCTTCATCGGCAACAATTTGGCTAATACCCGGATAATGGTAGTAAGCAATCAAACTTGAACCCATAACCTCATTCGGGGAAATGGGGAGGAATTGTTTGATGGTATAAGCCTTTAGGTTTTTAGCTTCAAAGGGGGTAATTAGATCCTTTATTTGTTCATGAGTTAGATTAGTCGAGAGCCAAAGTTTTGCCCTTTCAGGTGTTAGAATCAATGGCATCCTTTTCTTGGTGTTATGGATTTGCGCCATTAAAGCGTTTGCTTCGGTGGTCAGCACCGAGTAGGTACAATGCTCTTTGTTATTCTCATCAGTCCATTTGTCCCAAACTCCTGCAAAAGCAAATAGGCTTTCATCCTTAAGGCTAATGTAATAAGGGATCTTTTTTCCCTTAACCTTACGCCATTCAAAAAATCCGGAACATAGTACAAGACAACGTTGAGTAAGCAATGGATCTTGGTAAATTCTGCTGGAGAATATTTTCTCGCCATTGGCATTCAGGGTGCTATATTCCTTTAAAAAGGTTGCCGCTTCCTGTTCGGTTCTTACCGAATTGGGTACCAAACCCCACCTGAAAAAGTTAAGCTTATGGGGTTCATCGCTGGTTATCACGGGCATTTCAGGATGATCAAATCCATTTACCAGGAAATGATCGCTGAAAAGCGATAGCTGTTTAGCATTGATTACCCCAGCCTTTAATAGCTTATCAGGTTTTTTTTTGGTTATGGCATAGTAGAAACACATACTTATCTATACTTGAATGTTCAGA
>CAZDXY010000065.1:0-5732 GCA_964509385.1 uncultured Rikenellaceae bacterium
CCCGCCTCAACCAATATCCCGATCAAAGCGGGTGCAAAGATAGAAAATCGAAAATTATTAATGCAAATATTTTTAAGGTTTTTTTTAAAAATTTTTATCTACTTGATTATCTGACATTCAAATCAATTGTCTCTAATAAAAAAGATGTTCAACAAAAAAATTATTTCCAACTAAAAAAGGAATAAAACCTATTTAACGGGAGCATTCTTTAACACTTCGACAAGAAAATCCCAGAATAATTTTACAGTCTTAATATTCACCTTTTCATCGGGCGAATGAGGATAACGTATTGTAGGACCGAAGGAAATCATGTCAAGGTTTGGATAAACACCTCCAAGTATTCCGCACTCCAAGCCGGCATGAATGGCTTTTATTTCTGGAACTTTACCCCAGTTTTTGTGATATACCTCTTGCATCACCTTTAGTATTGGTGATTCCATGTTAGGTTTCCAACCGGGATAAGCACCACTAAATGTAATTTTTGCATTTGCTAATTCAAAAACAGATGCGATTTTCTCTGCAAGGGCATCCTTCGCAGAATCAACAGAACTCCTCAGTAAACATTGTGCATAAATAATGTTATCCTTTGTATATATGCGTGCAAAATTCGTGGATGTTTCAACAAGACCAGGCATGGAATCGCTCATGCGTACTACTCCATTGGGGCAACCAAAAACTGCACGAGTAATTGACCATTGTGCTTTTGAATCGATTATTATCGAAGGTGTGTCAACTTTCTCAATGGTAAACGAAAAGTCGGGTTCAACAGCAGAGAACTCAGATTTATACACTTTTAAGTGCATAGCAACAGCCTGTTCAAGAGCTGAAACTTTATCTTGTGGAACTCCTGCAACAATAAAAGCTTCCCGGGGAATAGCATTCCTTAAACTACCTCCATCAATGCTGGAGATACGAATATCTAAATTTTTATCGGCATATTTCAAGAAACGGAAAAGTAACTTGATAGCGTTAGCTCTTCCAGAATTGATGTCCAAACCTGAATGTCCACCTTTAAGTCCCTTAACAGAGAACTTATAGAATATATAATTTGATGGAACAGTTTCATTTTTGTATTCCAACTCAATGTTAGCGTCCAGACCTCCTGCACAACCCACGTAAAGTTCACCTTCATCCTCAGAGTCTAAATTGATGAGTATATCCCCCTTTAGCAAGTTTGGTTTTAAAGCAAAGGCACCTGTCATACCTGTCTCTTCATCAATTGTAAACAATGCTTCTACTGGGCCATGAACTAAAGATTTATCTTCGAGAACAGCCATAGCAGCTGCTACTCCAATTCCATTATCGGCACCCAGCGTTGTACCATTAGCGGTTACCCAATCACCATCGATATAAACTTCAATTGGATCTTTCTCAAAATCGTGTTGCTTATCGCTATTCTTTTGAGGGACTATATCAAGATGACCCTGCAAAATTATCCCCTTTCGATTTTCCATACCTGGAGTTGCAGGTTTACGAATAACCACGTTACCCACTTCATCAACAATGGTTTCCAGTCCGTTTTCTTTCCCAAATTTAATAACGAAATCAACTACCGCTTTCTCGTGTTTCGATGGACGGGGGATTTGAGTTAAGCTGTAAAAGTGTTTCCAAACAGCTTTAGGATTTAAATTAATAATATCATTACTCATAATAAATATTGTTTAGTGATAAATATTGCAATAATTTTATAAAACAGGGTGTTAAAGTTAAGATTTTACCTTCAATTACAAATAATAAAAAAAATATTGTTTTGCAAAATTAAGTCATCGCTTTGTATATCAATGATTTTCATAAATATGTTATTAATCACATAAATAAATATGGATTATAATATTAACAACAGCAAGATCCAAAGGTTAAGCTAAACTTTAGTATATTTGCATGTTTCGTAATATTTAAACATTTAATGAAAAGTTTAGTAATAATTCCAACATACAACGAGAAGGATAATATTGAGCGAATGATCCGTAAAGTTCTATCGCTTAAACCAGGTTATCATTTACTGATTATTGACGATGGATCACCCGACGGTACAGCAAGGATTGTCAAGGAGTTAATGAACGAATACAATAATTGTTTGCATATCATCGAACGCGAGAGTAAACAAGGATTGGGAACTGCTTACATTACTGGATTTAAATGGGCAAAAGAAAACCTGTATGATATTATTTTTGAGATGGATGCTGATTTTTCGCATAATCCAGATGATTTAGTTCGACTCCACGAAGCATGCATGAATGGTGCTGATTTAGCAATAGGTTCAAGATATATTAAGGGAGTAAATGTTGTAAACTGGCCCATGAAACGAGTTCTAATGTCTTATTTTGCCTCTATTTATGTTCGTATGATTACTGGCATGAAAATTATGGACTCTACTGCCGGTTTTAAATGTTACAAAAGACATGTACTTGATGCAATAGATCTTGATAACATTCGATTTAAGGGTTACGCTTTTCAAATTGAGATGAAGTTCATTGCATGGAAACTTGGCTTTAATATAGTTGAAGTGCCCATTGTTTTCACTGAACGTACTGAAGGAGCTTCAAAAATGAGCAGTGGAATTTTTAGGGAAGCCATGTGGGGTGTAATATCAATGAAAATCAAGAGTCTTTTTAGAGAGTACAAAAAGATGACTTAATTGAGTTTATCATTCTAAGAGCAAAAAATGAGTGCAATTGCAATCAATAATGCCACAATAATTAATGAGGGTAAGCATTTTTTGGGAAGCATTCTCGTAAAAAATGGTCTTATTGAATCAATAAGCTTTAATAAAACTTTTACAAATAATGTAAATAAGATCATTGATGCACAAGGTAAATTTCTTATCCCTGGTGTAATTGATGATCAAGTTCACTTTCGTGAACCAGGACTCACCCATAAAGGTGATATTTATTCCGAATCGAAGGCCGCAGTTGCGGGTGGTATCACTTCGTTTATGGATATGCCCAATACAAATCCACAGACAATTACCTTAGAGGAGTTGGACAAAAAGCATGAAATTGCTTCAATGCAATCTTTGGCAAACTACTCTTTTTACCTTGGAGCAACCAACAACAATATACATGAGATTTCCAAAGCAGATCCTCGAAAAGTTTGTGGTATAAAGGTATTTATGGGATCATCAACCGGCAACATGCTGGTTGATAACGCCGAAGCTTTGGATATGATATTTCGCACATCTCCTGTGCTGGTTGCAACTCATTGCGAAGATGAGGAAACGATAAAGCGAAATACTTCATACTATAATAAGGTATATAATAAAGATATCCCTTTTAGCTGTCACCCATTGATACGAAGTGCCGAAGCTTGTTATCTTAGCAGTAATCTTGCCGTTAAACTGGCAAAACAGTATAAAACAAGACTTCACATATTACATCTCTCCACAGAGAAAGAGATGGATTTACTTTCGAATGACACTCCACTCTCCAAGAAACTCATAACTGGAGAAGTTTGTGTACACCACCTATGGTTTTCAGATAAAGATTATAATAATATAGGGTGGCGCATAAAATGGAACCCCGCCATAAAAACCTCAAACGATAGAGAAGCGTTGATAGAAGGATTAATAAACAACAAGCTAGATGTGGTTGCCACAGATCACGCTCCACATACCCTTAAGGAAAAGAGAAATCCTTATTTAACTTGCCCTTCGGGAGGACCTATGGTTCAGCACTCATTAATTGCCATGCTTGAAATGGTGAGAAAAGGGATTTTCACCATAGAGTTGGTAGTGGAGAAAATGTGTCATGCTCCCGCTGAATTATTTAAAATCGAAAGAAGAGGCTATATCAGAGAAGGTTACTATGCAGACCTGGTATTGATAGACCCTGATACAATTATGAAAGTAACTAAAGATAATATTCTATATAAATGTGGGTGGTCTCCCTTTGAGAACGAAACATTTAGCCACCGTATTACCCATACAATTATTAACGGTAGGTTAGTTTATGAAAATGGACTTTTTGATGAGAGCGTAAAAGGTACTGCACTATGTTTTTCCCGATAGTTTTAATCAACCTTTTTTCTATTAATTTCTTAAAGTTTACCCAATATATCAATAGTTAATACATTTTCCAATATCAACATTTCTCAATATATAAATGATAAGTTTTCAGTTTTATGAGTTGTCATACTTTTTTTAATAACTAATAAATCTATGCAAACGTTGCCATTACAAAACGCGCTGTACTCCTTGTTAATTGCTGAAGATAAACTAACCTGCTACTCGTATTTCTGATAATTGCATCCTGAGTATAGTGTCGGATTGTAAGTAGCTCCAAATTCTTATTATACCTCACAGAAAAACTTAACTTTAACTCATCAATTGCTCCTGGCAAGAAATGCTCTTCATCATCCACACAAATTGAAAAACTAATGGCAGAACTTTGAACTAGGTTAGCCTTTACTCTATGCTTATAAAGTATCGAAAATATCTTACTCAGACAGTCCTCAATAACAAAGGAAAAATCTAGTGGTGTAAGTGAAATAAGTACCTGGTTTGTTTTTTGAATTAGAATAGGAGGATAAGGAATCCGCTTATCAGTTTGATAAACTAGTGTACCATTGGCTTGAGGATTCAGAAAAGATTTCACAAATAGCGAAATCTGCTTATTCCTCAGCGGTTTAATGGTTTTTGGGTGAATTATTTGCGCACCACAATATGCCAACTCTATGGCTTCCTTAAATGAAACTTCATCAAGTTTTACAGTATTTGGGAAAGTTTTTGGATCTGCATTTAAAACCCCTTCTACATCCTTCCATATAGTGATACTTTCAGCATCAATAAGGTTTGCAAGTAATGCCGCAGTATAATCTGAACCTTCACGGCCAAGGGTTGTGGTTGTTCCTTCCCGGGTTCCTGCAATAAAGCCTTGGGTCACAAATAATTTATACTTATCAAAGCAAAAGTTCTTTTTACACAAATCCTCCGATAGAGCAAGATCAATGTTTCCTTCACGGTAGTTGCAATCGGAAATTAAACTTTGCCTTATATCCATCCAAGCATTACTAACTCCAACATATTTAAGGTATAACGAAATAATCGTTGATGAAAGAATTTCTCCAAAGGGGACAAACTGATCGTATGTGAAATTGTAATCATTTACTGGAGGTTCTTGTAAAAAGTCTTCCATCTGTCCAAAAATTCTTTGTAAAGCCTCCATGACAAAACCATTGTCTTTGGAGAATAGTTCATTGGCGATGCCAATATGGTAATCTTTTAGCTGATTGTATTGCTCTTTAAATTCACCATGATTTTCCAGATAACCAGAGAGTATCCTTTCCAGGGCATTGGTTGTTTTGTCCATTGCCGAGACTACTACTATTAATCTGTTCGATTGATTCCTTACAATTTCCGCAAGGTTTTTAACACCCTGCGCCGATTTAACTGATGCACCACCAAACTTGAATATACAAAGGCCTTTGTTTTTCATCGATTTACTTTGATAAAATAAAAATGTAATGACCTCAACAAACTTATACCAGAGTTTTCATTTAACCAAATTAGTAATAGAACCATTATAACTTTTCTTCTAAAAAAATTGTCTTAAACATAATCGCAAACGTTTTAAAACAGGAAAAAAGTTTTTGATTTGTATTTGATTTTGCCTAATATTGCTAACTGTAAAGAGTGTAAAATTAACGTATTCATTACTCCCATGAAAGGTTACTCGATTAAGACACTTACTCAATTCATAATTGAGAGGCAAGCTGATTTTCCTTATGCAACGGGC